>CAZRTN010000006.1:0-30947 GCA_964603015.1 uncultured Thermotogaceae bacterium | reverse complement strand
TGGTACCCACGGCTACTGGTGGAGTGCTACCGAGCTCAATCCCTACAATGCCTGGTACCGGCGTCTGAATTACAGTTACGGCAATGTGTACCGGAGCAACTACAATAAGGAGAATGGTTGTTCGGTGCGTATGCTAGTAACCGACACAGATACTTATTCAGCAGGTGATAAATATACTGATTTAGATGGAAATATCTATGATATTATTCAAATTGGCACACAACTTTGGTTAGCTCAAAATTGGGCTTGTACTAAATATGCCGATGGTAGTTCTGTTACGAATATAAAAAATGATACAGATTGGAGCAATGATACTGTTGGTGCAAGATGTTCATATAATAATAGTGAATCAGAATATGTATTTAAATAACAAATGTCATGTATATTGTAGAAGAAGCTGTTGTTAAAAAAACAGAATTATTTAAAAACAAAGTTGAAATAAAAGGAAACAAAGGATTTAAAGATCCTGCTTTTTGGAAACTTATGAAAAAAGTAGGTTTTCAAGTAGATGACCCCTGGTGCGCTTACTATGTAGAATTAGTTTGGACAGAAGTTTACAGAGATTTAGGTGCTAATATTGTAGTAGAAAGACTCACTAAATTATTTAGTCCTTCAGCTGTACAAACCTATAAAAACTTCAAGAAAGCTGGTTATCCTATCGGATCTGTTCCTAAAATAGGTGCTTTAGTTGTTTGGCAAACTTACAACCATGGCGTAAAACATTGGACTGGACATATTGGGATTGTAATAGATTGTGTAGATGGTTACTTTAAAACTTCTGAAGGTAATACCAGCAAATATCCTGGAGACAGAGATGGTGGTAGCGTAGCCAATAAAGAATATTTCAATTATAAATCCATGTTTAATGTATATGATGGTTTGAGGTTAAAAGGGTTTGTATATTTAGATGACTATGTAATGAATGATAATGATAAAAAAACTTCAGCTTATGGGTATTAAAAAATGGATAAAATCACTATTTAGTGATGATCCTTCAGTCAGTTCAAAGCGTGTAATAGGTGTTATAGGTTTACTTACACTTATTATAATATTTACAGCTAAAACACTTTTTTACGAAAGTGATTTTAATAATAACGAAACACTGGTATTTCAATGGATGCTTATTATTTTTGGAATACTTGTAGGTGGTGGCACTATAGAAAATGTAGTTAAATGGATTAAGGATATAAAAATTAAAAAGTATGGAACTAAAAGATAATGCAAAACCAGATAAAGTTACATATGAAAAGACTTTAAGAAAAGGTGATAATTCTACTACTGTTAGAGTAGAACAGTGTGAAAATGGATATATAACAAGTATTATAAAGGATACTAAAAATGAAAATGGTGAGTGGGATTATGATCATAAACAATATGTATCTAAGAACATGCCTATAAAAGATTTAGGGGAGTTTGAACAGATAGACTCTAATCCTAAAGATGATGATCTTTTTAATAATATTAAGCTATGAAATATTTTCTCATAATTATAATAATTATTGCCTCTTTTGCAGGTGGATTTTTCTGTCGTAGTTTGTCTGATTCACAGGGTCCCAGGGTAGTATATGATACTATTCCTGGAGATTCTGTGTTTACAGAAGTTATAAAAAAAGAATTTTATCCTGTTAAGGAAGATACTACTATCTATGATACTATAATTAAGATAGATACTTTTCTAAGGGATGTAGATACGGCAGCAATATTGAGAGATTATTATGCTTATAGAATTTATAAAGATACTTTAAAAAATGATTCTTCTGCAACAATAGTAGTAGAAGATTCTATTTCAAGAAATAGGAAATTAAAATCTAAATTAATTTTTAGTAATAACAGGCCCATAGCTTATAATGTAACAAATGAAGGGGTATTTCTAGGTGGATCAATTTCTACAATTTCTATAGGTTTTGATGCAGAGTATTTGAAAGGGGAAAATTCGTTTGGTATCGGACTTAATTTTGTAAATACAGATAATAATTTTAAATTAGTACCTGAATTAACATATAAACGAAAATTAAATACAAAACAATGGGATATAAGAAAACTTTGGATGAAATAGCTTATTCTATAATTGATACAGCACGTCCAAATCGTAAAGATGATGATAATATAGATATAAGAGATGTTTATGACTGGATTGATGGAGCTAGAAACCAATTACTTAATCAAAGATCTTTGAAAAATCCTTTACTGGTGGATACTGCACTATTACAGCAGGAGGTTATGAATTTTAATCTTTCACCTAAATATAATTTAGATGATAATATTGTTTCTATTGTATCAAAAGATCTTAGTAATATATATGTCAATTCCAGACATATGCCTTTAATTGCTAATATCAGTTATACAAAAGATGTTGTAACCCCTATTAAAATAGTTTATAATGAAAACATATTTTTATCGTATTTAAGATCCAATAGATTTGAGAGATTTCCAGTTTATGCTCTAGTTACACCTAATGGTATAACAGTTGCTGGAGCTAATAATGTTAGTTTGGAATCTATTGAGTCTCTCTATATTTCTGCTGTATTTGTTAGTCCAAGAGAAGTTAGTACTTTTGATAAAGATACTGACAGTTATCCAATATCTCAGGAATTTAGGGATGTGTTAGAAAGAAAGATAATATCTGAACGCTTTGGCTTAGAGTTAGCAAATTATTCAGATAAAACAAATGATGAGTCTCATAATTTAAGTAGTGATGTTCAGTAATGCCTAATATAAAAAGAGGTAAAAGAAAGATAAAAGCAGATTATAGTTTAAAAGACCTTTATAAGTTCTATAAAAACAATTATGATAGTAATTTATCTTATAAAGAATTTAAAAAGGTACTTAAATCTAGTGTTTTATATGTTATGAACAGGGTTATTAATGAATCTGAAGAATTTATTTTACCGCACAGACTTGGTGGTATTAGAGTCAAACGTTTTAAAAATAGATTATTATTAAATGAAGATAATAAAGTAAATACAAATTTTTTAAAAGTTAATTATAAAGCATCTTGGGAATATTGGAGAAAGCTTTATAAAAGTTTGACTGATGAGGAAATAGGTAAAATACCTAATAAGAAACATATATATCATTTAAATGAACATACTGATGGATATAATAATAGAATATCTTGGGATAAACTGTCTATAAATGTTAAAAACCAATCGTTATATTCATTTACACCTATAAGGGACTGGAAAGAAATGTTATCAACTTTATCAAACCAAAATAAGATTTATTATGAATAATGGAAACTATGTAAATAAAGATACAATTATAAGTAGGGTTTATAGGTACTACGGTATTGATGCTACAGGACACGATGTAGATGAATTTATCTATGATGGTTTGAGAATGCTTGGTACTAATAAAATGTATGATTTGATTATTACTAATGGTGAAGATACAATGCCTGAACCAATAGAAGTTGAGAATTACAGAGGTATAATACCTTCAAATATAGAATATCCCATAGCTGTTATAGATTATGAAAGTAAGCAGCCTATGTACTGTGTAGATTCTGTTTTTAGGGAAGATTTTACACTTAATATACATTCTAATAAAACATACTATTTAAAGAGAAATCATATCTTTACTAATGAACAATCTCAAAAATTAGTATTTATATATTTAGGTTTTCCATTAGATGAGGCAGGATATCCTTTAGTTTTGGATGTGGAAGAGTATTTAGCTGCTATTACAGCGTATGTAGCTAAAAGCATTGCATTTAAGATGTATATGCAAGATCAAATTCTTGAAAGAAAATTTGATAGAATTGAACAAGAATATTTCTCATTAGCTCACGGGGTCAATAGTTTAGAGATACCTGATGAGACTGAGATGGAGATGATTAAAAACCAATTTTTAAATAAAACTATGGATTATGATGCGTTTGCTACAAGATTTAAAAATCTTGGATTTAGAACGCATATTAAATATACTTAATTATGTCAGAAAGACCTTTACAGTCAAGAACACAGAAATTAACACAAACCTTTACTGGTGGTATAAACAGAGATGCTTCTTTTTCTCATTATAATAAGAGTACATATTTTGAAACCAGGAATTTTAAAATGTACTCTAATAAGGAGGGGTCTTTTTTTAATTTAGAAAATATTGATGGTACTGTATTAAGAATCAATTTATTGAATATAGTTAAAATACTGCATATTGTAGAGACTTCTGATTCTATAGTTTTGTTTTTAAAGGTTAATTATACACCTGCTAATTTTGTTATATTTAGAATAAACAAGAATAAATTAAAAGGTGGTAATTCTTCATTCAATATTAAAAAGTTTGTTCAGGACAATGAATATTATCATTCAAATGTAGATATAAATAGTAGAAATTATGAAGTAGGTTTGGTTTTTTACTGTAAATTTAGTTCTGCAAAAGACATTGCTGTAAAAGAAGCTATATATAATTATGAAACTTCTAAAGTTGAAAAAATTTATTGGGTAGACAATTCCAATTTTAGACATTTAAATATAGTAAATAGTAAATATAATGATTTAGAAAATCTAACACTTGAGGAAACTTTAACATATTCTAAAGAAATTAATGAACCAGCAGAATTTAAAGATTTCACATCAGGTAGTTTAAAAAATGGTGCATACTTTTACACTTATCAACTGTATAATATAAATGGTTCGGAAACTTCTTTTGCACCTTTGTCAGATGTTGTATATGTAACAGACAGGTTTTCTAAATCAGATTATAAATTAATATCAGGTGGGAAAGTTGGTGAGAATTCAGGACGTGGTGTAGTTGGTAGTGTGTCTAATATTGATACTAGTAAATTTAGCAGAATTAGGATAGTATCTGTTTATTATCCTTCTAAAAACAGTAACCCTCAAATAAATATTATAGAAGAAAAACCGGTATCTAATACTTTAACGTTTTCAGATTCTGGTACTTCGTTAGGTGCATTATCTCCAGAAGAACTTATTTTTAGAAATGTAATAATTAATCCAGGCATACTAGGTGAAAAAGACAATTATCTATTTGTAGCTAATGTGAACAAAAAAGATTATTTTGATGTAGATGAGTGGATAAAAGAAAATGATTCTGACAATAATGGATTTTTTACAGACGATGATGGTAATGAATTTTGGGAAAGTAGAGCATTTAGTTTTGGGTTTCGAGGAGGTAGTAGTGAAGTATTTTCACAAACAATATATGACGAAGATGGTGATAATTCTATTGAATTGTATAGTTCTTCTACTTATTCATCAGGAGAGTATATAAAATATAACATAAGCGGAGACTCATTTCCAGTATACTATAATAAAACATCATATATTAAAAAAACACATGATTGTATTTATGATGGCATTAAAGATTTAAAAGATACTAATTGTAGAGCATGGCAATGTAGTAATAGTGATACTATGAATGAAGTATCATTTGGTTTACATCCTTTAAGCTCTAGTAATAATTTTAGAAAATATTATGGGGGTATAGGATATAATATATCTTATAAATTCAAGACTCACACTATCAATCTTAATTCTGATGAATTAGATCATTCTGTATTAACAAATGATATAGTTTCTCCAGAAACTGATGCTAATGGGTTCTTTAATGATTATACTAATCCAAATAATAATAGCAAATTAGCTATACCGTATGATGAAGTAGAAAGATATGGAATACAATTTCTAGAAAATGCTACAGGAAGAGTTAGTTATGTTAAATGGATTGGAGACATTAGAAGTCCTGAACCTAATAGTTTTATATCAGACGGTAGTGGTAGTGGTAGTGGTCACGATGCTATTGTAAGAACTTGGGATTCTGATGCTCCTACAAATGCTGTTAAAGTACTTTATTTAGAATTTGAAGTTAATAATGTACCTTCTGGATTATCCTGGAGGATAGTAAGAGTTCCTAAAGAAGCAGAGTCTGATTACAGTAATAAAGCTGTAGGTCCTTATGCACCTATAGATATAAAACCATATGAAGCAGGTGTTATAACGAAATCACATAGCAGGTATTACTATGGATATCCTCACCAGGATGTTTTACAACTTGATGGCAGTGATCTACCTGTAGGAGGTCTAGGGCCGACTGCTAATAATACTGTAAAATTTTCTACTCCAGGAGCAATAATATCCCCAGATTTATTTTTAGACTTTTCTAAAATGAAAAGTTTAGAAGATGATACTGATATGTTTTTAAGAAGTTTTGGACTGCTAACACATTATTATGGTGATGATGTAACTGTTCATGCGGATAGTAATGATTATAAATGCAGAGTATTTAAATATACAAACTGGCTGACTTTAGAGAAAGAAACAGCAAGTTCTATCGCATCTAACTTAACTAATGAAACTACAGGCTCTTTATACAGCTCCAAATTTATTAAATGTGCCAATCCAAAAGATTCCTATAGGGATTTTATAGAAGATATATCAGATTTATCAACCCCAACAACTCCTATTAGGTATAGTCATTATATAATATATGATTATGTTGGTAGAAATGAGAGTTATTATTATAATACAGATGTACAAGATGGAGAACATGATCATTCTTTAGCAGGATCTAGACTTATAGTTTCCCCTAAAGATGTTTTATCTACTAATTTTGATGGTGATTATACAGCAGAAATTAAAGCTCTTAAAAAAGAAAACTATGCTATTAGATACGGTGGGTCTTCTTATGAAGATAAAACATTTAATATTTATAATCCTGTATCTAAATTTATTTCAAACAATTCTTCTGTAAATGTGTACGGAGATTATTATTTTGGAATCTTTGAACATCTTAATGGTGTAATGGATGATGAAACTAATAGCAGTGTTAAAAGAACATCTATAAATTGGTTTCCAGCCATATCTAGGAAGAACTTTAATTTTTTAAGTGGTGACTTGTTTAGAAAAAAAGTAAATAAAGAATTGTATCAATCTGCTAATTTACATGAAAACAAAGGTATATATAGTAGAAATACCAGTGTTTCAGTAATGCAAGATGAAGATTTTTATGCTTACAATGATGCTTATGAGATTAATAGATCTTTACTAGATATTGCGTTACCTAAACCATTCGATCTTGTAGAGGACAATTCAGCATTAGAAGTAATACATTCCAACTTAAAAATACCTGGAGAATATACTGATAGCTGGATAAAATTTATAAATAATAAACGTATTACACTAGATTCTAGTAAAGGAGATCTAATAAATATGATTAGGTTTAGAGATAGATTATACTATTTTCAAACAAAAAGTTTTGGAACTTTCTACATAAATGAAAGACAGACATCTATTAATAATCAATCATCTATAACGATAGCACGTGGTAATGTTCTTGAAGGATACCAAGTAATTGATAATAATTCTGGTATAACAGATAGAAATCATGTTACGGTATCAGATCGGGGTATTTATTGGATTGATTATAATAGAGGAGAATTTAGATTTTATGATGGAAAAGTCAGTACTGATATTGGAGATAGACTTAGTATAGGATCTCTCATCAAAGATATATGTGTATCTGACAACAAAATAAAATTATATTTTGATTTTACTCAAAATGAACTCTATATAAATGTGTATAATGAAGAGGATTCTTACTTTATAATATATAATGAGAATTATCAGAAAGTTACTGGTATGATAGACTCTGGAGATATTAAATTCTTTTCCTCTGATAATAAGCCATTAATGTATAAATCTGAAAATAATCAAGGGTATGTATATTCAATGAATGATGGGCCTAAGTGTTACATTTTAGGAGATCATAAGAATAGCTCAATAACACTTATAGTAAATCCTTATGGAGCTAATAATCATATATATGAAGTCTTTGAGGCATTACTTACTGTAATTAATAATGATGGAACATATTATGATGGTAATACTCTGGATGTAATAAAATCTATAGAAGTATCTAATAGTTATCAGGAGTCTGTAACTATTAACAGTCCTGAAGACTTCACCACTATATTTAGGAAAATACGTACAAACCTTATATATGATTCTAATAATGATAAGTTTAAAGACTATTTTACTAAGGTAAAGGTCAATTTTGAAAAATTTGGCAAAAAAGGATCATATATAGAACGTATTTTGATAAATGAAATTGTTTCATATTTTACTTTACAAGTATTATAATTTTAAATTATAATATAATAGAAAGTTGTCCAAAAGTTTGAATAATATAATTCTATCAATTAAATTTGTTTATTATGGCTGATAAGAATAAAAATAAGTCTAAAAAAAGTTACAGTAAGGATGAGCGTCCTGATCTTTATAGAAATGAAGAATTGTTTAGAAAATACCAGGGTATTTTAACAGAAGCCTGGCTAGATGAAGTAGCTAAACAAAAAGGTCAGGATGTTGCTGATCAAATACCAGCATTGTATCAGGATGTATTTACTAGCAATGTGGGAGATGAGGGTAATTACAGAGGTCTTAGTAGAGATCCTGAACAACTTAACAAATTGTATGACGAACAGTTAGCTCCAATGGTTGGAGATATTTCTTTTTCAGAAGATAGAATAAAAGAAATATTAGGTGAAGAGCAATTCAACGAATACAAAAATTTGCTTGATACAGGATTTTTAAATACTACTGGACAGATGGGTACTAAAGAAGAATTTGCTGAATCTGTGCCAATGTTTGGAGGTAGAACAGTATTTTATCCTGCTAAAAATCCTGCTCAAAAAGCTGGCAATACTATAGAATCTGTACCTAACGAGACTTTTACTAAATTACTGGATCAAAAAGGTTTTGGTGGCTGGCTAAAAGATCATTCAAAAGGAGTTATGGGTGGTTTAACAGCTGCAACTGGTGCAGCATTAACAGCTACAGCTGTTGGTGCAGGTGTTGGTGTTCCTATGATGGTTAGTGGTGCTGGACAAATAGCTGGAGATGTTGCCCAATCTAATCAAAAGAATGAAATGGAAGCTCAATCAGAAGAAGCTTTGGCTGCTCAGGAAGCTCAACAAAAAGAAGCCTATTTTGCACAAAAGGAACAAGAAATGCTTGGAAACCCACAAGTACCTCAAATGGCTAATGGTGGATTTGTTCCTACTAATGAGTATATAGGTCAATCACATAAAGGCCCTAATGGTGGTATACCTGTAGATGCTCAGGGAAACCCTTCTATTACTACTGGAAATCAGCCAGTAGCTTTAACAGAAGATGGTGAAACAAGTTATGATAATTTTATATTCTCTGATAAGCTTAAACCAGAAGGTTCTAAAAAAACATTCTCTGATGAAGCCAAGAAAATAAAATCTAAATACAAGAAAAGATTAGGTGAAGATTTAGATGGTATAGATCCTTATGCAAGACAATCATTAGAGATGGAATTAGATGAGCTAAAAACAGAACAACAAGAAAAAGCTCCGCCTTTACCAAATGGACAAGGAATGCCTAAATTTCAAGGCACAAGAGATACTTTGCCAAGTCAGCCTCCATATATACCACAATATGGTAATGAAGGTAATAACATGTCTGGTGGTGTTGACCTTAGTGGTGGGATGAGGGAAGCTGATTTGGCTGCATCAGCACTTCCTAATGTAGATGAAATTGCAGCTAATGCAGCTCCTACACCTCCTGACCAAGAATTTACTCCCTGGAAAGGTGGTAGTATGACACCCAATTTAATAAGTGCTGGTGTTGCTGCTGCTGGTAATGTTGCAAATTTGATAAATGCTAAAAATGCTGGGGATACTTTTAGAGATAATGAAGTAGATGCTGCAACATATACACCAGAGGATATTAGTCTTGCTAAAAGTAGAGAAGATGACATAGCAAGAAGTGCTGACGCCAGAAGAGAAGCTATGCGTACATTAAGAAATACTGGATCTGGTAATAACTATGCTTCTATGGCAGTTGATATGATATTATCAGGTAATCAAGATTTATCTAGTAGATTAATTGGAAGTGAAGTTCAAGAAGAATCTATGAACACACAATCACAAAACCAGGCTAATAGGTTTAATGCAGCACAAACATCAAGAGCTGATATGTTTAATTCAAGACAAAATAGAATTGCAGATAATTTAGAACATCAGCAAAAATCACAAGCTATAAATAATTTATTCCACATACCTCAACAGGTAGCACAAGATTATGGTAGACGTAATCAAGCAGCTACTACAGCCGCATCTTCCTTTAGAGACATGATACCTGTAGAAGATGCTGATGGAAATTTAGTTTATATGCCTAGAACAGTTTTAAATGATTAATTATGGCTAGATATAGAAGATACCCTAGAACACCTGCATATGTGCCTAGAGCTAATCAAGGTGTACAATATATAAATAGATATACTCCTGATGTTAATCCTGAGATAATGATGCAGACATTAGGCAGACGTCAACAAGAATTTAATTTAGGTAAGCAACTTCCAGAACAATTAATTTCTCAGTTAAATAAAGCTAATTTGCCTAGTGCAAGTAAACCTCAGCTTGCTGAATATTATGATAAAGAGATAAATAATATTAAAAAAATGGTTGATGAAGAATATATGGGTGATTGGGGTGCTGCTAAAGAAGAGATACTTTCAAAAATTAATAGACTTCAAATACCACTAAGTCAGGGGCAGCAACGTTATAAAGAACTGCAACCTAAAATGAATGCATTGTGGGAAGCAAGGGCTAAAGGTAAAGGTGTTTATGGTGGTAAGGATTTAGAATCTTTACAAAACAAAGGAATATTTAATTTTGAAAATGGTGAACCAACTTTACGTAATGTAAATACATCTGTAGAATTTTATGATGAGAGTCAAATGCTTGATTCAATAAGAAAGAATGTAAGTACTCCTATCAATCAAAGTATTAAATCACTTCCACCTTCAATACAAGATAATCTTGGATTCAAAGTAATGAAAAATGGTACTATACAGGGTATGGATGATAAGTCTGTTAAAAGATATCTTACAGAAAATAAGTATGGTAAACAAGTATTAAAACAAGGATTGGCTAATAATAGAGATTTCCAACTGTATGCAGCTAATAAATATGGTATTGAACCTGAAAAAGTGGTTAATGATCCAAGAGTACAGGATGAGTTTGCTAATGTTGTAGCTTCTCAAACATCTGCAAGAAAAAGATTAAAATATAATCAGGTAGAAGAAGCTGATGGTGGTGGGGGTACTACACCTTATGCAAATCAACATGCTATAGGATTGGGTTATAAAATAGGAGAACTTACTAATTTAGAAAATTATGGATTTGATCCTAATGATGTAGATTTTTCTTCTATTACAGAAGAGGCTGTAGAAAAAGATCCTAAATTAAAACCTCAATATGAGTTTAAGAAAGAAATTGATGAAAGAGTAAATAATAGGATATCTAAATATTTAGATCCTGAAAATTTAAACATGTCTGAGAGTTTTGATGATATTAACGATAATAGTGTTCTATATGGAGGTACTATAGATAAATTTAATAAAAAGGATTCCGAGTTGATTAAAAATGTTGCTATGAATGTTGATTATGCTCCGAGACTTGCTGAAGAAGGTTACAATAGTTTATTAGGTGGGGTTGAAGATGGTGATTTTAAATTAAATACACCTATTTCAGAAATAAAAAATTCTGATCTTACAGGAGCGTTATTTTCTCTCTCAGACAATTACAAAAAGAAATTACAATCTGAGGGAGTTAAGACTGTCGAAGATGCTATAAAAATGTACAAAGGTTTGCAACATCTTAATGAATCGTCAAAAATAGAAGTAGGATCTTTTGATAAAGAATGGCCTTATTTTGACTACAATATGGTATTTGATGAGGAATTAGAAAACTATACATCTACTGAAGGTACTAAAGCTTCTAATACAGGCATTTTTGCTACTGATTCTGATGAAACTGAAAATGCTGTAGAGTTTTTTAAAAATAATCCAGATTTTCTCCCAGAAGAGATAAAAGATGATGATAGTAAACTTGAAGGTTTTGATAAAAACAATTATTCAATGAATGTTGCTGTTAAGGATAAAGGGCCTGAAATTACTTTTATAAATACAAATACAAATGAAAAGTATAAAAAGAATTTATCATCACTGGAACCTGATGCTGTTAAGAGATTATCTTCTAAAATGGGGATGCCTTTATTATATGAACATCAACAATTTGCCAACTCATATAATTATTTAGATTCAGAACCTATTGAACCAGGTTTTACTTTTGATAAAAATGAGATCGAAAAAGCTGTTAATGGTAATTCTAAAAAATTGAAAAAAGTTGGTAATTTAATGATAGCAAAGAAAGAAGATCCTAAACGTCCAGGTAAATTTGTATATTCTGTTCTTGGTGTTAAAGATGGTAAATTGGTGACTGTGTGGAATTCTACTAAAGCTCCTAAGCAAGCTTATAGAAATAAACCTACGGCTCCTTATTCTGCAGCTCTGTTCTTACAAAATAGAAAGACTCCTTATGAGGAAGTTTTAGAAGACATGATTACTGTTAAACAAACAAGATCTCAAGAACTTAAAGCTATAAAAGCTAATTTAGGTATAATAGATAAAACTAGACAACAATATGGCAACTAATAATAAAAAAGACGAAACTGCTAATAAAAATTCAAAATTAAATATTAATCAACTATCTATCCCTGAAGATGCTTTTGAAGAGATTGATATAGAAAATCCTAAATTTGATCAACCTCCTTTACCCAACATAACTACTGGATTAGATACTGATGAATTTGAATTTGAATTAGATCCTGAATCAGTAGAGGTGTTAGAGGATTATGAAAGATATTCTCAAAGTGAACCTGGTACATATGATGTATTAAATCTTATTGATAAGCATGGAAGTTTACAAGAAGCTGCAGCACAAGAACAAGGTGCTGGTAATAAGCTTCTAAAAGCACCATTACGTATAGCCAGTCGTGCTACTCATGATATAATAAATATGGTAGGTTACTTAGGTGGGTTAGGTGTTTATGGTTATAAAGGATTATTTTCTGATGAAAAAGCTAGATTTTCCGATATTGTAGATAATGCTTGGACTAATGCAGTAGATGGTTTTTTTGAAGATGTGAACAATAGTAACACTTTAGAAGTGTATAACAGACGTGCTGTACAACATGGTGATTTTTGGAAAAAATTAGGTAGTTCAGAATTTTGGGCTACAGATGCTGCTAATGGTATAGGATCATTCATTTCATTCCTTGCTCCTGGTGCTGCATTGAGGGGAATAAAATTTGGCAGAGGTCTTATAAAATCTGGTATTGGTTACAAGGCAGCTAATAATATAGAAACTGCGTCTAGTGTAGTTGCACAAGGATTTTTTGAATCTTCTATGGAAGCCAAAGGTATTATGGATCAGCTCAAAATGCAGGGTGTAAAAGATCCAGATATTCTAAGCAATCAAGCTGCGAAAACATTTATAGATAACATGTTTGTAACAGCCATACCTAACCTTATAACACATAAAATGGTATTTGGTAATCTAAGAGGCCCTGCTAAATCTGCTACCAAAGCATCTTCTGGGTTACATAAAGCTCCTGCAGATATAGCAAAACGTTCTGTAGGTAATACTGCGCAAAGATTTGCCGAAGGTGCTGGTTCAGAAGCTACCCAAGAATTATTCCAATATGGTATTGAACAAGCCAGAACAGCTAAAGAAAATTTTGATGAAAGTTGGTTTGATGGTGTTGGTGAAGTATTTAAAAGAACTGCACAAGGGCTTGGAGAGACTGAAGGACAGATTTCTGCATTTTTAGGCGGTATGTTGGGTGCAGGTGGTTCTGTAGTAGGTTCTATCAGAGAAGGCAAGAGGAAACAGATGGCTGCACAGAATCTTAAAGACATGCTTGAAGAGACTGATGAGAACTTTAAAAATCTAAATAGTGGGTTGTATAAAACTAAAGTAGAAAAAGATGCTGATGGTAATTGGATTAGTAAATTAGATACAAAAGATGGTGAAATACAAAGTGACCCTCAGAAAATTTATGATCGTTTAAAATCTATAGGCAAACAATATTTTAATTCATTGAAACTGGATGTGTTAGATGCTGTAAAGAATAATAACAAAGATAAGGCTAGAAAATTACTAGACAAAATGCCTGTACCGGAAGATGTTAAAGAATCGTATTTAAATATGTCTGAGGAGGAACTTAGATATGAGCAAAGAAATACTTTAAATACTGCAGTACTTCAGTGGATGATTCCACAATTGAGTATTGAAGGAGGTTTAGAACAAGTACAGGAAGCTTTAGATAATGTAGAAGAATACGATATGTTTTCTCAAATGAGTAAAGCTGAAAAAGCTGACTTAGTAGAAACATACAAACAAGCTGCGAATGAACTTGCTGAATCTTATAAATATTTTGAAAAAAATCCTAAATTTTTTACTATAAAACCTAAAACAAACAAACAGTATGATGTAATGGAGAATTTTCAGGAGAATTTAAAAATCATGGCTATGACCTATGATTTTAATAGAATTCAATCTGAAAAAAGACTTAAAGAGTTAAAAGATTTCTTATCTCAATCTGAAGATGCTGATGGAAACGTAATTAAAGGTAGAAAAGAAGAGCATAATATTGTACAAGCAGCTATAAAAAGTGTTGAGAAAAATATAGAAGATTTAAAAAGTTATAGAAGCAAAATTCTAAATGATAAGTCTGAACGTCAAAAATTGTTTGATGAGTATGTAAAAGAGGACAATGTAGATAAAAAAGTAAAAGAAGCTGAACAGAAAGTAACTAAAGAAAAAGATGATAGGGCATCTAAAAATAGAAAGCAAGAAGCAGAAATTCAAAATCTACGTAAGGATAAATTAGATGAATATACCAGTGCTTCACTATCAAGAAGTCCTGCTAGTATAAATCAAAGATTACAACAATTAGAGGAGGATTCTGATTTAGATACATATCCTGAAATTAAACAGGAAATTAAAGGCAAGTTACAAAGCTATTTAAAAAATGCTGCTGAAGGTACAGTTGAAGAAACTGATACAGAATTTAGTAGAAGAAAAAGAGAGCAATATAATTCTCCAAAATTATCTAGAACTGAAAAAGCTGTTTCTTTCAGGTTAGAAAAATTACGCAATGATAAAGAATTAGAAGAAAAAAATCCTGAACTTAAAGAAGAGTTAATCAATCTATTAAATAATCAACTTGGTAATATAACAAATAAAACCAGCGATACTAATTTAGATTCAAGCAATGAGCCTCCTACAGCACCAGAAGCTGAGAAAAAGGCCAACACATTTCTTAAAGATTTAAGAGTTGTAACTGAAAAAACCCCTGACGGTGAAACTATAGTTAGTAATGATGGATCATCTAAATTAATTACCCATAATAGATTAGCTTACCTGACTAAAGAATATACTCAGGAATCTTCAGGCAAGATAGATAAAGATGACCATTCTTTATTAGGTAAGTGGGTACATTTACTAGATCCTGAAGTGGCCTCTGAAGGTAGTGAGGTGGAAATTAGACTTGGTGATGAGAATACTGATATTTTTGTAGATGGTAAAGTTATCAGATTTAAAGATTATGCACAACAAGAAGGTGTTACTAAACAGGATTTAATTAATAATAGACCATTTGCTGTTTATCAAGGAGATAAGCTTATAGGTTATATACATGCTACAGGCTGGGTTAATAATAAAAATACTAAACAAGGATTTATAGAACGTGAACAAGGTAACTTAAACAAAGTAAGGGAGTACCTTGAAAATGAGATGATTGATAAAGATAATAGTTATGTTAAAACTAAAGTGTTATCAAAAACATCCACAGCATTATTTACTAAACAGACTAAAAACAAAGCAGGTCAGAAAGAAAACATTCCAGGATCATTGGAGGAAAGAATAAAAGATTCTGAGGTAGATTTCATAACAGCTGATGTTGATGATGTCTTTGTTATCAATAAAAACGGTGAGTTTAAACAAGAACGGAATGATAATAATTTGATTCCTGGATATAGTTATTTACGTATTACAGATGCTTCTGGTAATATTCAGTATATACCAACCAGTAGTTATAAATTAAATGAGTTAGAAGATGATATCCATAATGGAATATTAAATACATCTATGAATTTAATTACAGCTTCTATATTTGTATCTCAAGGTATAGATGTGGATTCTGTAACAGATCCTGAATTAAAAGAAGCTTATCAAGCTGGATTGGATGCAGCAGATAAACTGAATGTTGAAATTGGTGAAGAATCTGGTAATCCTACTTTAGAAGGGGAAGTTCCACTTGTAAATTATCTACAAAATTTCTTCTATAAAACAGAAGATACTGATTTTCCTACAAGAGCAGCTAAGCGTGAAGCATCTAGTAAAGGCTCAGAATCTCTTTTAGCAATGCAAATTTCTAATATAAAGAAAGCATCTGGAGAAGTTGGTAAAGTTTTACAGTATGATTATAGGGTTAAAGCTAACTTAGGAGCTAAATCACCTAATCAAGGTTTTATAAATACTAAGAATGTTGATGTTAATAGCAGATATTTTAAGGAAAATTTAAAAGCTTTAAGAACTACACTATCTAAGCAGTATACAAATAATTATGCTAATAATATGGATGGTGGTGAGGTATCTTTTATAGGTACTGATGGTTCTATAACTACAATGCCTTATAATGAATTCTTGTGGAAGACTAATAAAACTATATTAAATCCTATAGAATATGACGGCAATTATTATTATACACCACAACCTGTAGTAACATTAGACCTTTCTTTTGCTAATGAACAGAAGGCTCCTACAGAGCGGGGTACTGAAAAGCAGACTATACCTGCTGAAGGTACAAGAGTTAAGGTAGATCAATTTAATATAACTATAACACCAGAAGGAAAATTTTATTTTGGTAATGGTAATGAGGTCACTTCTCAGACTATTAAAAATAAAGCTCTTGCAGAAAAGTCCAGGCAAGAAGGTACATTAAGAGAATATACATATAATAATACTAAATATGTAATATTACCTGATAATAGGATATTAACATTAGCACCTTCAAACCCATATGTTGAAAAGTTTAAAACAGGGAAAGTTAGAGAAAAAATACTTAATGCTATTAGTGAACAAAAACCTGAAGCTAATGAGGAATTAGATAATTTAGCTAACAAGATATTTATGTATGAAGATCTTACTAATGAGGAACAAACTACTGTAAGAGAAAATAGACGTGAAATACTTGATAGAGTTAAAAATATTATCACCCAAAAAGGAGAAAATGTAGATGTTCTTAAAGGTATTATGAAAGAGTATAAGTTAGGTATTGCAGAAGAACAACAAGGCAAGCCTACTACTGATGATGGTATGATTATAGAAAACGAAGAAGAGTTTTCTCTAACACGTAGAGAAACTACTTCTATGCAGCAATATTTATCAGAATTAGTTATTGATATTGATTCCATAAAAGCTCAGGAAAATGCTGTAAATGCAGGATATTCTTTAGTGCTTAATAGTATATTAAACTCTGAAAATCTTTCCAAATTTGCCAGGAAAGATATATCTAAAATACTCAATAATGTAAAAGCCAGTATAGCTGCTGATTATGAAAGGACTGGTAATACTAGATTGCAGGATATATACCTGGATCTATTAAATAATTTTAATGTTATTGAAAACAGAGTATTTAGAAAATTAAAAAATACTATAGGAATACAGACTACTACAACTATTGATAAAGCTCAGGAAGACAATACTGATCAAATTTTGTATGATAAAGATTCTTATGAAATAGATCAAAGATTAAAACTTAGTCAAGAAATTAAGTTATTCTTATCCAATATAAATGAAATTAAGCGTGTAGAAACAGACGCTAACGGTAATAAATCACACGTTTACAAAGGATTTGCTGGTATACCATTAAAGAAAGATTTTAATGAAATGTACGTATTGTTAAGAATGCTTACAGCAGATTTGGCTCCTGATTTAGACATCATGCTAGATACTTTAAGAGAGTATACGACAGCTTATCCAGAAATTCAGCAAGTAATTGATAGTTTAGAAAGTGATGAAACTAAAAACATTCATAGACTAAGAAATCAATTTGTAACAGCAATGTCTGGACACGCTGTAGATTCTGTAATGGTATTATATAGAGTTGATAGGAGTACTGTAAAAGGTGAAATGGATACTTATAATGCCCAACTTATACACGCCAATTCACAAGATCTATCTTCAGTTATTAGAGAACAGTGGC
Organism: uncultured Thermotogaceae bacterium; assembly: GCA_964603015.1. Lineage (GTDB taxonomy): Bacteria > Thermotogota > Thermotogae > Petrotogales > Petrotogaceae > Geotoga. Next base: position 12,846 of record CAZRTN010000006.1, on the reverse strand, counting down.
ATTCTATGCTATTGAATAAGAAAACATTATTTAATTTTAAAGATGGTAAACCTTATTTTAAAGAAGATGTTCTCAACAATTTAGTGGAAGAATCTGAAAGATTATCATCTAAAATTTATGATCCAGTAGAATATAAAAAGTTCTTTAAAAAACTTGGTATGGATCTTTCTATAAATACATTAAATTACATCAGGGATGAGAAATTTATTTATAAGGGAGACACAGCTACGACCTTAAAAGGAGTTACTTCTATTATAAAAAACATATTAAAAAGTAAGGAAGCACGTAAAAATCTTGAAGATGCTATCTTATTCAATCAAACAATATTTAAAAGATTATCTCATATAGATGCCTTATATAATGCTGAATTTTTACCAAACTCTCACAGGCAGGGTAATAAAACAGTATATTCATTTGGACTTAACTTTGCAGCTAAACAAATAGAACAAGACCTTATAAATGCTTATAAAGGATATGATGAAAATGATAGTAGTAATTTACTAAATATTAAAAATAATACCATATTTACAAGGCATTCATGGTGGCTTCAAAATATGATTAATCCTGAAAAAGGGCGTGAAGGTTTATTTGCTGAAAACTTTGCTGTTAGAAAAGTATCACTTCAGGCTATAAGAAAGCAAGGTGAGGATAATAGAGACAATAGAGATTTATTATCTCTGACTAGATTGGAACAAGAAATATTTGCAATAAATGCATTTCTGTCTGTGCAATCTGATATGTCTGGAAATAATTCTAGAGTAATAGATTTATTGTACCCAACCCAAAGTGATAAAAAAGGCGCAGTTACATTACGAGTTCCTAAAATGCCTTTACTTTTTAAGAAAAACAGCAGTACTAATGATTTAGGTCAGGAAACATTAGAACGATTATTTTCTCAATTAGTAGCACCTGAGTTAGAGCGTATTAGTAAGTTTAATGAATGGGAGAAAAACAACCCTGGTAAAAAATTACCTATATCAGAAGCATATAATAAGGGAAGAAATAATTTCTATATTATTCCTGCAATGAAAGGCATCTACTTTGATGGTGATCAATTTTTAGATCCTAACGGTACTATAGAAATTGATGGTGAAACTATAACAAGAAAACAGGCTGCATTAGATTTAATTAATGAAACAGCTAAAAATTTAGGTAATAGAAAGTTAGAGTTTTGGAAAGAAAATGGAATTGGTGTTAATGATACAGATGCTGGTAGAAATGGTGTAGCTTTTAAATATATTGATACCAGTAATGCTGGTTATTCAAAAAATACATTAGAAAGATTAGCTATAGATATGGAGATGCAGTATTTAGTATCTGCTGCTAATGTTTCAATGCTAATGACTGGTGATTATGCCCAATTCTTTAAAAAAGATTTACCTACTACTGTAGAAAATATAGGTAAAAGATTGGCTAAAGATGTTGCACCTGGTAATGAATATTCTGGGTCTGCTAAAGAAAAAATCACTTATTCTATAGTTAACGATAATAAAACTTTGTCCAGGGCTGTTGATAGAATGGTTAAATTGTTTGGTGATAAAACTAAATATAACGGTGGTATAGAATCTACAGATGCGCAGGAATTAACCACATTAGCCCATCATCTTGATTTAGCTGCAAGACTTGGTGAAATTGATAGTAGAATTGCTGAGATAGCCAAAGAAACTATTAAAAATGAAATAGCTAAAAAGAATTATTTATATACAGATGTTGTTAGAAAAGCTATAAGAAAGCAATTAGGTGAAAAAGGTTTAACAGAATTTAATAATATTATTTATAATCCTGTAAAACCAGAATATACTGGAAAACACCACAAGTATTTGGACAATGAGACAATGGTAGAAAATGAATATTACATAAAGTCATCTTCCTATCCATTACTTCCTGAAGAACTTGTAGGTACTCAGTTAGATAAGCTTAGAATAGCTATGGAAACTGAAGGTATTGACAGAGTTGCTTTTAAAACTGCTGCTAAATTAGAAGGCATTCCTGAAAAAGGTAATATTTTTTCTGAAATTGAAGGTGAAAAAGATGCTGGTAAATTTAAATCTCTTGAGGAATTACAGGGAGAATTAAAGAAATCAAGTGTTGCTTTGCCTATGAGAGGTCTAAAAAGACAACAGGAGAACCCAGTAAAAATTACTAAACGAGAAATTAATAATGTTACACAAGCATCTAAAAATTTATTCACTGATGTTATAAAAATTTTGAAAAGCTTGGGTGGAGAATATGCAGAACTTGTTAAAACATACCAGGACAACTGGGATGCTATATATGAGGAAGCTCATAAAGAATTACAAAATGAAATTTACTTAGAAGATGGAAGTTTAAATACTGGAATGGTTAAAGAAATGCTTGCAGAGTTAGCAGGTGCTTTAAAGTCTGATATTAATTCTCAACAGTTTTTAGAATTAGACGACCATGATCTTAGAACTTTAATATTTGCTCCTAATGATTTTGAATCTGTAATGAACTCATTAGTAGTAAATAGAGTTTTAAAACAAAAAATGCCTGGCAAATCTTACATTGCAGCTAGTGAGGAAGGTTATTCTAATCTTACAGCTGAGGAGATGGAGGAATTGTATGGAACTTCTGAGATTGATGCTAGTACTAAGTATACAAAAGATTGGAAGGGTTATTTAGCCCCTGATGAATGTTTGATATCCTGGGATATTACTGATAATAATGGTAACTTATTAAACATAGAAGATTACTTAGATGAAGATGGTTATATTGATACATCACGTTTAGATCCAGAAATACTGAAAGCATTTGCTATGAGAATACCTAATCAGGGCTTAAATTTTCAAGCGTCTCTTAAAGTTGTTGGATTTTTACCTACAAACGTAGGTGACAAAATAATTACATCTAAAGATCTTACAGTCAAGATGGGTCAGGATTTTGATATTGATAAATTATATGTTTATAGACATTACAGGTTTCTGGACAATAATGATAATATAGCTGTTGTAAAACAAGAGCATGCTGATAAGTTAGTAGAGTATTATGGTAAGCCTATAGAGGAATTAAGAAAGGATATTAAAGAAAGTTTGGATTATATAAAAAGAAACAATCCTGATCTTAAAGAGGAGATTTATGATTTAACTGAAAGGATTGACATCTATCAAAGTGAAATTGATGATACTGATAATAGAAGTGCTATATTTAAAAAACTTATTGATCGTATTAAAGATTTAAGAGCTAATAGAGAAAGTCTTATTAATGATAGAAAACAATTACTCAGTTATGTAAGAACATTGGAAATTTTGGATAAGTTAACTGATACAAAAGCTATTAAAAAGAATGAAGTAGTTGATATTTATCACAAGATTCATGAAGCTGCTGAAGTTAATGATGAGATAGCTAAAAAAGTATATAAGCAAGAAAGTGAATTATTCTTGTCAAAAGAAGATGGTATTACTAAGAAGATTATAGATCAACAAAACAAAACAACTGAGGAAGCAGATAATTCAGTATTTTTAGATAGTACTACGCAAATGAATAAAAGATATTCTGCTCAATCTGGTAATTCTGGTGTAGGTATTTATGCTAATGATTTAATATTAAATGCGTTAGGACAACAACTAGAAGATGGTTTATTTTTACCAGTAAAACCTAAAACTAAAATAGTTTTTGGTAGTGTGGTTAATGAAGGTGGTGATTTAATTGGATCTGATAAAGATTATCATACCCTTGAAGACCCTACTATATATAGGTCTGATGTAATTTCTGCATATCTTACAGTACATGTAGACCATGAAAATATGCAGGTTATACAATATATAAATATCAATAATATAACCAGTCCATTTGTTAAAGTTATGAATGGTTTAGGATTTACAGAAACCACTCCTTTAATTACTAGTCAGCCTATAATAAAAGACTATGTGCGAAAACTTGAGAAATATAGAAGTGGTGATTCATTTGTAGCTGATGCAGAATCTAAAGCAATAGAAGAATTGTTTGATGAATACATTGGTGGAAGTTTTGAACAATTTATGGGAGAAATTCAAAGTCTTACTAAATATAAAGAAAAAACATTAGAAGAAAGAAAATATACTGGAACCAGACTTACTAAATCTAAGCTATTAGATATGATTGGTTCTAAAGAGGATGTTAGCAATTTTGAACAAACTCAATGGGCTTTATTTAAAAAATTCATTATTTTAAAAAGATTTGGTGAAGATATAGCTGATTTAGAACAGGTTATAAGTATTGATTCTAAAGGTTTTGGTAAAAACTTTGCTGAAGCTATAGCATTAGAAAGAGCCTCAGATGAATTAAAAGCAAGTCCTAAAATAGGGGGTACTGAAGAACTTTTAAATACAGGTATACCTGGCAGAGCTTTAGGTGCTTTAAGAACAAGCAATGTATTGTGGTCTAACACACATTTTTATAATAGTTATCAGGCTAGTAATACTCTTGCTTTTATAAAAACCCACGTTACTAAAAAATTTAATTCTATAAACCAGGAGGCTGAGTTTGATAATACAGTATATAAGGCTATGAAATCATTCATGATGACTGATGCTGGTACTGGATTGTTTGAGGAAAATTTGGATAATGTAAGACAAAGATTGTTTAAAGGTAGTAACTCGTTAGTAAAGAGAACTATGGCTTTAAAAGAGTCTGATGATGTTAATATTTCAAACAACGCATTTATCAATTCTCTAGATACTAAAAAAGCATATAATAATATAGCAGAGCAGGTATATCAAAATATTACTAACATTAATGACTCTACATCTGATAGGATTATATTAGGCTTAACAGATCTTATTTTAAATGAAAGGGAAGTAAACGGTGTAAATACCAGAGTATTTGCAGAAGATCTTGTAAAAGGTGCTGTTTTATCAGGCAATTTATATGGTGCTGTTGACTATGCTAAAGCTATATCACCAGCATATTTACATGCTTTACCATTTATGAACAGGCTGGCCACTTTAAATAGTGATACATTGGATGAAGTTGGGTATTTCTTTGCAGAAGCTAATCTGGATTTATTAAATTCAGAAAGTCCTGCATTATGGCCACCGTTTATATTACAGTTTTTCAGAAACCATCCCGAAACTATATTAAATACAAATTATAAAAAAGCTGGTAAGAGTTTTACATATTCTACAATAGATACATTTGCACCAACTATATTCTCTACATTTGGAGCTTCTAATGCTAGAGGAAGATCACCTTATAGGGTATTTATTAAAACTAAAAAAGAAGGAAAGACTACATATTATGTAGATATAAAAGCATTGAATGGTACATTCTTTAAACAATATGATGCCAATAGAGAAGGTTCTTCAAAATTGCAAGACAGCATGGTTAATGGAGAATTAACTGAAGGTATTATTGATGAGTTGACAAAGATAGAAGATTTGACTGCAAATAAAAAAGAGGCTTTATATAATAGTCATAGCAAAACTGTTTCAACATCTCAAGAATATAGAAATAAGCTTTTAAAATCTAAAGGCAATACTATATTAACTACTATAGTAGAAAATACTAACAATCCGTTGTTTAATCAAATAGCATCTATTTTAAATAAATTAGATTTAGGTGGTGTATCTCTTGTGATAGACAAGAATATGAGTCAACCTGGCAAGAAAAGAGGATCTACTGTTTATATAAACCCTAATAAACTTTCTAGTGTATTTGATATGGAACGTGTAGTACTGCACGAAGTACTTCATATAGTTACATCAATGAATTCTAATGAGAAGTTTAAATCTAATATGAATGCTTTGTTTGAGGAAGCTGTGAAATCTTATAAGAAAAAACTATCAAAAAATGAATTAGAAGTTTTTGAAAAAGCTCAAATGCTTTTTAATAAAGCAAAGAAGACTCAAAAAACAGAAGATTTTGAAGAATTTAGCAAGTACATGTCTGACAATAATATTAAACATCTATATGGATTTTTGTCAAGCAGTGAGTTTACTTCTGAGATTTTCACACAACCGGAGTTTCAGGATGAGCTTAATAAATTAAGTATTAAAGGTAAGAAAGGGTTAGAAGCTATTTTAGACAAGATTGCTGAATTTATTCTTAATACTTTTAAAACTGTAACAGGTCAAAAAGTTAATAAGGATTCTGCTTTATATGCTGGTATTTATAATTTGTTGAAATTAGACACTAGCGAAACTATAGAAGAAACCCAACAAGAAGAAGCTAATCAACCTTCTGAAGAAAAAGGTATGTTCAATGATGATGGTGATTATATAGTTGAGAGCGAAGAGGAGTTAGCTTTAGAATATAATAGACCTGTTGATAAACAATTGTCAAATTTAACAAATGTAGGAGAAGCTGTAGAATCTAGTATATTTGATAATATTGCTCCAAGTAAAATAGATTTATTTAAATCTGCAAATATGATTAAATCTGATGGTAGTGTGAAAGAATTTAAAACTTCTGAAAGAACACTAAACCAGTTACAATCTAAAGCCAGAAGTATTAGAGATGCTCAGATTAGTGAATACGGAATTGAATTTTATAAAGTAGAAATTAGTAACAATTCTAAAAATGGAACCAGCTATTCAACTTTAAAATTAAATCCTGTAGTAAAAGATTTGAATAGTCCATTAGAAATGGCTAATTTAGTCACAGACAAAATGATTAGAGAATATCAAAAAATATGTAGATAATGGCAAATCCACAATGTCAAATTAAAAAGACACCGCATTATTATAAACTGCTAGATATATTAGGATCTGAAGCAGAAGTTGATCGCTTATATATAGCTAATGGTTATAAAAATCCTTCAACAGAACTTGCTAAAAAAAGAGCTAGACAAATATATGATCCTGATAAGGAAAATATAGAAACAAGATTTAAAACAATTCTTGAAAATAGAGGTTCTAGACTATCCAGGCTAAATACTAAAATTAACAGTGTTAAACAATCTATAAGAAGTGAAGATATATCTCAAAAACAAAAAAGTTCTTTAAAGAAAGAGTTAATTAATTTAGAGCAAAATAGAAAAGAGTTAAAAGAAGAAGTTGATTTTATAAATAGGGTAGATAATATAGAATCTACTATAACAGAACTTTATGAGAAAGATAAAAACAGAATTGATGAACTTCTGAGTAAGGAGGATATATCACCTGCTGATATTTCTGAAGCTGTAAGAACTATAAGTCATTGGTCTACTATCACAGATCCTCAAAACACGCCATTATTTACTAAAGAAGAATTGGTGAACCCTTCTAAGGAAATACAAAGTGTAATAGAATATTTAGGTACATACAGAACATTTTTTACTAATAAGTTTAATGATGTATTAGCTAAAGCTGATTTAATATTTGAACAACAACGTGATGATGCTTTTAAAGACAATCTAACTGATGAAATAAAAGAATACTTTAAAGAACAAACATTATCAAAAACAGGTGGACAGGGCATGAGTTGGATACTTTCCCACTTATTATCTATATCTGAAGCAGAAGACACTACATATCAAACAGTTATTCAGCTTTTTAAGTTAGCAACCAGTAAGGCTAATCAAGAAATTGATGATTTATCAGATGTTATTAATGAAGAACTTAAAGATGTAACTACTGAGCAGGAAGAATTAATGCGGCAGAATGCATCTAATACAGATACTAGAAAAACTGGATCTATTGTAGATATATTTACTTATGAATATAATACAAAACAGTTTGATGCTATATATTCATTTAATAAAAAAATAGATAGTATTAATAGTAACTCTGATTTAGATGCAGATGAAAGAAAAGAAGCTGTTAAGGCAGCAGCAGAAAAACTAGTAGGGCAATTAAAAAAAGATGCTGAGGTTGTTAACCCTTTATATTTGCTAGATTATAATAAATATAAAGAGGAATTTGATTCTTTGCCTAATAAGGTTAAAGAGCAATTTTTAAACGAAAATAATAGAAAAGCGCATCGACAAGAAATATTAAAACATCTTGGTGGTGATAAAAGAATACTTAATAGATATATCAGACAGATTGAGGAACAAATGGATGAGTATGTAGAGAATTATCAACTATATAAAGAATCTTTAGAAGGGCGTGATTTAACAGAGCAAGAATATTCAGAACTTTTATTTCAATACTATCTTGAAAATTCTCCTATGAAATTTGCTTTAGATTGGCATAATAATTCTATATCAGCTTTTGCTGTTAAAGGGGAAATTTTTAATAGTGATAAACTTGTAATGATAGCCAGAAGATATGATTCTGAAGGTAATAATACAGGTTATTATGATAAGAATTTTGAAAGGATAATGTCTAATGAGCAGCTTAGAAAGATATATTGGTTTACAAGAGAAACTATGGAAAGATTATATCAAATGGCTCCTAGAGATGTAACCAAAGGCATGAATATGTTATCTATACCTTTTACAGAAAAGACGTTATTAGAAGCTTTTAAGAATGGTAAAACTATAGATGGTCTTAAAGGTCTGTATGATAAGGTAAAACTTTCTGTAGCAGCTAAAAGACACAAAGACTTACCAACAGTAGAAAGGCAGAGAACACAATTAGAATTAGTAAATCCATTTGAACACGTTAGAAACAGAATTCAAAGAGATAAAATTAAGTATAAGTCTGAGAATGCTGGTAAAGAAATGCCCAGGAGTGAAATTAATGAACGTAGAATACAGTATTTAGATGAGATAAACTCACAAAATGATGTAGGATTTAAAAAAATATTACAAGGTTATGCTAATGCTATGGTTACTTACAAACATAAAGCAGCTATTGAAGATAGTATTAGTATGATACACCTGATTGCAAATCAAGTTATTAATAATTCTATTAATGATGTAAATTCTGAAAATCCAACTGATGCAGAGCAGAATAGAAAAGAAGCTAAAAAGCTTCAGAATAGTTTAGATGCTTTAAATAATTCTGTATTATCACTATATGGATACCAGACTAAAAAACTTTCTTCTGATAAAAAATCAAAAATTTCTGCAGTTAAAGAAGAAGATAAGGATAGAAAGAAAGATTTAGAACAACAAATAGAAAATCTTAATAAACAGTTTGAAAATGGTGAAATAAATGATATACAATATATTGAATCTAAAGAAACTCTATTAGATGAATTAGATGCTATTAGTTATAATGTTGATTATATTTCTATACTTGATGGTTTAAACCAGTATGTAAGACTGAAAGGTATAGGTTGGAATGTATTTTCTGGTGTAGCTAATATTGGTTTTGGTGTTGTAGCTAATATATTATTAGGTTCTGATGGTAGATATTTTTCAATGAAAGACTTAATGTTTGGATATAGAGTAGCTATGGAAGGTTCTGGAAAAGCTATTACTATGGGATATGGTGCTACACCAAATGCAAAAAAAGCTAGAAGTGCTATGGACAGATTAGATCTTATGAAGAAGACTAAACATGAGATTATAGAAAAGAAATCTAAAAAAGTGAATTCCAGCAAACTACAAACAATAAGTCCCTGGAACTTTATGGAGCGTGGTGAATATTTTAATCAAACCCCATTAGCTGTAGCATTATTAAGAGCTACAAAAGTAACTTATAACGGTGAAGAAACAAATTTGTGGGAATTGATGGATGAAAATGGTAAATTACCAGAAGATGTGAGCAATGAAATTAAAGATAGCTTGAATCAATTTAAAGCTAAATTTGATAGAACTGTGGCCAGGGCACATGGTAATTATGATCCTGAATCTCCTTTATCCTGGGGTAATACAATTGGTGGTAGATTACTCAAAACCTTCAGAACATGGATGCCTCAAGCATATTATACCAGGTTTGGTGTAGAAAGAGCTTCTGCAGCTACTGGTACTGTAGAAAAAGGTAGGTGGAAAAGTTGGACTTCTATATATAAAGACGGTATTGGTGAAAAAACCACGATGCAAACATTTGGATTTATAAGTAAGCAACTCATTAAAAAATTATGGGGTGGTAAAACAGATTTTGATTATTATTATCATATAGATAATCCTTCTCAAACAATAACAGAGGAAGACTATAATAACTTATCTGTAGATGAAAAAGTAAATTTTGAAAGAGCTTTATCTAAGGTAGATGCTGCTAATATGAGAGCTAATTTAACAGAGCTTTATTTTATAGGTGCTTCTATTATTTCATTTACACTGCTGACAGCACTTATAAAAGATGTGTTTGGTGATGATGATGATGAAATGAAGTATGGAGCTAGATTTTTACTTAACATTATAGGTAGAGTTCAAACAGATTTGTTTATGTGGATATCTCCAATGGAAATGGAAAGACTTATTAAAAATCCTGTACCACTTACGTCTTTAATAGTAGATTTAAGTGAACTTTCAAGTGCTTCTATTGATGTTCTTACTGGAGCTAAACCACGTAAAATTAAATATGGAAGTTATGCAGGTGAAGATAGGATTTATAGGCAACTTGAAGATGTGTTTCCTGCTTTAAATGCTGTTGGTACATTTAGATCTTTAGGAAAATCTACATATAAGAATGATGATGGTTATTGGTATAAAATATTTAAAGGCGGAGATTCTGAAGATTAGATAAAAAAAGACAGGTATTACTTAAAATACCTGTCTTAAACTTAAACTAATCAAACAACACACCTTAATCTTCTAAGTCAATAGTAGGGATACTATTTACATTAATTTGATCAGGTTTTACAGCCACAACACATTCAGTAGTTAAGAACGTACCAGCAATAGAAGCAGCTTGTTTCAATGCTGTTATTGATACCAATGCTGGGTCAATAATACCAGCATCTATAAGATCACACACTACATTATTTTTAGCATCATAACCTATATTAAATGAATTATTTTTAATTTCCTTAAAAATCTTTCTTTTTCTATATCCACTTAATCCACAATTATACATTATTTGTTGGATGGGTACTTTGATAGCATCTAATAAGATTTCATAACCAATTACAAAATCAGCTGTATTTTTTGCAGAAGGTTTCAGCATGTTTGATATTCTATGAAATGCAATACCACCTCCAGGAAGTATACCTTCTTTAATAGCAGATCTTGTAGAATTTAATGCATCTTCTACCCTATCTTTTAACTCACCTGTTTCAAATTTAGTATCAGCACCTACATTAATAACAGCAACACCACCTTCTAATTTTCCAAGTCTTTTCATAGCCATATCTTTGTCATACTGACTGCTATTTTCATCTACAATATCAGATTTAACCTGGGCAATTTGTTTTTCTAAAGCATCTTCATCAGACTTTCCATCAATTATGTGGGTAGTATATCTATCAGAAGATACTTTGTCAGCAGAACCAAACATTTTTGGAACATGCTCTTCTGGTATATCTTTAATTTTATGTACAGTGTCTCTATTAATATATTTAGCTCCAACTATAGCTGCTATATCCTGCATATTTTCAATTTGCCTCTCATTAAATCCAGGAGTTTTGATTATAGCACCTTCACAATTACCTTCTAGTAAATTTTGATTTACTGTTTGTAAAGCAGCATTTTTAAGATCGTCGGCAAAAATAACAAATGGTCTCGATTTCTTTACAGAATATTGTAATATAGGATAAATATCTTCAGCATCAGAGAATACATAGTTAGTAACTAAAATGAGTGGATTTTTATACTCACTCTTTCTTTTCTTAGGCATGTTCATCATAGATGGAAGCATCAATCCATTATCTATCTGCATACCATCTGTAACATCTATATATGTTTTTCCATTTTTAGATGTTTCAACTTCAATAACACCATCAGCTGATACAGATTCTATAGCAGCTTTAATTAATTCTCCAACTTTTTCACTATTATTTGCAGAAATTGAAGCGACGTGTTTTATAGCTTCTGGAGAGTTTTCAATAGGTATTGATCTTTCTTTTAACAATTTAATAACATCCTTAGAAGCCTGATCAATTCCATTCTTTATACCTACAGGACTAAATCTTTTAGAGTTCTTCAACACTTTAAGACCTTCTTTCATTATAGCTTCAGATAGTACTAAAACAGTTGTAGTACCATCACCTGCTATATCATTTGTTTTTTGAGCAGCCTCTTTTACAATCCTTGCACCAATATTCTGATAAGGATCTTCAAATTCTATACTATTGGCCACAGTTACACCATCTTTAGTAATTACAGGCTCATTAAGATTTCTTTCAATTACCACGTTACGTCCTTTTGGGCCTAACGTGGTTTTTACAGCTTTTGTTAAAGATTGTACTCCAGAAAATAGTGCTAGTCTGGAGTCATCTTCAAATTTCATTATTTTACTCATAAATAAACATTTTTAAAATAGTTTTAAATCCTTTATAATTTATTATGTAAATTAAACTTGCTGTCATACTAAATATAATCTGATCTACAACAGAGTTTAATCTAATTGGATATAAATTTAATAAAATCAAAAACAAAAATACTGAAAAAGCTGTAAAAATTATAATAAAAATATCAAAAAGATAATACTTTTTAATAATATTCTTATGCTCTTGTGTTAACAATCTTGAATTTGATTTTAAAGCTAAGCTTAAATACTCTATACCAACTACTTGTAAGGCATTGAGTATTATAAAAATAATTAATGCTAACATAATTTAGTGTTTTAATTGATAAATATTGAAGTATTATCATGATCTGATCTAATAAGTCTAATACTTCTAACACACTCTAATAATGTGTTCGGATTTACATTTTTAAAGTTTTCATGGTCTTTATGGTCTTCCATAAACTTAATTGCATCTTCTAAATAGCCTATATGCTGAATCTGGTGATAGTCAAATTCTTTAGGAAATGCAAAAGTAGATCTGTAAGGGGCTATTTTATAATATGAATCTGTTATAGGTATGATAATAAAATCATACCTTGTCATATCTCCTGGTTCTGATATTATTCTAAAAGCATCTGCTCTTTCAATT
>CAZRTN010000005.1:24798-37857 GCA_964603015.1 uncultured Thermotogaceae bacterium | reverse complement strand
CTCCGGCTACGAAAGCCGAAGATAATACTACCACATTTCCACTCTCACTGTCAATGAACATACGGTAAATAAAAATACAAATAATTGTTAATCGATCATTTAAGCGTTTATTATAAGGATAATAAGAAGTAATGTAATTTGATAAATAATAGTATTATCGAATTTATGCATAAAAGAAAGGTCTATATTTTTTTCTTTTATAAAATTGTTTAAAAATTTGAAGAAAATAGCTCCTAGTATCATAAGTAAAATTTCTATTATGAATTCTTTTAGATGAAATTTAATATTTATAAAAGAAAAAATAATAAAAGAAAACGCTATGATATACATATACCAATTTTTGAAGTTAAAACCTCTATGAAATGTGATGTTTTTTATCAATTTATATATCAAGGCACCATAAAAAAAGTATCCAATAAAAAGAAAGTTATGATTTATAATTAAATTATATTTAATACCATTGATTACAGAAGGATATAACCCTGTTATTATAAAAATATTTATAAAAAATATAATGTAAAGAGATAAAGGTATTTTTTTTATTTTTCTTATATCTTTTTGCTTCGTTATTAATTTTATATCATCCGCATTCATAAAAAGAAAACCTTTAATATACATATCTAATGCCAAAAAATATACAAAAAAATCAGTAAATTGTATTAGCACTATAAGCATATAAGCTGTCGTAATCATAGTAGAAAAGGCAAGCATTTTTTTTAAATTATTTTCTAAAATCATAAAAATACCGCCCATTATAGAACTAATATAGGCATAATTTATAAGTAATTCTCTATTAGCAACGTTTAATAAAGGTATTATCAGAAATATTATTCCCAACCCTAATTTAACAATAACCCCCGAAAGAATAGGAGATATTCCATATACAGCTTCACCATGAGCATTTTCTAGCCATCCGGAGATAAAGAAAAATCCTGATTTGATTAATAATCCAATAATTATAAATTCAAGTGCTAGTTGAGAAATGTCTCCATGATTAACAACATAGTTGATATTTATACTTCCTGTATCTTTATAAATTATTGCTACACCTATTAAATATATCTCAAAAGCTATAGAGCTTAAAAACATATATTTCAATGATGCCCATATCTTTTTTTCATCTCTATCAAGCGCCACTAATAAAAAAATCAACATTGATATTAACTCAAGATGTACGTATATATTGAAAAAGTCTCTTGTTGTAAAAAAACTATTTAAAGCACCATTAAGCATAAACCAAAGCAAAAGATATATTTTAGAATATTTTTTATAAGATTTAAAAAAGACAATCATAAAAAATATGTTCATAGAGATAAGCAAAATCTTGATTTGAGAATTAAATTGAAGTTCTATTCCGTTAAAAATATTATTTGAAGATAAATATATACTTTGTGATTCCGAAAAAATAAGTATAACTATAACTGAAACATAGTTTATTATTGCATTTATTTTTCTATAATTAGGAAATAAATATTGTATTATTCCCATTGATAAAGGTATTAAAGATGCAAGTAAAAACATTTATATCATTCCTTTTAGTTCAAAAATCATTATCATTAGTACAAAACCTAATATATATATTAGGTTATTGGTAAAACTAAATATATTAATTTCTTTAAGATTTATTTTATTTTTGAAAAATTTATAACTTAAGGCACCTACAACTAAAAATACAAGTCCAAATAAAATTTCTCTTATTTCTATATTTTGAAAATAAAGATTTATAAAGATAATTAAAAACAAACCAGGGATTATAATATGATTTATTTTTTTGTATTTTTCTTCTATATGAATGTTATCCATTATTTTTTCAAAGAATATACCAACTAATAATAGTACTATATTCAAGAAAAATCCCAATTCTATATTCTTTTTTATTATATATAAAATTGAAGGATAAGCTCCTGTTAAATTAAAAATCAATATAAAAAACATCAAATATATATCATATCTGATAATTTTTCTTTTTAAGTCTTCTAATGTTATTATTCTTTTTTCTGTAAAAAATTTATCTACTAATATAAATATAAAACCTTTTGTTATCATATGATAAATAAAGAAATAAACAAAAATTTCTCTAGAAAAAATAATAACTAATAAACCATAGCTTACTTGAGACATTGTTGATATTGCAAATATTTTTTTTATATTATTTTGAAATAATAAATAAGTATAACTTAAGAATAAAGTTACTATTGCAAAAATCAAAAGAAAATCAATAGTCCCCTTATTAAAAGATGGAAAGATCAAAAATAACATCCACAGACCCATTTTTTCAACGACTCCAGTTAAGATTGCTGATACACCAGGAGTTGAATAAGATTGAACATCTATTACCCATCCTGACAAAAAAAAGACTCCAGATTTTATTAATAAGCTGCTAACTAAAAAAGTTTGAAAAAATAAAGGTTTATCAAAAGCAAGATTCTCTATTAGATTTAGTGTTCCAGTATTGGAATAAAGAATTGCAATTGATATTAAATATAAATTTAAAGCTACACTTGAAAATATCATATATTTCAATGATGCCCAAACCATTTTAACCTTTTTCTCATATGCCACTAATAAAAACAAGGACATAGAGATAAGTTCTAAACTAACGTAAATATTAAAATAATCTCTACTTTGAAAGAAATTTATTATAGCTCCATTTAAGATCAAAAAAATCATTAGAAAATATTTTTCTTTTTTTCTAAAAAATAAAGTATAAGTTATAAATGATAAAATAAAGAAGAATAAAAGAATTAATTTGTTGTTGTAATCTAAGGAAAGCTGTATCCCAAGATTTCTGCTGACGTTATTAAACACAAAACTTCCGTAATCAGAAATAAGTAAAATAATAAAACCACTTATATAAGTAGTTTTTATTAATATGCTTTTGTGCTTATAAAGAAAATATAATAATATCGATGAAGAGAAGAATATTAAAGTTGGTAGAAAAAAAATATTCATTTTATTTTTTTCTCAATTTCATCTATTTGATAAGTCTTTATTTTACTGGATAAAATCATAACAAAAACAAGCATTAAAGATAAGTTTGCAAATCCAATAACTATTACAGTTAATAGAAAAGAATGTATTAAAGGATCTGAATAGGATTCTATCCCTGGGGTTATAATCGGAGAATGTCCGTTATATGAAATAGCAATAAAAAGCAATACAACACCAGATTGTATTGTGCCCAAGTTTAATAATTTTAATATCATATCTTTTTGATTTATTACTCCAAAAACACCTATAATAAATACCAAAAATGATAAGATTTGATATAAATTCATAATAACCCCCTATGTTTAATAAATTTATATAAGATCGTCCATGTCCCAGCAAAAACTTCAAACCCTATTATAAAATTAATTAAAACTGCAGATCCTCCACTCAACAAAGAACCAACTTCTCCTGTTAAGGGAAAATTTGCGAAATATGTATCTCCCCATACAAGTCCTAAAATTCCGTAAATAATTATGAGTAAAGGGGATAATATTTTAAACTTTTCAATTTTTGATCTTTTAAATATATTTTCAATTTCATCCATAGGTTTTACAAAAGATACCCCTATTAAACCAGTACCTAAAATAACTCCAGCAGCGAAACCTCCACCAGGACCTATATGACCTGTTAGAGCTATATAAAGCGAAATCAAAACTATTATTTGAAATAATATAGGAGTCATTATTTGAATAACTGGGGATCTTAAAATAGTGTCTTTCCCTTTGTACTCAGGTAATTTTTCCATATAAAAAGATACTCCTATTATAGCAATGGTAAAAACAAGAACCTCAAAAAAAGTGTCAAATAGCCTAAAATCTAAGACTATTGATGAAACCATATTTTGAGAACCATTTTCTCTAATTATTAGCTCCGAGGTAAATGTAGATGTTGCATCACCTATGTTTACATTAAATATAAATATAAAAAATATTGAAGATAATAGAATAATTGATATAATAGTTTTTATCATCCTATATACCTCCTAATTAATTCTTCATATTTATCTTTATCGTTTTTAAATTCTTCTATAAAATCGTTAAATTCTTCTTTTAAAAAATCATTGTTTGAATTAAAAAGAATTTTATAACCAGTTGTTTTAAGTTCTTCTACTTTGTTATTATTAAAAGTTTTTCCTAAATATAGTAAATATTTATACCTTATAAGATCTATAATGAAGTTGTCATTAAATTCATCTAATTTATATTTAGCTTCTAAGTCTTCTTCGAAATATCCATACGAAGTTTTATTTGGCTTACCTACCATAAATATTTTTGTTGGTAAAAACTCTTCTGATTCTAAAATTTCATTATCGTTTATTTTCGTATGACCACCTATTAATATATCTCCACTTTTTTCTAGCTTTTGAAAAGATTCTTCTTCACTAACTTCTACGTATTCTACTTCTAAGCCTTTTGCTTCTATAAAATGATTCAACAACGCATATTCAAACCCCATAATCTTATTTTCTCTTTTTTCAACCATATAAGGTGTAAGAACATAATAAACTCTAACTTTACCCACTTTTTTTATAGCGATAAGATATATAAAAAATATGAATGCTGCTCCAACAGTTATTTCAACTATAGCAACATCGGGAGCGTTTAATATAAAAAAAACAGCAGATAATGCTGCTCCAAACATCCCATAGGCTAAAAGGGCATTTATATGATTTTTTATTAGTGAAATGTATAATGCAAGAATAACTATAACAGCGATCATAAAATAATTAAAGATTATCATTTTTATTTCCACCTACTTTTATATCACTACGAGAAGCTCCCCATGCTAAAATATGGGAAATAACGGGTTCTATAATAATAATTAATAAAGCTATTAAAACTAATTTTGCTATATTATCAGGATTTTTTATCATAAATGAAAGTAATATCGTAAAGACACCTATAGTATCAGCTATTCCTGAAGCTTGAACTCTTGAATAAAAGTCTTTCATTGTAAGCATCCCTATACTCCCAACAATAAAGAAAAAAATCCCTACATAAAATAAAATATCTCCAATCATTTTTTAATCTTACCTTTCTCTAAAAATTTAGTCGCTATTAATACTCCCCAAACATTTAACAAAGCGAAGATAATTATCATATCCATTAAAAAAAATTGTTCTGTATGAAATATGTACAATAACATTATCACAGTAATTTTTGAAGAAAAAGATGTATAAGCTAATAATCTTTCCCATTGATTTGGCCCTATAAATAATTTTATTAAAGTTAACGCAAAAGGAATTATTATTAGTATTTGATTCAAAGTGTAATTATTCAAATAAATCACCTTCCCAAACCCCATCTGATGAATGGGCTTTTTCCGGGGTATTTTCTACTCTGTGAATAATTAAATTTGATTCGTCTATATCTACAAAAAGCGTTTTTGGGGTAAGAGTTATACAATCTGCAATAGCCACTTTTTCTACCTCTGTTCTATCTTTTAAATTTATAAAAGTTAGTCCAGAATAGTGTTTTTTAAATATTAAAGGTATAAATTGAAATGTTGTTTTATACATATTTAAAATAGTACCAATGGTAGAAATCAAAATTTCTACCATTCCTTTTATTTTTCTTTCGAAAAAAACACCTGTTATTAAATTAGAGATTATTACAAAAAATAATCCTATTGCTATAGAAAAATCAGAAAAATCTCCTATTAAAATCATCCAAAGGAAAAATAAAAATATATAGATCATTATTTTTCAAAAGCCTCATTTATTTTGGATACGGTAATCTTTTTAAGCTCTTCAAGTGGTTTATTTGAAGAAAATCCAGCTGCTCTTGGATGACCTCCACCACCCATTTCAAAAGCGATTTTTGATACATCAAACCACTCTTTTGATCTCATAGAAACATGAAAAACTCCTTTTTCATGTTCATTAAACATAACAGCAACCTCTACACCTTTTAACGATCTTAAGTCTCCTACAAAAGGAGGTATATTTTTAGGTAAAATATTGTATTTTTCAATCATGTCTAAAGTCACATGAGAAATAGCTAGTTTATTATTACTATAAAATTCAAGCTCATTCACAACATCTTTTAAAAGTAAAAGATTTTCTATTGGTTTATTTTCTAATACAGAATTTGTTATCTTACTCAACTCTGCACCTTTTTCAATTAAATCAGCAGCATCCCTAAAAACTTTAGTATCGGTGTTTGAATATCTAAAAAAGCCAGTATCAGTTGCAATTCCAGTTAAATTCATAGTTGCCAAATCTTTATTATATTTAATATTTAAGTTTTCTAGAATTTCTTTGACCATTTGAGCAGTTGAAGCATAATTTGAATCAACCCAATTAATATGTCCAAAATTAGTATTTGTCGCATGATGATCAACAACTACGACTCTTCTAAAATCAAATAATTCTTGTACTCTTCCAACCCTATCTGGTGAAGAAGCATCAACAATAATTATTAAATCTGAAGGATTTTCTTTTGCACAATCGAAATCTCTTATAAATTGTTTAACGAATTTAAATTCCTCTAAATATTCTGGAATTTCATCGTCTATTATCCCCACAACTTTTTTACCATACATTGTTAAACCAAGCACTAATGATGATACAGAGCTAATATCATCTCCATCAGGCATTATGTGACCAGCAATCATTATAGTTTCAGCATTATTTATTTCATCAATTATTTTATTTATCATAATATACCTCCATCAAAACATTTTAAGAGCAGTTTTAACTACTTTTTCAAAAATGGGTTTTATTTTGTCTGCAACTCTAACAACATCTTCATGGTTCAAAGGTTCAGGTAAAATGCCTGCTGCCATATTTGTACATGCAGAAAAAGATACTACCCTTATACCAGCGTGATTAGCTGCAATCACTTCTGGCATTGTTGACATTCCAACCAAATCAGCTTGAAATTTCTCTACCATTTTTATTTCTGCAGGGGTTTCATAAGTTGGTCCTAAAAACCATGCATAAGTACCCTTTTTTATTTCAATATTGTTCTTGCCAGATTGTTCTATTATAGAATCTAACCATTTTTGGTCGATTGGATTAGCCATGGGAACGAATCTAGGGCCAAGCTCTTCATAGTTTGGTCCTATAAGAGGATTCTTCATAGAAAAATTAATAAAATCTGTGTTGGCAACTATATCTCCTGGTTTATAAGTTCTGTTTAATCCACCAGCTGCATTTGTTAAAATAAGTCCTTTAACCCCTAATTCTTTCATAATATAAATAGGAAATGTTATCTTTTTCATATTTAAGCCTTCATATGCATGAAATCGTCCTTTTAAAGCTATTACAGGAACCCCTTCTAAATTTCCGATCACTAATTTCCCTGCGTGTCCTTTTACAGTTGAACTTGGGAAAAAAGGTATATCTTCATATTTTATTTCTTTTGAATTTTCGATTTTATCAGCTAAGTATCCTAATCCAGAACCTAATATCATACCTATTATAGGTTTTTCATCGATATTGTCTTTGATATAATTAGTTGCTTTTTTTACTTTGGATAACATTTTAAATCCTCCTATTCTACTATAATGAATTTTGCATCTTCTTTGTCTATCAAAATAGTTTTTCCATTTGTATATAATTCTATATATTTGTCTTTATTTTTATTCAGGGTTAAAGTAATACCTGGATATATTCCCAACTTCAATAATTGTTTCTTTTTTTCACCATCACCAGATATATTAACAATACTAATTTCTTCGCCTTCTTCAACTTCTTCAAGTGTTGTTCTAAAAACATGAGGCATTTCATTTGAATATTTAGTAATAAATTTTTTCATTTTTGAGTACTCAATTGGATTTCTTTTTATAAACAGAACCATAGCCTCTAAAGATGTAAAAAAATCTTTTGTCATATGATGTTCTATTCCACAAGAAAGATTATATGCCTCTTCTTTTGACAGGTTCAGTATATTCACAAAAAAATCTATCAAGGTTATATATTTCCTATAAACTCTTTCTCCATAGGCTAAACCCTTTTCATTCAAATCTATATACCCATACTTTTCATGAGTTATCATTCCCGATTTTTCAAGTCTTTTAATCGCTTCAACAGTAGAAGCGTTTCTTACGTCTAACATTTTAGAGATATCTTTTATTCTCGGAATTTTTCCATCAATATGCAATATATATATTGCTCTTAAATAATTTTCTAGACTTTCTGATATTTTTTTCAAATTAATTACCCCTTACAATACTTTTAGGATATAACTTTTTTCTTTTGCCAAATCAACTATTTCATTCCCTATTTGTAATAGAGGTTGTAACTCGTTTTGCATTTTACTAGCAATTACAGTGGCTACTCTATAATCATTTAATAGAATTTTTGTCCCTGGAGGATAAATCCCAAATACTTTAACAAAGGCAGACACACATTCAGGATCAAACATTTTATTAGAATTTTGAATAATGTGAGAAACTGCTTTGTAATTATTCCAACAACTTTTATAACTTCTTTTAGAAGTAAGTGCGTCATAAACATCAGAAATTGCTATTATTCTTCCAAATAAGGGAATTTCATTTTCTTTTAACCCCTCTAAATATCCTCTTCCATCATATCTTTCATGATGATATAATATTCCAGATAATATATCTTCGTTGTTTATCCCATGAGCTGTACATAACTCTTTTCCATATTTAACGTGATTTTTCATATGTTCAAATTCTTCATATGTTAATCCTCTTGGTGCATTTATTAACTTGATATCAACTTTTGATTTTCCAACATCATGTAATAATGCAGATAATGACAATTTTTTTACCATTAAATCATCAAAATCAAGGGCTTTTCCTATCAAAGTAGCTACAATAGAAACATTTAAAGAATGTGAGTATGTATACTCATCAAAATTTTGAAGTTTTTTTAAAGGTATATATATAACTTCATCAAAATTATCGATAATAGATTCAGCTATGTTTTCAGAAACGTCAATGAATTCTTCTTTATCAAACTTTTCCTTTTTATAAAGAGTTTCCCAAAATTCTTTTATTTTTGTATATGACTTTTCTACTAACTCATTTCTTAAAACTGCATGTTCTGAAGCACTATTTTTTATTACAGGTACAACAAAAATACCTTTTTTTAAAAGGTTTTCTTTAATTCTATCATTTATAATTACACCTTTGTTGAGTTTCAACTCGGGGATATTAGCATTTAGAATGTAATCCCATGGTTTAATTTTTTCCACAGAAACAAAAAGATTCAAGATTTAATTACTTCCTTGATATAAATTCCAGAGTTCGATCCAGTTTCTATGATTTCCCCATCAACATTAATTATAGGAAAAACAGATGCCTTTCCTTTTTTAACTACAGTAGCTACATCACCATTATTTAGCATAACCTGTGTTCCTGTAGGATAAAGTCCAGTAATAGAGAATAAGGTACTAACGTAATAAGGATCAAACATTTTACCAGATTGTTTTAATAAATAACTTATAGCTTCATATGGAGCCTGTCCTGATTCGATTAATGAATCATAAGCATCTCCAATCTGTAAAATTCTAACTAAAGGATTAATCTGATCACCTTTTTTCTTCATCAAAATACCTGTTCCATCAAATCTTTCATGATGATTGAAAACTGCGTCTATAACTTCTTTTGATATTCTATCTTTCATATTTTTTAATGCATTATAACCAGAGATAACATGAGATTTAACAACTTTATTATCCAAATGTCCATAATCAAAAACAACTCTTTCTCCAATCAAACTATAACCTATATCATGCAAAAGACTTGCCTTTAATAATTGGTTAGTAAAAACAAATGGCATGTTTAATTTCACAGATATTATTGAAGAAATGATCGCTGTGTTAATGCTATGAGCAGATAAAGCCTCTGAACCAATGTTATGAAAGAGATTCAGAACTATATCTTCCTTTTCCAAGAAAGATTTGTAAATATCTTCAGATATTTGATTGAGCTGTTCATCGCTTTCATCTAGTTTTGTTATATCTAATATCTTGTCAAATTGTTGAGACCATTTTTTATACTTTTTATTTGGTACAACTGGTGGTAACTCTGGAAACTGAATATTTATTTTATTTTCCATAGTAAAATCGTCTTCATCATAAACGAAGACTTCCTTTATTCCATATTTTCTTAGTCTATCAATATCTTTCGCTGTTAAAACATTTCCCTCAGATAATAAAATAATAGAATTTCTTGAAATATCTTCTGCAATTACCATACCTGGATTTACATCAGATATATATAACTTTCTCATAGTAAGCCCCCTTTATTATTTTTCCGGGTTTAATTCTGATATGAATCTTGTGTTTGTAAAAATTTCTTTTGACACTTTAATCACATCTTCTAAAGTAACTTTTTCAACTTTTTTAACTATTTCATCTATATTAACAATTTTACCATAAGTCAAATATAAGTCTAGGATTTTCATCCCATAAGCCATATTTGTTTCTATATCTATAGTTAATTTTCCAATTAACCTTTGTTTTCCATAATTCACCCAATCATTTAAATCTTCTCTTTTATAAATTTCTTTTGTTATTTCTTCTATCTTTTCTTTATAATCATTTATATTTTCATTTGATGTAGCAGCAAAAATCATGAATAAACCACTATTATTATAAGAATTATAATCCGAAGCTACTTCATAAACCAACCCTTCTTCTTCTCTTATGTTGGTAAATAACAAAGAGCTCATTCCACTTCCCATCATTGTATTTAATACTAGAGTTGCGTAATAATCTTTGCTATATTTAGGTGGTGCTTCATAAGCATATACTAAATAATTTTGTGACAAATCTTTTTTTGTTTTTTTTACTTTAACTTCCTCTTTGGAAATTACAGGACTCATAATTTCATTTGTATCTTTATATTTTCTTTGAATTTCTAAAGATTCTAAATATTCAATAATTTCGTCTTCATCAAAATTCCCTACAATAGATACTATAGTGTTTTCAGGTATAAAATTTTTCTGATAATGAGTTCTTAATATATTTTCATCCATATTTTTCACAGTTTCTCTATGTCCAATTATAGGTCTACCAAAGTTCGAATCATAAACATTTCTAAATAGATTTTCAAATATTTGATCTACAGGATCATCTTCATACATTGCAATTTCTTCTAAAATAACTTTCTTCTCTTTTTCTATATCGTCTTTTTCTAAAGAAGCATTGAAGGTTAAATCCGATAATATTTCTATTGCGATGTTAATATTTCTACTTGGAACTTTTGAATAGAATAAAGTTAAGTTTCTTGCAGTAAATGCATTCAAAGAACCTCCGACTTCTTCAAGAGGTTTTTTTATTTCTTTTATATTTCTCGTTTTGGTTTTTCTAAAAACGGTGTGCTCAATAAAATGAGACACACCGGCTATATTATCTTCTTCATGAACAGAGCCTGATTTTACACAAAAGGAAACTGAGGCACTCCTCATAGTTTTTCTTTTTAACAATAATAGGGTTAGACCGTTTTTCAATTTGTTTACTTTAAACAATCTCATTTACCCCCATCTTTATTATCATTTGATTCTTCTTCAATTAATTCAAGTTGAAATTTTCCAGGACCTTCAACTTTTAAAACCTTAACTTTTACAATTTGACCTAATTTGAATTCTGTAGGTTTTTGTTTCATATTAGATGCATGAAGTAATCCAACTTTTCCTGGTAATACTTCTACAAATAAACCATATTTTTCAATTCTTGTTATTTTCCCTTCAAAAACATTACCTTTTTCAACATCTGTTGTAAGATTTTTTATATGATTAATTGCTTTATCAATTTTCTCAACATCAAATCCTGTTACTTTAACGAGTCCACTATCATCTATAAATACTTCTACAGTGTAGTTTTCCATAATTTTTTTGATAACTTCTCCACCACGGCCTATAACATCTCCAATTTTCTTTTGTGGAATTTGAACAGTTTTTATTTTTGGTACAAATTTAGATAATTCTTCTTTTGGTTCAGGTAGAGCATCATACATTAGGTCCAATATATGATTTCTTGCTATTCTAGCTTTTTCTAGAGCAATTTTCATTATTTCTCTAGTAACTTTATCAACTTTAACATCCATTTGGAAAGCAGTAATTCCTTCTCTTGTCCCTGTTACTTTAAAATCCATATCTCCCAAATGATCTTCTATTCCTAAAATATCTGTTAAAACAACATTTTTATCTTCTTCAAAAATAAGACCCATAGCTATACCAGCAACATGTTTTTTAAGAGGAACACCAGCATCCATCATAGCTAATGATGCAGAACAAACAGAAGCCATAGATGAAGAACCATTTGATTCTAATATTTCTGAAACCATTCTTATTGTATATGGAAATTCATCTTCTGTTGGAATTAAATTCTTATGTGACCTTTCTGCAAGATGTCCATGTCCAATTTCTCTTCTTCCTGGACCTCTTAAAGGTTTTGATTCACCTGTTGCATATGGTGGGAAATTATAATGAAGCATGAATCTTTTGTCTTCATCTGAGAATATTGTATCAACCATTTGAACATCCATAGGAGCTCCCAAGGTAATAATACCTAGTGATTGTGTTTCTCCTCTTGTAAATAAAGCTGAACCATGAACCCTATTTATTAAACCAGTTTCACATTCAATATTTCTAATTTCATCTGTTCCTCTTCCATCAGCTCTTTTATTATCATCAAGAATTGATCTTCTCATTGTATTTTTAAAAACTTCTTCATATTTTTCGTACAAAAATCCTTTTTTCTCATTATAAAAACTTTCTGACCATTTGTCTAAATATTTTTCTTCGAATGATTCAAAAACAGATTTTTTATATTCCGCTAAATTTTTATCTTTATTTTTCTTACCATCTACAAGCATTCTTTTCATTATTTCTTCTCTATCAATTAATTCTTCAAAATCATTTAAAAAATCTTTAGGGCATGTTGGAACTTCTACTTCCCATTTTTCTATATTGAATTCTTTAATAATTTCTTCTTCAAATTTTATTACTTCTTTTATAGCATCATGAGCGAACATCAATGCATCAACCATTTCATCTTCAGAAACTTCTAAAGATTCTCCTTCAACCATAGTTACAGCATCATTTGTACCTGCTACAATGATATCTATTTTTGATTTTTCTAATTCTTC
>CAZRTN010000005.1:8988-24698 GCA_964603015.1 uncultured Thermotogaceae bacterium | reverse complement strand
TCTAGAAGATAAAATTGCTTCTTCACTAGGTCTTCCTTCTCTCTTTACAAATCCTCCGGGGATTTTACCAACAGCATAAAATTTTTCTTTAAAATCAACTGTTAAAGGTAAGAAATCTATACCAGGTTTAGGTTTTTCACTTGCATTTGCTGTTACCAAAATAGTAGATTCGTTGAAGTTCAAGACAACTGATCCTAAAGATTGTTTAGCCATTTTTCCTTGCTCAATAGTTAATTTTCTTCCGAAAATTTCTTTTTCCCATTTTTTCATTTAATTTTCACCTCTTAATTAATATCTATTCTTATATATTCTACCATAATTAGCAGTATTTATTAAAATAAAGCGGGGCTAATTAGCCCCGCTTTAAAATTTATCCTCTTATTCCTAATTTTTTGATTAATTCTTGATATAATTCTGGTCTTCCTTTTTTCAAGTATTTCAACATCTTTCTTCTTTTACCAACCATGGACATCAAACCTCTTCTAGAATGAAAGTCCTTTGGGTGTTTTTTTAAATGTTCAGTAATGTGTTTTATTCTTGCTGATAATAAAGCCACTTGTACTTCTACTGAACCTGTGTCTTTTTCGTTGATTTGAAATTCTTGAACGATTTCATTAGTTACTTCGTTTTCTAATCCTCTTGACATATTGTTTCCTCCTGAATTCATATTCCTAAAACTAAGTAAAGGGTATATCCCTAAACTGAGTAATAGGTACTTTCATTATATTATAATAATTATAAATTGTCAATGAATTGTATGTTATAATTAATTAAAAAATGGAGGTTTTAAAATGTCTTTATCAGTTTTTACTTTTTTATTTAAAGATTTTGAATTTTTTAAATTAGCTTATGATATTAGAGATAAAGTCTTTATAAAAGAACAAAATGTACCAAAAGATGAGGAATTAGATGGATTAGATCCTGCTTGTATACATTTTCTGGGTTTATATGAAAATAATCCAGTTGTAACTGCAAGAGTAAGGTATATAGATAAAGACTCATGGAAAGTAGAAAGAGTAGCTGTCATTAAAGAAGAAAGAGGTAAAGGTTTTGGAAAAGAAGTGATGGGAAATATAGAAAATGAAGCTAAAAAAAAGAATGTATCAAAACTATTATTAAATTCTCAAAAAAATGCAATTGATTTTTATAAATCACTTGGATATGAATCATTATCAGAAGATTTTTTTTATGAAGCTGGAATACCTCATATAAAAATGCAAAAAATATTATAAAGAGAGCTAAAATTAATTAGCTCTCTTATTTTTAAGAATTTTTAAGCATTATATCAGCTTTTTTTGCATTTGCATAAATTGTAAATCCACCATTTAAATTTTTAACTTTGAATCCGTTTAATTTCAATATCCTATATGCAAAATATCCTCTCATACCAAGGGTACAATAAGTTATATAAACTTTCTCTTTATCTAAAGTATCTAACTTTTCTCTTAATTTAGGAAATGGAATATTTATTTCGTTTTTTAACCCTATTATATTTTTTTCATTTATTTCATCTGGATTTCTAACATCAATCAAAATCGAATTTTCTATATCTTCAATTTCATTCCATTCAACAGTTTCTATTTCTTCATTTAATATGTTTTCACCAACATAACCAGCTACATTAAGTGGATCTTTTGCTGATCCAAAAGGAGGAGCATAGGCAAAATCTATATCTGTTAAATCACTTACAGTCATATTTCCACTTATTGCAGTTGCAAGCACATCTATTCTCTTATCTACTCCATTTTTCCCCACTACTTGTCCACCTAGTATTTCGCCTTCTTTATTAAAAAGAATCTTTGTAGTTAAAAGAGATGCACCGGGATAATAACCCGCATGATCTTTAGAATTTGTTATTGAAGAAATGTAATTTACTCCCATAGATTGTAATTGTTTCTCATTCATTCCAGTAGAACCAATTGCCATATCAAATACTTTTGCAATTGAGGTTCCTATACTGCCTTTATATTCTTCATTGTTTTCTTTTATAATGTTATTTGCTACTATTCTTGCTTGTTTATTAGCTGGAGCAGCAAGAGGTATATTTGTTTTTTCTCCACTTATTAAATGTTGTATCTCAACAGCATCTCCAACAGCAAAAATATTTTCGTCAGAAGTTCTCATTTGTCTGTCAACAGTAATTCCTTTTTTTCCGATCTCTAATCCAGATTCTATAGCTAATTTTAATTCTCCTCTAACTCCAATAGAAAGAATTACCATATCAGTTTCAACTGATTTCCCATTTGAAAGTTTAATAGAATATTTATCTTTACCTTCTATTTTTTCAATTGCATTACCCAATATCAAATTAACTCCATGTTCTATCATATGGTTTTGAATCATAGAAGCCATTTCAAAGTCTACTGTGTTCATAATTTGATCAGCCATTTCTACAAGAGAAACTCTAATTCCTCTTTCGGTTAAATTTTCTGCCATCTCAACACCTATGAATCCACCACCAGCAACAACTGCATTTTTAACATTATTTTTTTCAATGTAATTGATTATTTTATCCATATCATTTACATTTCTTAGTGTTTTGACACCTTCTTTGTCAAAACCTTCAACTGGTGGTACAAATGGGTTTGCACCGGGTGATAAAATCAAGTAATCATATTCTAAATTATAATCTTCTAGATTCTTTCTATCTCTTGCTAAAATTTTTTTATTTTCTCTATCTATTGATAAAGCTTCTGTATGATTTCTAACTTCAACATTAATTTTTTTTAAAAATGACTCTGGGGTTTCTAATAATAACTCTTCTCTTGACTCAATTGTTCCTCCAATATGATAAGGTAATCCACAATTTGCAAAACTAATATGTTCTCCTCTTTCAATAACAATTATTTCTGTATCCTCAGATAACCTTCTTAATCTAGCAGCTGCAGTCGCTCCACCAGCTACCCCGCCTACTATTACTATTTTCATTTTCTCACCTCTTCATATAATTTGCTTTCTATTTTATTTTTTAAAAAATCTAACTTTTCATTTATCTTTTTTAAGTCCTTTTCATTTTTCCAATCAGCAAAAGAAAATAACTTAATCAAATCATTAATTGTTTCTCTAAACTCTTCTGAAACATTTGCACAATTACATTCAGATATAAGTTTAATTTTATTAAAATAATCGTTTGTTTGACTACCGTTATCAATTGTTTTAATATATTTTTTCCCTTCACTAGTCAAATAGTACTCTTTTTTTCTTCCATTTACTTCAAAGTTTATATATCCCCTATCTTTTAAATTTTTAAGTTTAGGATATATTGATCCTGCTGATATTGTGATATTTTTATCTTTTGAGCTTTTAATAAAATCATAGCCTGAAGCTCTTTCATTTTTAGATAAGTATTTTAATATATATGTTTCAACAATACTTTTATTATTCATATTTAACTCCCTTTTGTGAAAAAATACTCATTATAAATATATCGAATTTGATATATCAACTTCGATATTATTTTCTCATAAAAAAAATAACTATTCATAACCGAATAGTTAATTTATCCTAACCTATTATTACAAAGCATAATAATTAATTCACAAAGAATTATAAAAATACCTCCCTATTAGGGAGGTCAAATTATTAGAGTGTATTAGAAATTAAATAACCGTGAGCAGCAGCATATGTTATTGATCTTGTCCAACCGGATGAATCTCCAATTATTTTCAAATTATCATAAAGACTATTATCTATTTTATTACCATAAAACTTTACTTCCACACCATATAACAAATTATCTGGATATGTGATACCAGGAATTACCTCATTTAGTTTCTCCATAAAATCAATTATAGATTCAACTGTTTTCCTAGGAAAGATTAGATTCAAATCTCCTAGAATAAAAGAATTGTTTGATAATGTTGGTTCAACTCTACCTATTTTTTTAGTTCTATTTGAATTATAAAAATCTTCGTATGTTTGAAGAATTACTTTTTCACCACCAGCTAGTATATTAGAAAGTTTTGAGATATAAGAACCATATCCAATAGGATCATTAAAAGGCTGCGTAAATGAATGTGTAACTAAAATTGCAAAATTTGTATTCTTTGTCTTTTTCTTTGCTTTTGCATGGCCATTTACAGTAACAAAATCGTCGTATTTTTCTAATGTTACTTCACCAGAAGGATTATTGCAAAATGTTCTTACAGTATATCCAGTTTTTGTTTTTAATCTTAACTTGAATTCATACATCTTATCATTTAGTTCCTGCACTACATGGTCAGGTAATTCAAACCTTACTCCAAGATCTACTTTATTGTTTGATAAAACAATATCAGGCTCTTGGTCTATTAAGGTTTTGACAAGTTTATGTCCTCTTCGTCCTACAGCAAGAATTAAATGATCATATTTTTTGTTTATATTATTAATTGTATAATGATTTTCAAATTTATTAATTTTCTCTATTTTTGAATTGAAATGAAAGTGTATATTTTCATTTGATTCAAACTCTTTATAAATCTTTTTTACTGTATCTGCTAAAGCATCTGTTCCAATATGAAAAAATTCTGATTTAACAGGTTCAAATCCTTCATTATAGAATTTTTTAAATAAATCCTCATCATCAAAAGATAATCCATGTTCTATATCATCTTTATAAACTTTTTTCCCTTGGTTAAGGGTAATCATATTAGCTTTTTCTAAAAAGAATTCTACTATTTCTCTCTGGATTTTTGTTGGTATCTCGAGATCTCCACCCATATTCTTTGAAATAAATATCTTTCCATCATATTTCAATCCACCAAACCCAGCATTGTCTATGTTATCTCCCATCTCATAAACATCAATTTCATAATCTTTTATATTTCCATTGTCTATCATTCCCTTTAAAAATCCTATTGCAGCTGCACCAAATCCAACTAAAGCAACTTTTTTCATAAAAACACCTCCGAGAAGATTTAAAAACACAAATCATTATACCATAAAAGGAAGTTTTAAATCTTTAATTAATTTTTAAAATTTAATAGTATAATTTATTTATAAAAAAAGGGGGTAGGTATTGATGAAAAAATTATCGTTTTTATTAATTATGATGATTTCTATTGTAGCATTTACAAATCCATTGAGTTTGATTTTTAAAGACGCAATGGTCAATTTTGTTGAAATGGAGCCAGGTATTCATGAATTAAAAGCAAATCAAAATATTCTTTGGGTTGAAGGAAGTGAAAGTTGGAGTATAAAGAAAAATAACTACAACTTCAATTTTCAAATAGTCTCTTTAGAAGATATCAACTCAGAAATTAAAGAAATAGATGATAACATCTTTGAAATTGTAGGTGAAAATAAAATTTTATTCCATTATCAAAAGCTTGGTAAATGGACTCTTACAGATAAAGAAAACTTAAAATTTATAAATGGTGTAAAATCTTTACATATAAATTCAAAAAAAAATGTGTATGTAGCTATTTACAACCAGGCATCTTGGGAAATGATTTATGAATTAAATCCGGATGGAAAGTTTTCAAAAAACATTGAAATTTTAAATGCAGCTAATGAAAGTAAAAGTAGAACTTACATAATAAATGATTATTTGCGTGAAAATATACAAGAATTTAGTATGATGACAAGAAACATGGCATCTGAATCAAAATCTTATTCTTTTGAAGAAAATATTGTCCAAGATATTTATACACTATTTTTAGGGAATATATCTTTAAATTCAGAAAAAACAATTATCAATATAGACAAAAAAGACGTAAAATTATTTGAAGATTATCTTAGAATACCACTAAGCAGTTCTACAAAAAATTCTAACCCCTATATTATAAGATATATAGAAAACACAAAAGAAAATGGATTGGGAATAGAAATTCCAGCTGGTGAATTATGGATAAATGAAAAATTTGATAATAAAATCGTACCTTTAAATAAGATAAATATTAATTCTTATTCAATTGGAGAAAAAATAACATTAAACCTTGATAGAAGTTGGAATTTTAATTATTCAAATACCACTATTTCTGATGTTAAAGTAAATGATGAGGTTAGAATGATCCAAAGACATATTAAGCTAAACAATTATTCAGAAGATTTTAAATGGGTAATAATAGAAGAAATTTCTTCGAATATAGAATTAGATGATTTTTCAACTAATGATGATTACGATACTTTGATCAACGATTCTAAAAAAGGACAAATCAATATAAAAATAAAACTGGAACCAAATTCATCATTGAATTTAAACCTTATATACAAAAAATAATATTTAAAACCCTTGATTATGAACTATAAAAAAATTCATATCAAGGGTTTTTTATTTTATAAATTTTAATAAATCATAAGCTTTTTCTGTATCGTTTATAAAATACAAATTAGCTTCTAATTCTTTAATATCTGAAGCTCCAAAACCTTTAATAGACATAAACTCCTTACTAAACATTTTAGATACTTGTATTTCTCTATATTCTCCATCGGGAATTAAAAATACTCTTTCGACATTTCCAACTTCTAATATATTATCTATATGCCAGTGCTTTTTATAAGTTCCTTCCTTATACGATATATGTCTTCCAACCCTTTGAAAAAGATTTTTCATAGCTGAACCCACATAAACATAATAGCCAGGTTTTAGATGAAACTTTTTTTTCGATGTTTTAAAATTCAATTCTTCTTTTAATTTTATAAATAAAATATAAGTACCTTTATTCATATCCATCACTCTTTTTCAATAAAATTAATCGCCCATCTTCCTATAATTCTCTTAAACAAAATTGAAGATTTATGACCCGCTGGAAATTTTTTCATTTTAGCATTAGGTAATAAATCATACAATTCATCAGTCGAACGTTCTGGAATTATTTTATCATACTTTCCTTTTATGAATAAAACTTTATTATCAACAAAAGGAGCAAAAGAGATTGGATCATATTGATAACAAGGTATTTTTGATTTTTCAAATATATCCTCAACACTACTAAAATTTTTTAAAATAAATTCTTTAGGATTATTTCTATAATTTTTTACACAAAATTCTTCTCCATTACAACCATAAGCGTTCCCTTTTTCTTTGTATTCCTTTCTAACTCTTTCAGTATAGGGAGAATGAAAATTTATCCATCTCCAATTTCCCCCAGTTATAGTTAAAATACCTTTATTAATTCTATCATCAAGAGCTAAAAGCATAGTAGCTATTATCCCTCCAAAAGATACCCCCATAACATGTAGGTTTTCATTTTTAAATTCTTGAAAATCTGATATATAATCTATAGTTTTTCTCACATCTTTAACTGCATTATGAAATAATTCAACACATACATCGGGATCCGCTGAATAAAAAGGGTCTCCATCAATTATATTTTGATCTTTTCTTTTATAATGATAAGGCAGTATAGTCATTGTTGTTCTATAACCTTGTTTACTAAAATATTCTGCATACCATTGCAAATATTTTATGTTATTTGGACCAATTCCATGTATAAAAACTATATCACCTTTTAATGGTTTTTTGTTCTCAAAAACTCTAAAAATTAATTTCTCATTTTCCTTGTAAAATTTTTCTTCATATGGAGCTTCAAGAATATACTCTGTATATTGTTCTCTTTTTTCTTTTTTGATATTTTTTATAGTTTTGTCATAATCATAAATCATCTATAATTTCAACCTCTCATCATTTTATAATCTGTATATATTCTAACAAATACAATTTACATTGTTTTAAAATAAATATTTATTTTATTTGTTATAATTTCATAAATACCCCATTATGGTATAGGAGGTTTTTAAAATGCAACATACAAAAATTACTGTTTATAGTACTCCAAGCTGTCCACACTGTAAAAGAGCAAAAAGATTTTTCAAAGAGCTTGGCATGAAATTTAAAGATTATGACGTATCAAAAGATAAAAGAGCTGCTGAAAAAATGGTTAAAAAAACTGGTCAAATGGGAGTGCCAGTAATTGAAATTGGAAATAAAGCTATAGTAGGTTTTGACCAAAACAAAATCAAAAGAATGCTGGGTATATAACATTATAAATAGGAGAACTCAAATGAGTTCTCCTATTTTATTTAAAATTAACCAATAAATTCTATTAAACCAAATGAACCATTATTTCTTAAATATACAACATTAACTTCATTTGTATCTGCATTCCTAAATACAAAGAAATTATGTCCTACCAATTCAGCCTGCAATAAAGCTTCTTCCGAGGTCATCATTGATAAATCGTATCTTTTTGTTCTTTTAATTCTTGATTGGTCATCTTCCTCTTCACCAATATCTTTTACTGCTTCGTTGAATTGTTTTTGTGAATCATGATCCTGTATTTTTGATTTTAACTTTCTTACTCTTCTTTCCAATGAATCGGTTACATCATCAATTGCTTCGTATAGATCTCCATCTTTTACTTCAACTTTTACTATTTTATTGAATTTTTTAAAGTGAGTTGTTACTTCTACTTTATAAATCCCACCTTCTTTTTGTATTCTTACATCCGCGGGAGATACTAAATCCTCATGTTTTTTTAACATCTTGTCTGGCTTAGTCATTCTTTTTTCAATATAATTGTGTATTGCTGGAGTTAATTGAATATCTTTAGCAAATACTTTAAATTCCATATAAACACCTCCAGTTTGATTGACAAAGACTGCATATTTTTAAAGATTAATAATAAATACTATTTTTTACTCTTCTATTAACATATTACCACGAATTAGTGTTTAAGTCAAATTATAGGAAGGTAGTTGGAGGGTTTAAAAACAGTTTCAAATCATTATCATATTTTTGTTGAACACTCAATAAATCTGCTTTTGAAATATCTTTTTGTTTGATAATCAATTGTTTTCTATATTCGCCTTTGATTTTTTTTACTAAAGGGTCTATTGGTCCATTCACCTTTATATTCATCTTTAAAAATTCCTCTTTAACCATTTCAGCTTTCTCTTTCAATTTATCAATATCTTTGTCTTTGAGCATTATTAGTACTAAATTGGCAAAAGGAGGATATTTATATTTTTCTCTTTTAGAGAATTCTTGATCTGCTATCATATTATAATCATGATTTTTTATAGCTGCGAATATTTTTTCTTCTGGATTAAAAGTTTGAATTAAAACCTTACCGCTCCCTTTTCTCCCAGCACGTCCTGCAACTTGCATTATCAAAGAGGCTGTGGTTTCATAAGACCTATAATCAGGAAAATATGAATATCTATCAGAATCCATTATAACCACTAGTTTCAAATCGCTTATATCAAGACCTTTTGTAATCATTTTAGTTCCAACGATAATTTTTGGCCCTTTATCATAAAATCTTTTAAAAGTTTTTTTTAGATCATCAAATGATTTTATTACTGTTCTATCAACTCTTAAAATCTCTGTGGATGGAAAATATTTAACCATTTCATTAACTACTCTTTCTGTTCCGTATCCTCTAGTCTGTAAATTATAGCCTCCACATTTATCACATTTTTGAGGAATAGGATATTCTTTACCACAATAATGGCATTCAAGCTTCTCATCGTATTTATGGTATGTCAAGGAAACATCACAATCCTCACACTTGAAAATGTGTCCACAGTCAGTGCATAAAACATAGTTTGAATGACCTCTAGTAGGTGTAAAAATTATAACTTTATTTTGTGCGTCAAGAGTTTCTTTTATATTCACCATAGTTTTTGTTGAGAATAACCAACTGACTTTTTTCTCATTTTTCATATCTATTATTTCTACATCAGGCATTTTTGTTAAATATCTTTTCTCTATTTTTTCTAAATAATAATCATCATTTTTTGCTAAAATTAATTCATTGAGTCTTGGAGTTGCTGATGCTAAAACAAGATTTAAATCTTCTATGTTTTTTCTTATTTCAGCTACCCTCATAGTGTCATAAACTACTTGTTCATTTTGATAAAATGAATCATCATGTTGTTCATCTATAATAATCATTTCTAAATCTTTCACTGGTAACCATATACTACTTCTTGTACCAATTAATACATCCATATCTCCATTAACTAAGTCATACCAATTATTCAATCTTTCTTTTGGCTTAAGATTCGAATGATAAGTTATAACCTTATAAGAAGAAAACCTGTTCTTAATTCTGGTAAACATTTGAGGAGTCAAAGATATTTCAGGGACGAGTATAAGTACTTTTTTACCTTTTTCTAATAAAGGTTCTGCTATTTCAAAAAATACTTCCGTTTTTCCACTACCAGTAACCCCATACAAAAGATGAGGTTTATCTTTATTTTCTCTTATTTTTTCAACAGCTTTAATTTGCTCATCAGTCAGCTCAACTAAACTTTTTTTTATAGATTTATTCTTAATTTCTTTTTGCTCAATTATTTTATGTTTAAATAAAGTATCTAAAGTAGAAGAACTTTTTTTGAGTATTCTTTTTGAATATAATTCATCTATTGAAGTAATTCCATTAACTCTCAAATAATTTATAACTTTGTCTGCTGTCTTAGATATATTAGGAATTTCGTCTACATCAGATAGACCTATATACTTATTATCATTTTCAACTCTCTGTTTTTTGATATAAGAATCTAATTTAATTAAATTAGATTCCAAAAGACTTTTTAGTTTTTTTCTAGCATCTGATTTATTTTTAAATTTTCTGAAAAATTCGTTTAAAAATATTGGTTTATCAAATCCAACCATAGGATTTAAAGGTACAATCTTAATTCTAAAGAGATCATTCGAGGTTGAAGGAAACATCATTTTAGCTACTTCAGAAATCGGAATTAAAAGCTCTTTAGATACAATTTCGATAAAATGTAAATGTTCTGAATTTATCAAAGGTTTCTCATCTAATATAAACTCTATATCTTTTATCTTTACATTTGGAATGTTTTTTGTTTCTTGAAATACGAGTGCTGATGTTAATTTATTTCTTAAATTCACAATAACCCTTTGACCAATAGCCAAAGGGTTATTTGATTTAAATGTATAAGTATTGTATATTCTTCCACCAAAAGGTATCATTTCATAATAATACATTTTTCCACCACTTTATTTTTGTTCTAATATTTTAAAACTATTTCCTGAGATTTCTTTTATATTTTCAATTATATCATTATTGTATAAATCTAAAAATTTTCCGTTCAAAGAATTAGTTTTAATACTATCCTTCTTACTGTTTAAAACTATTATAGTTTCTTCGTTGTCAATAAACCTCTTAAAAATCAACAAACCATCTTTTATCTCTATAACTTCGTAATCGCCTTTTTGTAAAGACTCTCTTTTTTGTCTTAAATCAATCATTTTCTTGTAATGATTTAAAATGTCTTTATTCCACAGTTCTTCTTTCCAAGGAAATGGTTTTCTATCGAACGGATCATTCATTCCTGTCATACCAATTTCATCACCATAATATATAAGAGGTGCCCCTACAAAAGTCATTTGTAAAGCTGAAATCATTTTCATTCTTCCAACATTTTCATTCAACATAGTGAATACTCTTTCGGTATCATGACTTCCTAATAAATTCCATAATGAGTGTAGTACTTGTGGTGGATATTTTTTTAAGTAACTATTTGTTGATTCTACAAAATCTTTTGCCTGTCCGTTGTTTATATATAATAATGCTGCATCTTTAAAAAGATAATTCATAACTCCATCAAAAGAAGGGGCTTGAAAATATTCTGTAGAATCTTTCCAATATTCTCCAACAATTAATGCTTCATCGTTTATAGATTTCACATTAGGATAAAAATAATTATTCCAGAAATATTTTGGAATTTGATCTGCTGCGTCCAGTCTCCAACCATCTATATTTTCCATCATCCAATGACCAATGACTTTACTGAAATAAGATTTCACTTCGGGATTATCTATATTTAACTCTGGTAAAGAGGCATATCCTTGCCATGATTCATAAGATGTTGGATTTTCTTTAATTGGAAAATTTTTTATGTAATACCAATCAAGGTATTTTGATTCTTTTTGTTTTTCAAAATTTTCTTGCATAGCAAAAAATTGAGTTCCTGAATGATTGAAAACTCCGTCTATTATTACTTTCATGTCATTTTTATGTAATACATCAATCAGTTCTTCAAAAGTTTCCTGAGTTCCAAATCTATGATCTATTTTTAAATAGTCACTTGTATTGTATTTATGTGTTGAAATCGACTCAAAAATAGGATTGAAATATATTGCTTGTATTCCAAGATCTTTAAAATAGTTTTCTGATTTAATAACTCCATCTAAATCTCCACCATAATGATCAAACATCAAATTATCTTTTGTATGTTCTCCATACCAATCTGGCGTATAAGTTGGGTCGTTATCTTTATTTCCATTTCTAAATCTATCTGGGAAAATTTGGTAAAAAACTCTTCCTTTTGCCCAATCTGGTACATCGAAATAATCTATCTTTGGATTATCAAAATCAAATTCAAAAGGATTTTCAGAATCCTGATTCCCAATAATAATTTCTTCTCCATCGATTATCTTGAATCTATATTTGAGAAGTTTTGAATCTGTTTTTACATGAAATCTATACTCTAGAGAATCATCTATTTCTATTATTTTTTTATTATATGATTTAAGATTACCTTGAATTTCTACATTCTCTACATCATTTTTTCTAACTTTCAAAGAAAGATATATTTCACCTGGTTTTACAGGGTTTATATATGCTCTTGTATTTTCATGTTTTGCTTCTTTTATTATCCCATCACCCTTAGTTTCAAAATACATACCTTCAACAATTCTATAATTATAGACTTCTCCATCTTTAAAATCTATCTGATTATTTGAAAAGTTGATAGTCTTTTCGCCATCAATTTCGTATTTATATAAATATTTACCCTCTTCTAGGTTAACTCTTATTCGCCATAAACCTGTAAAAGATTTTTGCATTTTTTGTTTTCCATTTTCCAAAAAATCACCAATTAAATAAACTTCTTCTGCATCTTCTCCATCAAATATAAAAGTTACATTGGCTGAAAAAAGATTCATAAATAATAAAACACTCAATATAATAAAGCCTATCTTTTTCATTGTTTATCCCTCCCTAAATAAAAAAGGGGAAAATTAATTTCCCCTTTAATTATTATTAATCGTGTTTTTCTATTATATTTCTTGCAAGGTTTGTATAAGGAGCTACAATTTCAGGATCTCCAAAATATGCTGTTGGCTTACCATCATCCATGTTTTCTCTAACTTTTTGGTTTATAGGTATTTCTGCTAGAATATCTAAATCATATTTTTCAGCTAATTTCTTGGCTCCACCTTGACCAAAAATAAAGTGTTTTTCATTTGATCCAGGGCAGACAAAATATGACATATTTTCTACAAGACCTAAGATATTTTGTTTCATCATGCCTAAGAAATTTATTGCCTTTTCAACATCATCCTGTGAAACTACTGAAGGAGTTGTAACTACTATAGAACCAGTAATTTTTTTCAAATTTTGGAAAATTGTAAGCGGTTCGTCTCCTGTCCCTGGAGGAGAATCGATAATTAAATAATCTAGTTCACCCCAAGCAATATCTCCTATAAACTGAAGTATAGTTCCAGTTTTGAGAGGCCCCCTCCAAACAACTGGAGAAGTTTCTTCTTTTAAAAATTGAGACATAGAAATAACTTTTATCCCACTAACTTCTGGTGGAACTACTTCATCCCCAACTTGTGTAGGATACTGACCTCTTCCACCAAGCATTCTTGCTACATCCGGACCATGCAAGTCAACATCTAAAATACCAACTTTTTTACCCTCTAAAGAAAGAGCTATAGCTAAATTAACAGCTACTGTTGATTTACCAACTCCACCTTTACCAGACATAACAACTATAGTGTTTTTTACTTCTTTCATTCTGTCGTTAGCTTTATCTATAACGACATTTATGTTATTAACATTCGCCATAATAAAATCACCTACTTTCAACTGATATTCTACCATAATATTTTTTTAAAATGGTAAATTTTTCATTATTTTAATATAAAAACAGGGGGATAAAATCCCCCTTATACAATTAGTCTATTATTTTTATCTCAAAATCTACGTTAGCAGTACCTTTGAAAATAGCAGATGCAGCACAATATTTATCTTGAGATAAATTCACAGCTCGTTCTAATTTATCCATAGGTAAATCTTTTCCTTTAAACATATATACTATTTTTATATCTGTATATATCTTTGGTTGTTCATCTCTTCTGTCTGCTTCAATTTTGATTTTGAATTCATCATATTCAACTTTCAT
Source organism: uncultured Thermotogaceae bacterium (assembly GCA_964603015.1). GTDB lineage: Bacteria > Thermotogota > Thermotogae > Petrotogales > Petrotogaceae > Geotoga. Next base: position 10,553 of record CAZRTN010000005.1, on the reverse strand, counting down.
TTTTTCTAAAATCATAGAAACATCTACACCAGTACATCCAGCTAAACCTGAAAGCATTAATTCCATAGGTCTTGCAGCTGTATCGGTTCCACCTATTTCTATATTTGCATCTGTATGAACATCATGACCTGTAGGTGTTTTTGTGTAAAAATGTTTTTTACTTATTTCTTTGAATTCCATCTCTGTTATCATAAAATACCCCCTTATGCTATTTTATAATATTATAACATATATATAATTCTTATAAATTTTATCCAATTTGCGTTAATATTAAAATCTTATTAATAGACATATAAAACAAAAATGTTAATATACTTATGGAGGTGTGATATGAAAATATTAATTTCAAATGATGATGGGATAATGGCCCCTGGAATAAGTACCTTAAAAAGCTATTTAGAAAAAGAACATGAAGTATATGTAGTTGCACCAGATGTAGAAAGATCCGCAACTGGTCATGCTATTACAATTAGAAACCCTCTATGGGCAAAAAAAGTTGAAATAAATCAAGAGTTCTTTGGATACGCTGTAAACGGAACACCAGCAGATTGTGTAAAGCTTGGTGCTCTTGCTATTTACAAAGATATTGATTTTGATTTAGTAATAAGTGGAATCAATAAAGGAGCAAACATGGGTACAGATATTTTATACTCAGGAACAGTATCAGCTGCTTTAGAAGGAGCAATAGTAGGATATCCTTCAATAGCTGTTTCTTGTGTTGAATTCAATGAACCGATGTTTGAAACTGCAGCAAAATCAATTTTAAAATTGTTAGAAAAAATAGATGTTAAAAAGATACCGGAGTTCACTACTTTAAATGTAAATGTCCCAAATGTTGATATCGATAGCATAAAGGGTTTCAAAGTTACAAGACAAAGTACAAGAAGGTATGAGGATTATTTTGAAGAAAGAAAAGATCCTTATGGAAACTCATATTATTGGATGTTGGGAAAAGTTGTCGAAGATGACGATGCTGATAATTCTGATTACCATTATATAAATAAGAATTATGTATCAATTACTCCTTTGTCTGTCTTTTTAACAAACAAAGAATATTTAGATAAATTAATTAGAGTTATTGAGGAGTGATAATGAATGGAAGTTAGATTAATAGGAGATCCTGTTTTAAGAGGTGAAACTTATAAAATAAAAGAATTTGATCAAAAATTCAGAGATCTAATAGAAAAAATGTATGGTGAAATGTACAAATCAGATGGTGTTGGTTTAGCAGCTCCACAAGTTGGAATGCCATATAAATTTTTTGTTATGGACGATGGAGAAGGTAAAAAAGCAGTTATTAACCCTAAAATTATATCTTTCAGTGATGAAAAAATAACTTTCGAAGAAGGCTGTTTGAGTATACCAGAAATTTTCGCAGAAATTGAAAGACCTAAAACTATAAAAGTAGAATATTATAATGAAAATGGTGAAAAAATAGAACAAGAACTGACTGATTATAAAGCAAGAATATTTCAGCATGAAAATGATCATTTAGACGGAATACTATTTACAGATAAATTGAGTGTTGTTGCCAAACAAAGAATAAAGAAAAAGTTACAAGAACT
>CAZRTN010000005.1:5819-8888 GCA_964603015.1 uncultured Thermotogaceae bacterium | reverse complement strand
AGAGAAAAATTAATAAGAATACCAAAACATGGTTGTTGGAATGTTCACACTTCTTTACTCCCTAAGTATAGAGGAGCTGCTCCAATGCAAAGAGCTATTGAAAATGGTGAGGAAGAAACTGGAATAACTATTTTTAAAATAGTTAGAGAATTAGATGCTGGTCCTATGGCTTTACAAAAGAAAATAAAAATAGATATAAACGATAATTTAGAGAAAGTTTATGAAAAATTACTCACAAAATCTAAAGAAGGTTTGATTGAATTCATCAATAATTTTGAAAATTTAGAATTAAAAGAACAAGATAATAATAAGGCGAGTTATGCAGAAAAAATTTCAAAAGAAGAGATGAAATTAAATTTTGAAGATGTAGAAAAAACTCATAACAAAATAAGAGCTTTTGACCCTTTCCCGGGTACATATGCTCTATACAACAGCAAAAAAGTAAAACTTTTTGAAAGTAAAATACATGAAACAGATTATCAAGGTTCTCCTGGAAAAATTATTGGATTAAATAAATCCGATTTATTAATAGAAACGAAAAATGGGATTTTAAGTATTTCTAAAATACAATTCCCTGGTAAAAAAGCAATGTCAGGAAAAGATGCTTTCAATGGAAATTTAATATCAGAAAATGATATATTAAAATGAAAACAGAGATAGTTTAAACTATCTCTGTTTTATTATTTATTTATATTGAATAATTTATTTGAATTACTTTTCAGTTGAGAAGCTACTCTTTCAGCATAAATTTCTTTAACTTTTGAAATCTCCTCATAAACATATTTCACCTTTAAAGGATCGTTTCTTTTACCTCTAAAGGGTACTGGCGGAAGAAATGGTGAATCTGTCTCAGGTAATATTCTCTCTAAAGGCGTATTCAATACTACTTTTCTTAAATCATCATTTTTGGGGTAAGTTAATGGACCATCAAACCCTAGATAAAGACCTAAATCCAAGAATTTTTTTGCATCTTTCCAGTCTGAAGAGAAACAATGAACTACTCCACCAGATTCTGGCAAGCCTGCTTTTTTTATATATTCATAAGCTTCGTCATAAGCATCTCTTATATGAAATACAATAGGTTTATTGTACTTTTTAGCCAGATCCATTTGCATACCTAATGCCTTAAATTGTTTGTTTTTATCAGTATCCCAGTGAAAATCAAGCCCTATTTCACCGATAGCAACAATTTTTTCTTCTTCTAAACTATCTTCCATAAATTTTAAATCGTTTTCATTAAAATCTTCTGTGTCAGTCGGATGAAATCCAACGGTACCATAAATAAAATCATACTTTTTAACGTTTTCCAAAACTTTTATTATAGAGTCTCTATCAATCCCTATATCAATAATGTAATCAAGATTTTTAGATATTTCTTCTAAAAGAGCCTCTCTATCTTCATCAAAACGTTTTAAATAAGTATGTGAGTGTGTATCTATATATCTCAAAATCACACCTCCCGAAGTATAGATTATCAAAGATATATTTTTATTATTTTAAAGTTATGAAAACCTTTATTTGATAATATTAATTGTACTTAATATTTATAAATAAAATTATTATTAAAGGGGTGCAAAAATGAAAAGATTTATTATTACTTTATTGGTTTTAGTTATTGGAATAATCTCTTTTTCGGAAGTTTACATATTCTTATATCATAGATTTGATGATGAGAGATATCCTTCAACAAGTACATCAATAGAAGAAATTAAAGATCATATTAGAATTGTTAAAGATAAAGATTTTGAAATTCTAGATCATAATGATTTTTTATCTTATATAAACGGTGAAAAAGATTATGAAAATGCAGTTTTATTTACAGTTGATGATGGATACAAAACAACACAAAAGGCTCATGATCTATTTGTTAAAGAAAATATACCTTACTTGCTTTTTATAAATACAGGAAATGTTGGTTATCCTGATTATTTATCTTGGGAACAAATTAAAGAGTTTGATAATTACGAGAATCTAGTTTTAGGGCTTCATTCCCATGAACATGATAATTTTCTTTATATGTTGGAACAAAAAGGCAAAGAATATACTTTAGAATTCTTTGAAGAAGATTTGATTAAATCACAAAATATCTTCAATGAAAAAATGGGCTATAAATCAAGAATATATGCTTATCCTTATGGATATTTCATGTTTGGAATGGAGGATATATTGAAAGAAAATGATTTTCTTTATGCTTTTTCTCAAGATATGGGACCATACACAAAAGAATATGGAGAATTTTTTATTCCAAGAGAGCCTTTATTACTTGATTGGGCAACCGAATCTCATCTAAACTATATTTTAAAAAGAAAAGCACTTGTTACTGATAACAGATACCCTATTGAAATTCCAGCAGGAGAAGAATTTCAAATTTCTTTAACTACCAGTGAAAATATAAGAGATGCTAAATTATACATTTCTCAAGAAGGATTAGTCGAAACTACTCAAGAGGGTAATAGAGTTTATTCAAACAAGACATTTACATCTAAACAGCTTTTAAACAGAATTGCTATATTCGCAAGAGATAAAGAGACTGGTAGAGAAGAAGTTAAATACTGGTTATTAAGAACTATAGGAGAGTGATTTTATGAAGAATTTGTTATCTATAATTTATATATTAATATCTATAATATTTATATTAATTTTAGTATTTACAGTAGAAGGAAATTATAAACAAGAAATATCAAAACAAAAAGAAATTATTTCAGAACAATCTATTAAAAGTGAAGAAATAGATTGGGATTATATATATTACAAAGATTGGGAAGAATTAAATAGTCATTTTAATAAAATCAATTATACTCTGGATGATCAAAAAGTTCAAACGGTAATTGTTGAAAGATTCCCTAATAATTTAAATGACATATACGATGTAAATAAGAAAAAAAATACCTTTGTTAAAATAATGCTTCCAATAATCAAAAAAGTAAACCTAGAAATAGAAAATGAAAGAGAACAGCTTTTGAATGGAAATATAACAAAAGCAATTACTGAAAAATATTCATCAAATGATAGTGAAATACTATTAAGAAGAGTTCAGCCAATACCTACTCATATAGCTCTTGGCCAATC
>CAZRTN010000005.1:0-5719 GCA_964603015.1 uncultured Thermotogaceae bacterium | reverse complement strand
AATGATTTTCAAAAATATAATAAATATACTTTGAATGAATAATAAACAACTAAATATGATAAAATATATATAGGAGATAAAAATATGAATACATTCGTTTTTGACCTAGATGGTACGCTTTTAAACTCAAATATAAAAGTATCAGAAGAAAACATAAAAGCACTTAAAAAAATCATAAAAAACAAGCATAATTTAATTTTAGCAAGTGGTAGAATGTATAGTTCTATGATGCATATTATAGATAATTATATACCTTTTGTAGAAAATTATGCACATATTGTTTCGTATAATGGAGCTTATGTGGTTGACAATCAAAACCAAATCTTAATTGAAGAAGGGGTAAATGCAGAAATAGCAAAAGAAATTATTAAATATTTTAGAAAAAAAGATTTGCATAGACAAATATATGTTAAAGATGAACTGATTGTCGAGGAAGATAACCAAGAAATAAAAGACTATGCAAAACATGCATCAGTTAAATATGAAGTTGTGTATGATCTTTTGGATTATATAGATAAAAATTCAAATCTCCCTCTTAAATTATTAGCAGTAGGAGATAATAATAGATTATTAGAAATTCAAAAAGAACTATCTACTAAATTCAATAATTATTTAAATGTTATAATGTCATTCCATTCTTTTTTAGACATTATACCTAAAAATACCTCTAAAGGTTTAGCTTTAGAAAAACTATCTGAAATATATAAATTCGATCTAAAAAATGCGCATATATTTGGAGATTCGGAAAATGATATTTCAATGCTTGAAAAAACTAATAATTCATATGCTATGGGAAACGCGAGCGAAAATGTAAAAAAAGTTGCAAAATTTATAGTTCCTTCAAACGATGAAGAGGGTGTTGCATATGCAGTTGAAAAAATATTTAATAACAATTTTTATTCTGATTAGTCTATTAACTTTTTCAGAAATGAATCTTTATAACACAGAAAAAGAAAAAATAGGAAAAGTATTTGAAAATTATGACTCTATAAGTATTGCTGAAAAAGAACAAATAAATGGATATATTCTTGACCTATCAGATTTCGATAAAGAACTCTGTTATTTGGCTTTAGGAACAATAAGAAATTATGATTTAATTGAAGATCTTTTTCGAGACATAGGTGTTTTACTAAATAAAAAAAATGTGGATTTTGTAATATTCGGTAATTTGGAACCTCTAGATGAAACAAAAGATAACAAACTCAAATACATAGCCAAATCTCCATACATAATATCTGAAATATTGTACAGAATGATTAGAGGATTTGAAACCGCTGGAGTATATCCTGTTCTTAATATAAATTCTAAATCAAATAAAAATGTTATCGATTCACTTTTATCCAAATCAGGTTCTTTTCTTTCTTATTCAACAGAACTATCAGATGTTGACTTTATTAGAAGAGAGAATAATATTACTTTATTAAAAAGTTATAATTTAAAATTAAAATGGGATTTAAATCAAGAGAGTTTTGAAAATAATATAACGAAAATTTATAAAAATAGTATTGTTTTAAGTGGGTTCAGAAAAGATGAAAATATCCTCCTCTATAGAGAAATAAACTATTCAAATGATCGTGCAGTAACTTTCTTTTCTGAAAGTGTTAGATTTTTAGCAGAAAAAGTTTTGAATGGTACCGAACAACCTACCGGTAATAAAAACTGGTAAAAGGGGGATTCAAAATGGGGGACAACACTAAAGAATTGAAAGAAAGAATTACTTTTTTAGAAAAAGAAATTTCTGATCTAAAACAAAAAGAAGAGCAAATGGACGATGTAGTTAAACAGTACAATGAGTTAATACAACAAGAGTTTTTAAGTTTTGAAAGTTTTGTAGAGGATCTCGTTGACAGAAAAATTATTGACGAAAATACGAGAGTATATTCAAAAAATTTTTTTGATAAATTCTTTTCAATATACTTTCAAAAAGCTTATGAGTCAAATAACGAATGTGGAATTGTGATAATTAAAATACCTCATCTTAAAAAGTTAAAATTAAATGAAGAAAAAAAGATTGTTGAAAGACAATTAGGAAAAATAATCAGAGAAAGTGTAAGAATACCTTTAGACTATATCTTTAGATATTCTAAAGACACTTTTATAATTTTACTAACAGATGTCTTTGAAGATATCTTTGAAAAAATAAAAAATAGAATAAATGACAGAATTGAAATGTTAACAGATTACTCTACAACATGTGAAATAAAATCTTTTTATATACCTAGGGATAAAATATCCACAGAAGATATTTATAAAATGCTTGAAGAGAAATAATTTATATTGGGGGCTTATTTAATGAACGCTATAAACTTAGAATCATCGGGTAAATTACTTGTAAAAGGGCCGCAAATTGCAAAAGGGTCTGTAAAAATTTCTGGATCTAAAAATGCTGTTTTACCAATTATGGCAGCAACTTTATTGACTAAAGAAAAAGTCATACTTAGAAATGTACCAGAACTTGCAGATGTACAAACCATGACTGAAATACTTGAATATTCTGGTAAAACAATTAATAGAAATGATGAAATTTTGATTATTGAAGAAAACAAAGAATTAGTTGGGGAAATACCCTATGAACCTGTTAGGAAAATGAGAGCTTCTTTTAATGTTTATGGACCACTTACATTAAGAACTAAAGAAACAAAAGTTGCATTACCTGGAGGATGTTCCTTAGGCGTTAGGCCTGTCAATTACCATTTAGAAGGTCTTAAAAAAATGGGAATAGAAAGTACAACTGAACATGGTTATGTAATGGGTAAAATAATTGATTCAAAAAATGAAATTAATATTAGTTTACCTTTTCCAAGCGTTGGAGCTACTGAACATTTGATTAGTTCTGCAGTTTTGTTGGAAGGAAAAACCATAAAAATTTCTAATTGTGCTATGGAACCAGAAATAACTGATCTTATAGATTTCCTTTCAAAAATGGGTGCTCAGATTGAAGGTAAAAATACTTCTATAATAACTATTCATGGGGTAAAAGAATTACATGGTTTAGAATATTCAGTCAGCCCAGACAGAATAGAAGCTGGTACATACATAATTATGGGAGCAATAATCGGGGATAACTTAAAAATTGAGAGAGTTTGCATTGATGATCTTAGAATTCTTTTAAATATGCTAGAAGAAATAGGTATAGAATTTGAAATATCTGAAAAAGAAAATTATGTAAAAATAAGTAAAGTAGATTTTAAAAATTTAAAAAATTTAAACATTGATACAGCTCCTTATCCTGGATTCCCTACAGATTTACAGCCTCAAATATCTGTATTAGCTTCTTTAATACCTGGTAAATCTACAATATCAGAAAATATATTTAGCAGTAGATTCAATCATATAGATGAACTAAACAGAATGGGAGCTAAAATAAGGTTAGAAGATAACACAGCTATTATAGATGGTGTTGATTATCTATCTGGTGCACCAATACAAGCCTCAGATTTAAGAGCTGCTGCTGCTTTATTAATAGCTGCTTTATCTGCAGAAGGAGAAAGTATAATATCTAATATTGATCATATATTTAGAGGATATGAAAAACTCAAAGAAAAATTAGATAAAATAGGAATTAAAATTGAATACAATTAATATTAAAAGCCTTTCTTAATAGAAAGGCTTTTGTTTTATAAATAAAAATATTTTAAGAATTCTAAATAGATATACCAATTCAAATTATCAGTTTTAGTTAAAAACTCTCTATAATAAGCGTCACCAAATGCTCTATACTTGGAATTAAATATTTTAATTCCAAATTCCAAATCATCAATGGAGTAATAAGGATTGATCATATAAGTATTTATAAACTCTTCTTCCATAATATCATAGTCAATATAATCTTCTATATTTAATTTGATATTGTTGTAATTAGCAAAAATTCGAGGAGTTACAGTTAGATGTTTTATTTCTTCACTATTAAAATACTCAATTCTTAATTCTGATCTGAAATAATCAAAACCTCTATAAATATTATTAACATCAAAATAAAAGGCATTATCAATTTCATTATCATTATTTAATTTAAACTGAATACCATTCAAAATATTTATATTATAATCTTTTCCATATAAAAAAGTATTTAAACTAAGTGTAGTTGATGTTGCATCCATAGAACTCAACCCTTTAAAATCATATCTCAATTTCATAAAATGATCATAAGCATTTGTAACTATATAATACCCATCTTTGAGATACAAATTAATATTTGGTTTAAATATAAACCCTTTGCCAATAAAACTTTTCTCATAATAAGTATCAGATAAAAAATTATAATCCAATTCTTTTGAATAATCATTGTATTCTTTATAAGTAAATGATTCTTGTTCAATAGTATTAGTAGCTGAATTAGAGTTATCTTCCTTTTCAGTTTTTAAAAAATCAACAGTTAATTGATTTTCATCATACTCAAAATCATAATCATAATTAATTTCTAACAAAGAGTCTGTTTTAAGCCCTTTTAAAAAACCAGATTTCATATCAATATTTAAGTCAAATAAATATTTAATATCATTATATTTTAATTCGTCTACTGAATAAGAAAAATCATCTTTGTTGTATTTATAAATCATAACTGAATCATTATCAAATTCTACTAATTCATAATTATTTTCAACAATATCATTATATTTACTCTCAATGCTAGATTCTTTTTCTTTTACTTCATTAACATATGAAATACCTATTTCATATTCATTCTTGTTAATTTCTGCTTCATAACCTATACCAAATTCATCATCTTTAATTATATTATCTATATAAAAATCATCATTCGTATTATAAGCTATCAAATATCTATTATCTAAATATTTTCCATTTAAATCATTATAATAAATATAAAAATCTTTAAGAAGAAAATCTGGATAAAATCTAATTTGTTCTTCATTTAGTTGAACTTTAAATTTATTAAATTCTAACTCTAAATTTTTAAATATAACTTCTTGACCATATATATCGTTTTCCACAACTGTATTTTTATATTCAATATCTACTTTATATTTTATTCCTGATTCTTTATTTAGAAAGAAATCTTCTGAAGTATAATTTATAGCAAAATTTGTCCAAGAGTCAATACCATCAGGACTGAAATACAACCAATATCTTGTTTGGAAATTATTAGGCTGTTGAGAAAAAGAAAATGAAATAACAGCAATCACAATAACAAGAACAGTAAAAATTAATTTTTTCATAGTTAACCTCCCTAAAAAGAAAACCCGACTATATTTCAAGTCGGGTTTGTGATTTATTAAAAATCAATATTGTTTATTGTTTATCTTAGAATGAGAATGAAGCTTTTGCAAATAAGTACCAGTGAATAGCTGCAAATTCTCCCCAGTTATTTTCTGATCCTACATGTCCACCCATTGATAAGATTGAGTTAGGTGAATAAGTTGCATCTAAAGTCCATACTGGATCTGCTATTTTTTGAATGCTTGCATAGTCACCATAAGCATCTAATGTATAGTTATATAGTGAAGCAGCAATTTCTACATTTTCTACAGGCATAACAGATGCATTAACTTTATAAGCTGTGTACATTTCTGTTGCGCTTGCCATTTCTGTTAATGGAACTAAGCCATTATCTGTTAATTCAACCATGTAATCAAATGCATACATATCTTCTTCTAATCCACCCCATACTTTTGCTGTTAAACCAAATGGAGTTGCTACTTCTGTTCCTTTAATTTTACCAAATTCAGCGGATACTTTGAATAAGTCATGAATTTCTTCG
>CAZRTN010000004.1:45694-49150 GCA_964603015.1 uncultured Thermotogaceae bacterium | reverse complement strand
TTTCTGGGAAAACTAGCAATATTAAGGACAGAAGAACTGCTAGAACATTTGATGAAAAAAATATAATAGATTTTTTAGATAATTCTTATAAAATGATAAAAAATAAAAAAAATATTTTTTTTGTACTACATAGTAATACTTTTAGAAATTTTTTTTATTATTCTATAGAAAGAAATTTAGAACCATTTGAAATCATTCCTGCTTATGGAAGTAATAGCAAAGAATCACAATTAATAGGTTTGAAAATGAGAAAAAATGGTGGTAAGAACTTAACTTTTAAAAAACCATATATAATATAATTTTTGGGAGTGATTTTTTTGAAAAAAGGAAAGTTGATTGTGGTAGAATCTGGTACTGATTCTAGCGGAAAGGAAACTCAAACTAATCTTTTATTTTCAAGGTTAAAAGAGGATAATTTTAATATTTTAAAAATAGAATACCCTGACTACAAAAGCAAATCTTCAGCATTGATAAAGATGTATTTAAATGGTGAGTTTGGAACTGATCCTTATTCAGTTAATCCTTTTGCTTCTTCTTCTTTCTTTGCTGTTGATAGATATGCATCTTTCAAAAAAAAGTGGAAGAATATTTATGAAAATGGTGGGATTATAATAGCTGATAGATATACCACATCCAACATGGTTCATCAAGCTTCAAAAATAAAAGATAAAGATGAGAAGAATTATTTTTTAGAATGGTTATATGATTTTGAATTTAATAAAATAGGTATACCTGTACCAGATAAAGTTTTTTTCTTAGATGTACATCCTGATGTTTCTTATTCTTTAATGAAAAATAGAAAAAACAAGATTGACGGATCTTCTAAAAAAGATATTCACGAAAACAATTTAGATTATCTACTAAACACATATAAAAACGCTTTATACGTTGCCAATAAGTATAAATGGGAAAGAATAAACTGCGTTAAAGATGGAAAAATGAAATCTATTCAAGAAATTAATGACGAAATATATTATAAAGCAAAAGAGCTTATAAACTCATAATAAGTCTATAAACTCTTTTGTTAACCGGGCTGTTAGTCCCCATATTATATTCCCTTTATAGTTATAAAAGTATATTGGATATTTACCTTTTTTCCATTTATATTTCTTGCCATTTGGTATTAATTCGTAAGGGAAGCCATCTTCTGTACTGGTTAATATTTCTGCATAATGAACTTGAGGTTTGTTTTGCACTAAAAAATCAACAGGAACTGTAAAAAGATTATCAACCTCATCTCTTGAGAAATTAATTAGATTAAAATCAACATTCAATACGCCAATAAAAGAATGAATAATGAAATTATAAGGCGATATAAAATAATCGCCTTTTTTTATTATATCAATTTTTTTAGTTGATATATTTAGCTCTTCTCCTGTTTCTCTTTTAGCAGCTTCTAAATAACTTTCGTTTTTTTCAACCATGCCCCCAGGAAAAGATACCTCTCCTGGTTGTTTGCTGAGCGATAGTGCTCTTGTTTCATATAGCAATGACAATTCACCCTCGATATATATTAAAGGGATTAAAACAGAGTAAATATTCTTAATCCCTAAAGGTCTTGGCTGATGGTTAAAAAGTTTTTTCTTTATATCTTCTAAATTCATTATAAATACCTTTCAGTTATCAATTCACATATGTCTTCTAATAGTTTAATATCTTTTTCATCAAAAGGATTAACTAAATGACTGTCTATATCTATTTCTCCAGCTATTTTACCTTTTTTATCAAAAAGAGGTACTACTATTTCTGATTTTGTTTTTGGACTACAAGACAAATAATTATCTTCTTTTGATACATCTCCAATTAAAAACGTTTTCTCTGTACTTGCAGCTTGTCCACAAATTCCTTGCCCAAAATCTATTTCAATATGTTCTGTCTCTTCTCCAACATATGGACCTACTTTTAATTTATTATTTTTATCTACGAGGTAAAATCCTGTCCAATTATAGTAATCTATTTTTTTATCTAATTGTTCACAAATATTGGCTAAAGCGTCAATAAATTCTAGATTTTTACCATGAATTATTTTTTTAATTTCATCATAAACTACCCAAAATAAAGCTTTTTTTTCATCAGGTTCATATTTGGAATTATATTCAGAAATTGCTTTTTCAAATAATTCTTCAAAAGATATTTTTTCTTTATTATCAAAATACCAAATATAGTCTAAGATTATTATGTTTGTTTTATATGTCTCTACAACAGTATAAGGATTTTTACCCTCTATATTCATTATTAAAACAGAAAAATCTGCCCTTTTTAAATTATAATTATCTGATTTTTGAGTTATCATGTTTATAATTCTTGATTTTTCATCTGCAATATTCTCTTCTCTATACCAGTTTATTATATCTAGTTTTTTTCTTCCTATGTCTTCTTTAAGAGTATTTACGTAAGATTCTTTATCGTATCCATTTTTTTCGATTGCCATTTTGAAAATATTGTTTGTTTTTTTATTGAAATCATCAAACCATTTACCCCAATTTTCTTTTGGATAAGATAATATTTCAAAATAGTCTTTCGTTTTATCGTTGAAAATACTTCTCATTATTTCACCTCAAACTAAAATATTTTTTTTATAAATATATCAGGTTCTTTATCTTTGTGATAAACAGTAAAAAAAACATATTTTCCATCATCAGAAAATGTAGGATAATATGAATCGACTTTTATATCTTTAGTCAAATTCAATAAATTGTTATCATAATAATAAAAAATATTATATGTTGAATTAAAATTATAAGAAAAAACCATCTTATCGGAATTATCTGACCAGGAATCCATTTGATTTTTTGCCAAGCTAAAAAATTGTTTATTCTCTTCTTTTTCTTTTATATATATTTTAACTTGTGCTGTTGTAGGGTCAATACCATAATAAATCAAATTATCTCTATAATAAGAAGGTCTGTATTTCAAATATTCATTTTCAACCAAAACTTTTTTTGACATATTTTTTAAATTAAATTCTACTATTTTATTATATTCTTCGACATCTTTAATTTGTTCTGAATAAACAATTGTGTTTTCATCTTTAAAATAAGGAGAATAACCGTATAAATTATCTGTAATTTTTATAAAATCATTTTTTTGTTTGTCATATAATACAATATCCCAGTTTCCAAATAAAGTTGTTTGAAAAACAAAATAATTTCCATCAGATGAGATATCAGGAAAATATTCAGAAGATAACTCTAATTGTATATTTTTTATAGAGTTATCAAATAAATCATAATAATATACCTCTCTATTTCCTTTAAATCTATCACTTATAAAAACGATTGTATCATTTCTTTTTACAGGATATTCATCCACACCATCATAAAAGGTTAATTGAAGTGTTTCCCAGTTTGGATCATATTTGAATCTATTAAGAGATATACTTTCTAAAGTATTAACACTGATTTGTCTTACCCAATCAGCTGAATCTTTTATTTTTATTTTTTGAAAATTGTTTTT
>CAZRTN010000004.1:36866-45594 GCA_964603015.1 uncultured Thermotogaceae bacterium | reverse complement strand
GGAAATAATAATCAAAAAAACAATTAAAACTATTCTTTTCATTTTAATCAAGCTTTTCTTGAACTATTTTTTTTACTAAATTCCCATCTGCTTTTCCTTTCACTTTTGGCATAATTTTACCCATCACTTTACCAAAATCTGATTTAGATTCAGCACCGATTTCTTTTATAACTTCATCTACTATTTTTTCTATTTCTTCTTTGCTTAATTGCTCTGGTAAATATTTTATCAAGACTTTAATCTCTTCTTCTTCTTGTTCAGCCAAATCTTCTCTTCCTGCATTTTTATATTGTTCAGCTGAATCCTTTCTATTTTTTATTTGTTTTTCAATAACTGAGATTACTTCTTCATCTGATAATTCTTTTTGTTTATCTATTTCTTGTTTTTTTATTTCTGCGTTAACCATTTTAACTGTGTTCAATGCTATTTTGTTTTTTTCTTTCATATATTTTTTCATATCTTCCATAAGTTTCTTTTTCATATTATCTCCTCCTAATGTATTGTTTGAAAATTAATATTTATCTAAAAATTCTTGTTCTTCTAAAATTGTTATTTCATTTTTTTCAGCTTTTCGTAATTTTGAACCAGGATTCTCTCCAATAACCAGAATATTTGTGTCTTTTGTGACATTAGAAGAAAATTCTGCTCCTCTTTTTTCTATATATTCAGAAAATTGTTTTCTTGTCATTGTTTGAAGACTTCCAGTTTGTGATATCTTCATATTCTCTAAAGACTTATTTTCTAATTTGGTTTCTTTCTTAGAAAATTCAACACCAAAGTTTTTCATTTTTTCAATAACTTTTTGTGTCATTTCTTCTTCAAAAAATGTTTTTATTGAATCAGCCAATTCTTTTCCTATTCCGTTAATTTGCTCTAATTCATCTTTCGTAGTTGACTTTAAGTTATCTATATTTTTATACTTATTGGCTAGATCTTTTGCAATTTTTATTCCAACACCTGGTACACCAATAGCAAAAATTATGTTAGCTAGTGGCCTATTTTTTGACTTTTCAATTTGTTCTGTTAAATTGTTAGCTGTTTTTTCTCCAATTCCTTCACCCAAAGATAATATTTTTTGCTTATCTAAAGAATATATATCTCCTAAATCTTCTATAAGACCACTATCAACAAATCTGTTTATTAATTTTGGCCCAATTCCTTCTATATTCATACCTGATCTAGAAACAAAGTTTTCTAATGTTCTTTTTAATTTTGCTGGGCAAAGTGGGTTTAAACATCTTATGGCGACTTCGTCTTCATCAAATTTTCCTGTTTCACTATCACAAATTGGACATTTCTCAGGAGGATTAACTTCTTTTTCTTCCCCATTTCTTTTTTCTTTTATAGGTTGGATGATTTGAGGGATTATTCCACCTGCTTTTTGTATTAAAACTGTGTCTTTATCTCGGATATCTCTTTCTTTTATATATTCAAAATTATGAAGAGAAGCTCTTTGAACAGTACTTCCTTCAAGATTAATTGGTTCTAAAATTGCAACAGGGGTGATAATCCCTGAACTACCTACTTGTAATTTAATTTCTATTATCTTTGTTTGCTTTTTTTCAGCTTCAAATTTAAAAGCTATAGCCCATCTGGGTGATCTAACAGTTGTTCCCAATTTTTTCTGAAGATCAAATTCATTAATTTTTAATACTACACCATCAGTTTCATATTCAAGATCTTTTCTATGATTATTCCAATAATCCCAATAATCGATAACTTCTTGAATATTTTCTAAATTCTTATTGTGTTGATTTATTTTAAACCCAAGTTCAGATAAAAAATCTAAAGCTTCCACTTGTGACTCTATTTGATGTTTAACTGGATCTATCAAATAATAAATAAAATTGTCTAATTTTCTTTTTGCAACTTCTTTAGTATCCAACAATTTTAACGTTCCTGCAGTTGAATTTCTCGGGTTCGCAAAAATATCTTTTCCCTCTTTCTCTCTCTCTTCATTTATCCTTTTAAATTCTTGATTGGGCATAAATATCTCGCCCCTTACTTCAATATCAATATCTTTTGATATTTTTAGCGGAATTGATCTTATAGTTTTAACATTTTGGGTAATATTTTCTCCTGTAGTTCCATTTCCTCTTGTTATTGCTCTATTCAAAATTCCATTTTCATAAATCAATGAAATAGAAACTCCATCTATTTTTAGTTCGCCTGAATAAGTATATTTTTGTTTTATATTTCTCTTTATTCTATTATCAAAATCTATGATTTCTTCTTCTGAATAAGTATTATCTAAAGATAACATTGGTACTGAGTGATCAACTTTTTCAAAACCGTCATTTTTCAATCCTCCTACTCTATTTGAAGGAGAATCTGATGTTTTTAAATCTGGGTATTTTTTTTCTATTTCAATTAATCTTTTAAATTTTTTATCATATGTTTCATCGTCAATTATAGGTTTATTCTCTACATAATATAATCTATCATGTTTTTGTATTTCCTTTTTTAACTGATCATATTCTTTTTTTACATCCTCTTTAGAGATATCACTCTACCTCCCTTTCAACTACTACAAAAGCTATCGCATATTCTTTTTCGTGACTTATGGTGACTTTTATTTTTATTTTATCTATTTTTTTTGTTATATAATTCATAGAATTTTCATCAATATATGGTTCTCCATTTTTTTTGTTTAAAATAGATACCTTATTAAAATCAAAAGAAGTATTCAAAGCTTTATACAAAGCTTCTTTAGCTGAAAACCTTCCAGCTGCAAATTCTTTTTTTCTATTTTCATTTTTAAAATTATTGAATATTTTTTTTTCATTATCAGATAAAATTCTATCAATGACTCTATCCTTGACCCTTTGAATTTTTACAATATCAGTTCCTATTCCTTCAATCATGATATTTGAAAGTTATCACCGCTCCTTTTGGTATCTTTTGCATAAACGAACTTACTTTTTCTCCATTTAATTTGAGATCAAAAGATTTTATATTTTTTGTATCAATTTCTAAATGTGAGAATAAATCTATTATATTTGGTTCATATTCTTCTTTAATAATTTTATAATTAGAGTTATTTTTAACTTGTGAATTCAAATCTGTATGTTTTGATCCATTTTTTATAATTATTTTTTCTTTTTCTAATTTTATTTTTTCTCCATTGTAATGTACTTCAAAAGTATTTATATCTGTTTCAATAAATTCTTTTATCTGAGGTAATTCTAATTTTTTCGTTTGAAAATTATCTTTGTTTCTTATTTCTTCAGTCTCATTAACTATTTGATCATTTCTTATAATAGATACTTCTCCAGGGATTTCATAAGGAACATTGTCTATAGTGAAATAAACTGTGTCAGAAAAATTAGAAATTACATCTTTAACTTTTGGAATTTCTGTTTTGATTTTTTGGCCATCTTTTAAAATTGTCTCTGGAGAAACTTCTTCATTATTTATTAATATTTTAGGATATATTTCTTTTGGCTCTCCGTCTAAAAAATATTTTATAGGTTGTATAATATCTTTCAACCTTATTTTTATTTCTTCACCTTGTTCTGGAGGATAGACTTCTATTTTATCTCCAGGCTTTACTTTTGATTTTAAATTTGCTTTTTCTTCATTTATTTTAATCAACGCTTCTTTTCCAAGATTACCTTTTTTAATTTTAAACTCATCATTTAATTCATAAGTTATTGCTTTTGATGGTTTCCCTATTAATTGATTCGGTGAATACCCTAATTGTAGAAGGACTTGCATCACTGATAAATCTGTTCCAATCATCATCATATTAACAACGGTTCCATTTACAGTTACCGAGTTAAAAACATTACCTTCTTTTTTTAATGCAGAATTTGCAATACCAATTGGAGTAATGTATTCACTACCAATCATAACGTCTTCTTCAAATTTTATTTTTTGTAAATTATCTGTTGATTTTAAAGCTACTCTATTTTCAGCTAAATCTAAATATTCTGATATTTTTTCTTTAAATGTTGGTACTTTTCCTCCCCCGCCTACTAACATAACAGCTACAGGTGACTTACCGTTTAATTCTAGAATTTTATTGGATATCTCTGAGGTGATTTTGTCTACAGCCTCTTTTATTATTTCTAAAATCTTTTCTTTTGATACTTCATGTTCAAAATCTAAAACATCTTTATATTTAAATGAATCTTTTTCATTTAAATGTTTCTTTATTTTTTCTGCTGAATTAAAATCAATTAATAACTCTTTTGTAATGGCTTCTGTTATTTCGTCTCCAGCTAAGGGAACCATTCCATAACCAGTTATCGTTCCGTCGTTAGAAATTGCTATATCTGATGTTCCGGCTCCTACGTCTACCATAGCAATATTAAGTGTTCTTAAGTCTTCTGGAACAACTAAATTCATTGCGGCGATAGGTTCTAAAGTTATATGAATTGGAGTCAAACTATTCATTTCTAAAACAGATAACATAGCTTCAACTACATTTTTTGGTAAAAATGCTGCTATGACTTTTACATTAGCCTTTTTACCCTTTTGACCTTCCAAATGTTTTATCCATTCATCGTCTAATTCATAAAATAAAACAGAATAACCAACACAGTACATTCCTTTAGAATAATCTAGCTTTTCTGTAGCTTCTTTTACTGCTTCTAACTCTATTTTTCTAACTTGAGTTTTATCTATAAATCCTTGAGAAGTAATATCTATTTCATATTCTCCTGTAGTTGTAATTAAGAATCTTCCAGCTAAAGCAACTGCTACTTCATGCGGTGTTTCTCCTGTTTTTTCATTTATATTTTCTAAAATACTCTTAACACCTTTTGAAACCTTATTCACATCATGAATTTGGCCATCCATCATAGCCCTATTTTCATGTTCTTTTTCAAATGAATGTTTTATAATTATGTTTTCATCTTCATCTATATCAGCGAGTAATCCGACCAAGTTCCTTGTTCCTATATCCAATGAAAAAACCATCATTACACCTCCACTACGGTTACTCCACTTCCGCCTTCTCCAGATTTTCCCAATCTGAAATTTTTAATATCTTTGTTATTTCTTAAATATTGCCAAACACCTTCTGCTAATTTTCCAGAGCCTTTACCATGAATTATATATCCTTCATTCATCTCATTCAACATGATATTTGAGAGTAAAATTTCTATTTCAGGTATAGCTTCCAATACAGTATACCCTCTTAAATCTATTTCCGGAATTACCTTTTTTGTTGGAGTATAACTAACTTTGTTCTGTGATTCATTTTTTGAATTTTTATCTTTCTTATATGGTTTTAGTTCTGATAAATCATATGTTATTTCAATAGGAGAATCTTCAAGATTAACCTTAGCTTTTTTCCCTCTTATTTCTGTAATTTCACCTTTTTTATTACCTTGAACAAACACTTTCATTCCTTTTTGAAAAATGTAGTTTATTTTTTTGTTTTCTTTTTTATCTATCTTTTTATTTTTAAATTGATTTTCTAGTTTTTCTAATTTTTTTATACTTTTTTTTGCTTCTTCTTCACTTTTATCATTCTTTAAACTGTTTATAACCTTTTCAATTTCTTTTTTTGTATTTTTTATTTGTTGGTTTAGATTTTTTATTTCGTTATCTAATTCTTCAATTTTTTTATCTTTTAATTTGTCATATTTTTCATTAAATTCCTTCTCTTTTTGTTCTAATTGTTTTCTTTTACTTTCATGTACTTCTTTGTTCGATTGCATTTCTTCGTATGTTTTAGAAATTTTACTAAAAATATTTTCACTGTTAGAATGTTCAGATGAAATATATTCATTAGCCTTATCTGTGATCTTTTTTAAAAAACCCATTCTACTTGCTATTTCTATTGCATGTGAAGCCCCTGGTACTCCAGGCATCAATCTATATGTCGGTTTCAAAGTTTTCATATCAAAAGACATTGATGCTGAAGTTAATTTATTATTTTCTATAGAATATAATTTTATTTCAGAAAGATGAGACGTGACAAACAACTTTACATTTTTATCAATTAAATAATCTATTATTGATTTACCAAGTGCTGAACCTTCTATAGGGTCCGTTCCGGTTCCTAATTCATCTATTAAAATCAAACTATTTTCATCAGCATTTTTTATTATTGTATTTATATTGACTAAATGGGCAGAAAAAGTACTCAAATTTTGAGTAATACTTTGCTCATCTCCCATATCCGTAAAAATATTTTTTATAAAAGGTATTTTTACCTGCATACTTAATACTGGAATTCCAGTATGTGTTAGATAAAAAGCTACTCCAATAGACTTTAAAGTAACAGTTTTTCCACCTGTATTAGGTCCGGTAATAATCATACCGTTGTTATCTAAATCGATATCTAAAGGAACACATTCTTTTTCATCTATCAAAGGGTGTTTTAATTCTTTGAAATGTATTTTATCATAATTATTTTTAGGTATAAAATAATTCGCTTTTTTTTCAAAAGAATAGTTTGCTTTAGCAATTTGAAAGTCTATATAAGACAAAATATCAATGTTTTTATTTATTATAGATACATTGTTGCTTATTAGAAGCTTTAATTGTGATAAAATCCTTGAAATTTCATTTTTCTCTTTATTTTGTAAATCAATTAATTCTTCATTTGAAGAGCTAATTCTTTCAGGCTCTATAAAATAGGTTGCTCCAGAATCTGACCTGGCAATAAATAAACCTTTTATATGTCTTCTATGTTCTGCCTTTACAGCAAGACATAGTCTTCCATTTTTAAAAACTGGTTTTTCGATGCTTAAATATCTTGAATATTTATTTGTATATGAAGAATATAATGAATCAATTTTTTGTTTTGTTTTTCTAATTTTTGTTCTTAATTCTTTTAAAAGTTGTGAAGCAGTATCTTTGATTTCACCATCTATATCTATTACTTCATATATCCTATTTGTCATATCTCTTAAAAAAGAAAATTTTATAAAAATATCTATAACATTTTTATCAAAATTTTCTTTATTTTCTTTAAATTCTCTATATACAACTTGATGAAACTCAGCAATTCTTCTGAATTCTTTTATATCATTAACTGAATTTGATTTTATTCTTTCTAGAGTTTCTTCTATATCAGGAATGCCCTTTATATCAAATAACAATTGTTTATTTTTTAACATAAAAAAACTTCGGGAAATATCTATTTCCCGCTGTAATTTTTCTTGATCTGTATAAAATTGTATTTTTTGTTTTAGATATCTCTTACCATAAATACTATGAGAATAATCCCCAATTATTTCAAGTATTTTTTCTATTTCTAAATCTTTATATGTTTTTTCTAAAATTGTAATGCCACCCCCATGGAAAAAGGAAAATGATTAACTTTAAGATATGAATCATTTTCTTCGTGATTAACAAGTTTATAATATCTTGTTTCATATCCTGCTAAAATGTATATATTACTGTAAGAAAGACCCGCTTGAACTATGATTTCTGTAGAGAAAGTTTTTAAATAATCAGGAGAGTTTACACCTCCATATGCATTAACAGAAAAATTCAAATCCTTAAATAAAGGACTATTGTATTTAACGTTTAATCCTAAAGATAAACCTAAAGATTGTAAGTCATCGTTATAAGCATTTAAAGGAGAGTTTTTTAGTTTTTCAATATAAAACACACCAATATATGGTCCATATTTTATTTCACCAGTGTCTTCAGTATCTATTAAATAAGAAAATCTTCCTCCTAAATAATCGTATTCGTAACTACCCTCTGTTAATTCATTGATTGCCTGTGAAGTAGCCTGATGAGTTATTGAATAAGATGGTGAGATAAAAAATTCAGTTGAAAAACTGAATACTGTAAAAATTAGTAAAGATATTAATAGATTTATTTTTTTATTCATTTATACCACCCTTTTATTTTTGTAAATTATTTTAGTAATATTTTCTCTTAAAGATTCAGTATCCAAACCGCAAATTTCAAGTTGCTTTTGTCTACTTCCGTGTGGAATAAAATTATCTTCAATCCCGAATGAAAATACATTTTTATCTTTAAATATTTTATAAATTGATTCGTTGAATCCACCATTAAGGCTTCCTTCTTCTACTGTGATTATGGTTTTAGAATTATCTTTTAACTCTTGAATGATTTCTGCATCCATTTCTTTTATTGTTCTTACACCTATTACATTTATATCCATATTTTCTGTAGCTTTTAAAACATTCTTAGCCATAGATCCAACTGCAAGGACATACAATTCATTCATTGATATTTTTAATTTTTTCCATTTTATATCAGTATATTCTAAATGAGATATAACTTCATCTATACTCCTATCGAAATTTTCTTTAGGAAATCTTATAAATGTAGGTTTATCAAGTCCTTTTTTTACACTGGTATAGATTGAATTAGCCAAATCTTGCCCATCTATAGGTGTTATAAGTTCAATATTTGGAATTAATTTTAAATAGGATATATCAAAAACTCCATGATGTGTAGGGCCATCTTCTCCGACTAATCCAGCTCTGTCTAAAAGAAAAAGGGATGGAATTTTTTGTAATGCTACATCATGAATTATTGAGTCAAAAGCTCTCTGCATAAAAGTGGAATAAATATCAACTACTGGTAAAATTCCACCTAGAGATAAACTAGCAGCTGTTGTAACTATGCTGGCCTCTGTTATACCCATATCAATTAATTTATCTGGGTCTTTATCTTTTAAAACATTTAAACCTGTTCCAGCAGCCATAGCACCAGTAAAAGCTAGAAAATTCTCATCTGAAATATGTGATAATACACTTCCTACTATTTTAGAGTTTGAAACACCAAT
>CAZRTN010000004.1:22028-36766 GCA_964603015.1 uncultured Thermotogaceae bacterium | reverse complement strand
CCTGCATGTCCAGCACCAAATTTATCCGCATCTGATTCAAAAATGTTGGTAAAACCAGATAAGCCATTGTAGGATCGTAATGTTTTAAAATCATCCCATCTATTTGTCAATAATTTATGGATATATGCTTGATGTGATGTATCCCAAATAACTACATCTTCATATGGATCAAAAACCCTGTATAATGCAAGGGTTAATTCTACAACTCCAAAATTCGAAGCCAAATGTCCGTTGTTTGAATAGACAACTTCATAAACATACTTTCTTATATCATCAGCAAACTCATAGAGTTGGGAGTAATTCATTTTTCTTATTTCTTTATAATATGGTTGTTCCATCTATATCATCCTTTAGTTTTTTAATCAATTCCTTTTGCAAAATTATCTAAAATTCCATTAACAAATTTTATAGATTTTTCATCTCCATATTTTTTTGTTAATTTTATACTTTCATCGATGACAACTTTAAAAGGTACATTTTTTCTATATAATAATTCATAAAACCCCATCCTTAAAGAGGTCTTTTCAACAAACCCTAATCTTTCAAATTTCCAATTTTTTAGGTTTTCTTTTATTTTATTATCAATTTCATCAATTCTTGAAAGAAGATCCGTAATATATTTTCTTGATTGTTTGATATTTTTTTGATCGTTCTTTCCTTCTTCAGATTTTTCTTCTATTAAAAATTCAATTTGTTCTTCATTTATATCTCTATAGTTTTTTTGAAATATTATTTGAAATGCTAACTCTCTAACTGGGGATATTTCCATTATTCATTCCCTTTCTGTTCTTCATCTTCTTCAGAAACTTCATCATCATCTTCTTCTATATATTCTTCATAATCGTCTTCTGTGTTGTCTTCGATTTCTTCTCCCATGTTTATGTATTCAAGAGATTCGATTGTTATGTCTACATTGGTTATAAAAATTTCAGACATTTTTTCTAATTCTTCTTTTATTGATTTTTGTACTTTTTTTGAAAATTCAACAATATTTTCCCCATATTTTGCAGGGATCTTTAATGTTAAACTCAAGCTATCATCTTCATTATGAACAATTCTAATATTTTTTGATAGTTCTCTTTCTATTTTTTGGTTGAATATTTGTTCTTCTTTCATGAATTTCTCAACTGTTTTGTAAGTGATATCTCTTAAAACTGTTTCAGATATTGTAATTTCTCCAAAATTATTTTCTTCTTTTATAGGCATTTTAATACCTCCCTTAATTGTATTGTTTCCACCTAAAATTATATCATACTTTAAAACATTTTTAATTGTCCTTGCGGTGTTTTATATTTTTTCTTTTTTATATTTTTAATTCTTTTCAATCTATTTTCTAAATCTACTTTATCCGATAGGTTATCTAATACATCTTTTGCCCTTTCTACAATCTCTGATGGAAAGCCTGCTAATCTAGCCACTTCTATCCCATAGCTATTATCACTAATGCCTTCTTCTATCTTATGTAAAAAGAGTACTCCATCTTTAGTTTCTTTTACTTGAACTCTTTTAGTGATAACATTTTCATAAATTTCAGACAACATTGTAAGTTCTGTATAATGTGTGGCAAAAATAGTGTTTGATTTCAAAACTTGAAATAAATACTCAGATATAGCCCAAGCTACTGATATTCCGTCTAGTGTTGATGTTCCTCTACCAACTTCATCTAATAGCACTAAAGATTTTTCTGTAGCTTGATTCAAAATAGTGGACATTTCTAACATTTCTACCAAAAAAGTTGATTTACCTGTAACTATATCATCTTTTGCTCCTATTCTAGTAAAAATTCTATCATATATCGGTATTTCTGCTTTATCTGCTGGTATAAAACATCCTGATTGAGCTAAAATACTAATGATTCCAATTTGTCTAAGGTATGTTGATTTACCACTCATGTTAGGGCCTGTTAATACTATAAATCTCTTTTCTTGTACTTCAAAATCGTTGTTTGTAAAGTCTTCCACAAATTTTTCTACAACTGGATGCCTGGAATTTATTATTTTTGATTCATTTCCCTCTACAAATTTTGGTCTATTATAATCATGAATTCTACTAATTTCAGCAAAATTTATTATTACGTCTAAATAAGCAACTTTTTCAGATATTGTTTTTAACTCTTTTATCTCTTCAGAGATATCTCTAACAAAATTATTAAAAATAGTTTTTTCTATTTTTTTAACTTTTTCTTCAGCAATTATAACCTTTTTTTCTAATTCTCTAAGTTCTTCAGTTATAAATCTCTCAGTGTTTGTAAGAGTTTGTTTTCTAATATATTCTTCAGGAACATTATTAGATTGAGCTTTTGATATTTCTATATAAAAACCATAAATTTTGTTTCTACCTAATCTCAAAGTATTTATTCCTGTTTTTTCTTTTTCTCTTTTTTGAATGTTTTCTAAATATAAATCTATATCGGTTATTAAACTTCTAAACTCGTCAAGTTCTTGTGATATTTTTTCTTTTATTACTTTTCCATCTCCAGGTTCATTTGAAGGTTCATCAAAAATATGAGACTCTATTTTTTCTTTCAAATCATCTTTTAAATTAACATTTTCAAAAAAGTTGCTCATTTTTTCATTAGTTTCTAATGTATCTTTAATTAAAGGAATTTGAATTAAAGAATCTTTCAAAGCTATTAAATCCCTAGGTGTCGCTTTTTCAAGTGATATTCTTGATATGATTCTATCAATATCTTTTATATAAGAAAGATATTCTTTTACTTCTTCTGATATAAAAGTATCTTCGTAAAAAGTTTCAACTAGTTCAAGTCTTTGTTTAATTTTTTCTTTTTGTATTAAAGGTCTAATAAGAAAATCTTTTAATTTTCTATGACCCATTGGTGTTTTAGTTTTCTTTATTATCTCATATAATGATTTCCCACGATTTTCATTTGGAATAATATTTAAATTCGTTAATGTATTTATATCAATGTACATATAATCTTTTGATTTGAATTTTTTAGGTATATTTAGATGCTTAATCTTTTTAAACTGTGTCAATTCCAAATATTTTAACACAGCATCTAAACTGTTCAATTCTTTAGAATCAAATGGTAAATGATCCAAAGATAATAATTCATAAGAATCTTTAATATGTTCTTCATAATTTGATGAAAAATACCATTCATCTAGAATTTCAATGTATATTTTTTCTGAAACCGATTTTATTTCATTTTTCAATTTTTTAAGTTTATCACTTAACAGAACTTGCGAATAATTATTAGATATAATTAAATCTAATAATTCATTTTGTGAAATATCAAATCTATCTATATAAACTTCTCCAGTTGAAAAATCAAATAAAACTATGATATATTGATCATTTTTATTATCTTGATTTATTAAAATACTGAATCTATTGTTTTCATCCAGCATATTATCTTCTATAATTGTCCCAGGAGTAATAACTCTTGTAACTTCTCTTTTCACAATACCCTTTGATGCTGATGGCTCTTCTACTTGCTCACATATAGCTACTTTTAAGCCATTATCTAATAATTTTTTCAAATAATTATCCAGAGCGTGATAAGGTATTCCTGCCATAGGATAATTGTTTCTTTTTGTTAGCACTATTTGTAAAATTTCTGATATTTTTTTTGCATCATCAAAAAAGGTTTCATAAAAATCCCCTAATCTAAAAAGCAAAACAGAATCTTTATTTTTTTCTTTTATATCCATATATTGTTTCATCATAGGTGTATATTCAGCCATCAATAGTCCTCCTGTTTCAAAAAATTAGGGCGCTTTTATAGCGCCCATATTATTATGACTTTTCTGCTTCTTCTTTTGAATTGATTACTTTATCGATTAATCCGTAATTTTTGGATTCTTCAGCTGACATGAAGAAATCTCTGTCTGTATCTTTCTGAATTTTTTCTATTGGTTGACCTGTATGGTGACTCAAAATTCTATTCAATTCCCTTTTCATTCTTAAGATTTCTTTTGTTTGAATTTCAACATCTATAGCTGTACCTTGGCTTCCACCCCATGGTTGGTGAATCATAATCCTTGAGTTTGGAAGAGCAAATCTTTTATTTTCTGCACCTGCGGCTAATAATACTGCCCCCATTGATGCTGCTTGACCTAAACAAATTGTTGAAACATCATTTTTAATATATTGCATTGTGTCATATATCGCCATCCCTGCTGTTATTGATCCTCCAGGAGAATTTATATATAAATAAATATCTTTTTCTGGATTTTTAGATTCTAAAAATAACATCTGTGCAACTATAACATTTGCAACTGTATCATTGACCTCTGTACCTAAGAATATTATATTATCCTTTAAAAGTCTTGAATAAATATCGTAAGATCTTTCGTATCTTCCGTCGCTTTCTATTACTACTGGCATTGGTATGCTCATTATCCTAACCTCCTACCTTTGTTTACTTTTTCTATGACTTTTTTAGTATCAACTGATGATAAAATCAATTGTCCACTATCCATATATATTACTGTTTCTACACTTCTTCCATAGGTGATATCAATTAAACTAGTATTTCCTTTAATTTCATTATTATCATCTTTTTTTTCTTCTTCTGTTAAAACATCATTACCTTGAAATATTTTTTTTACTCTTCTAAATTGTATATATTCCTGCGGTAAAATCGAATGAACTCTCTCTGCGGCAATGTATGAATCCTTTGTTATTGGTACAAGCATTCTGCACCTCCAAATTTGTATTTTCTTAATATAATTATACATTAATAAAAGAATTTTTCCAAAATTAGTCTTACATACAAGTATATATTCATTTATTTAAATATATTTTATAACTAACAAACTATTTTATTAACAAATTTTTGCTATAATTATTTTTGATTAAGTATATTTGGGGGTAATTATATGAAAGAAGAGATTTCTTATAGAGAAAAAGAAGCTCGAAAATCTTCAGTTGTTGGTATATTACTGAATAGTTTTTTGGGTATTATAAAAGTCTTAGCTGGTTTAATGACTAATTCTTTAGCTATTTTGGCTGATGGTATAGATTCTATAACTGATATAATAACATCGTTCTTGACCCTAATAGCTTCAAAAATAGCTAACAAACCTGCTGATGAATCCCATCCATACGGACATGAAAGAATAGAGCCTATAATTACAAAAATACTATCTATAGTTGTATTATTTGCTGGTTATCAAGTTTTATATAATGCTCTTTCAAGATTATTTAGTGAAAAGATAACTATTGAATATCCTCTATTAATTTTTATAATATCTATCATTTCTGTTGTAGTAAAATTATTTTTATATTATTATAAAAAAAAGATAGGAGAAAAAATAAATAGCTCTTCAGTGATAGCAGATGCTTTGAATATGAGGAATGATGTTTTTACTTCGACAAGTGTTGCTTTTGGTATTTTATTATTTTATTTAACTGGTATTACATGGATAGATTCAGTAATAGCTATCTTTGTATCTCTTATTATCTTCAAGGTTGGTATAGAAATGTTTTTAGAAACATCTAATGAATTAATGGATGGCTCTAAAGAATTAGGTGAAATATATAAAATAACTATACAAGCAGCAAATGAATTTAAATGTATTAAAAACCCTCACAAAATAAGAGTCAGGAAATCTGGATATGTTTACTTTGTTGATTTACATATTGAACTAGACCCTGAAATGACTATCAAAGAGGCAAACGAGATTACAGAAAGATATGAAAACAAAATAAAAGAATTGAATAGCTATATAAAAGACATTGTAATACACATGGAACCATTCGAAAATGATGAAAATGAAGGTTATGGACTTGACAAAAATAAAATAAAAAAATATTTTGGAGATTGAGGTGTTGAGAAATGCAATTAGACTTTTTAGATGAAGCTAATATATTAGTAAAAGGCGGAAAAGGTGGAGATGGTGCCATTAGTTTTCGAAGAGAGAAATATGTCCCAAAAGGCGGTCCTGATGGTGGCGATGGTGGTAATGGTGGAGGAGTAATAATACGTGCTACTCCAAATAAAACTACTTTAGTTGGATTCAAGTATAAAAGAAAATATTTCGCTGAAGATGGAGAAAGAGGAAAAGCTAAAAATATGTATGGAAAAGCTGGAGAAAATTTAATAATTGATGTTCCTATTGGCACAATGATTTTCGACTCTGAATCAAATGAGTTATTAGCTGATTTAAAAGAAGCTGGAAATTATTATATTGCCGTTAGAGGTGGAAAAGGCGGAAGAGGTAACTCTAAATTTGCCAATTCAACTTTACAAGCTCCTAGAATATCTGAAAATGGGGCAGATGGAGAGTTTAAAAGACTACATTTAGAACTTAAATTAGTTGCTGATATCGGGATAATAGGATACCCAAATGTAGGTAAATCTACCTTGATTTCAAGAATTTCAAAGGCAAAACCAAAAATTGCTAATTATCATTTTACCACTTTAACTCCCAACCTTGGAGTTGTTAAAGTAGACGAAGCTAAGTCTTTTGTAGTTGCAGATATTCCCGGTTTGATAGAAGGGGCTCATGAAGGAACAGGTTTAGGAGATCAATTCTTAAAACATATAGAAAGATGCTTTGGCTTACTTCATGTAGTTGATATATCTGAATTTGAGGGAAGGGATCCAGTAAAAGACTATAAAAGAATCAGAGAAGAATTAGAAAAATATTCTACTACTTTAGCTGAGAAAGATGAAATTATTAGTGGTAATAAAATTGATTTAATACCTGATGATCAATTAAAAGAAAATATAAATAAATTTGAGAATGAATTAGGTAAAGAAATAACTCCTATCTCTGCATATACTAATAAAAACATAGACTCTATTGTTATGAGAATGTGGAATATGATCAAGGATTATAAAGAAGAAGAACTCAAAAAGATAGAAAAAATAAGAAGAACTTATGAAGATTTCAAAAAACTTAAAGTTGATCCTGTAGAAAATGAAGTTTATGAATACTTTAATATAGAAGTTCAAAAAATAAATGAACATGAGTATGAAATTTATGGTGAAGGAATAGATTTACTTCTTAAAAAATATGATGTTGGTGAAACTGATTCCAGAAGAAAAATTCTAAATATATTAGAAAGAAATGGCCTTAGTAGAACTTTAGGTAAATCTGGTGTAGAAGAAGGAGATACTATTTATATAAGTGATTATGCTTTTGAATATATTCCTTGAGGTGATTTTATGATTATTTTTTTCGGGGGGTCTTTTAACCCCCCACATATAGGCCATAAAATAATAGGAAACATTGTTTACGATGATTACAAACCAAATAGATTTATAATTTCCGCAACACCTAAACCACCTCATAAACAAAATTTTAATTTGATAGATCACAAAATAAGAAAAAAACTTTGCAAAAAAACTTTTGGAGATAAATTTGAAATTAGCAATATAGAAGATAAATTACCAAAACCATCATATACTCTTCAAACTTTGGAATATTTGAATAAGTATGACGATAATATCTATCTTTTAATAGGAGAAGATAGTTTATACAACTTTAAAGCATGGTATGAATATAAAAAAATATTAGAAATTTCTTCTTTACTTGTTTATCCTAGAAATGGTTTTGAAAACACAAAATATGATATAAAACATAAAATGATTGAAGCTCCTATAATAGAAATATCATCTACATATATAAGAAAAAGAATTAAAAAAAGAAAGACTATAGAAGGAATGGTTGATAAATCTGTTGAAAGATATGTTAAAGAAACTTACAAGAATATTTAATTGACAAAAAAAAATTTCTAATGTATAATAATTTTCGATTGTAAATTTTGCCGAGGTGGTGGAATTGGTAGACACGTATGGTTGAGGGCCATATGGGCAATTGAGCTCGTGCGGGTTCAAATCCCGCCCTCGGCACCAAAAAAAGCAAGAGACGATTTCATTTGTCTCTTGCTTTTTTTTGTCTTAACATAAATAAAATAATACCTATAAAAATTACAAAATAATAAGTAACCAATCTCCATATAAAAACTGAAGTATTTATAGTAAAAATATCAGTAGTTCCAGCAAATATTATATAATAAAATCCTTCTGCAGCCCCTGCTGTACCTGGAGTAGGTACAATAGCAGCTCCTATATCTAAAACTAATGATTTGAAAAAAACATCTATAGAAAAGCCTACATCAAAGCCTTTTAGAACAAACATAATTGAGAAAACATACGTCATAACTTGAACTGTACTTAAAAGAATCACCATTATAAATTGTGGGACTTTTTTTGAATTTGTTTTAAACATTTTTACAAATGATTCTACATTACTCAATATTTTTTCCATCTTATCTTCAGGTTTTTTGACGATTTTTATTTTTTTTAAAAAAAATGTAAATCTCCTAACGACTGCAACTGATTTATCTTTACTCAGAGAAAACATCAAAATTAAAAAGATTACAAACCCATTTAATAATGTTCCACCTAAAATAATCATAGTAGATTTAAGGTTAAGATTAAAATATGAGTAAAAAAAGCCTACAACTCCCAAAATGGTCATTACAATTTGAAAAATCATAGATTTATATATTATACTAGCAGTTGTTTCGCCAGGTTTTATACCTTTTTGAGAAAGATAATAAACTAATACTGGTTGTCCGCCAGTAAAAAAAGGAGTCAGATAATTAAATAAATTACCTATTATTACTATTCTCATAAGAGAAAAAAACCCAAATTTATTTTTATGATCAAAAAGAGAAACTTTAAGAATCAATGTTTCTGATATCCATTTTACAATCATCATTAAAATCCCCAAAAAAGCATAATATACAATAAAAGATTTTAACTTTTCAATATTTTCTTCAATACCAGTGCTTAAAGTAAAAACAGAAATAATCCCAAAGGTTAGCACTAAAGATAAAATAAAGCCTCTAATATATTTCTTTTTATTCATTTTTCCACCCCAAAATAACAAAAAGAGCGCCTTAGCGCCCTTCAATTAAGCTTCTTTCATTACTTGTTCTAAGGACATTCTTTCTTCAGAGCTTAATAATTTGTCTACATCTAAAATTATTAACATCTCATCCTCTAGTCTTGCAATACCTGAGATGAAATTAACATTATTCATTCCTCCAACATCAGGTTTTTCCTCAATCAAATTAGAAGAAATTGTTTTTACTTCTTTTACATCATCTACCATTATCCCTATTTTTCTTTGAGCCATTTTAATAACTATTACCTTACATTTTGATTTCTCTTGAAAATCAGGAAATTTGAATTTATTTCTCATATTCACTAAAGGTAATACCTCTTCCTTTCTGAAGTTTATTACACCTTCTAGATACTCTGCAACATGAGGGATGACTGTAACCTCTTCATATTCAGTGACAGCATCTATCTTCATAATGTCTAGTCCAAATTTTTCTTTTCCTAAATTAAATGTTACTATCTTCATGTCTGTAGCCATAACGACACCCTCCCAGCTTTTTGATGTTATAATTTAAAGGAAGTAATTCTATTAATAACATTATACTATATTTTATAATATATTAAAAATATTAAATAATCTAATATGAGGTGGTATTATGTACGAAAGAGAAAAAAAATATATAATTAACGATTATGAAAGTTATTTAAAGCTAAAACATAACTACTTGAAAAAAGATTTATTAATTCAATGGTACAAAGATACTGGAGAAAGAATAAGAATGATTAAAACAACTGATGGAAATGAAACTTGGATTAAAACAATAAAAAAATATATCTCATCAGAAATAAGACATGAAGAAGAAGAAGTTATAGCTAAACCTATTTCAACAGAATTGAATAATTTACCTGTTGTGGCAAAAATAAGATATCTTATTCTTGAAGATCCAGAGATAGTTATAGATAGACTTTTAAATCCTTTAAGAATTATAGAATATAAACTATCTTTTGATAAAATTAAGTATTTATTAGAGATAGAAGAAAAATATAATGAGATAGAGGATTTAGATAAGTATTTAAAAATTTATTTAAAAGATGATTATTATAGTTTAAAACAAATTGATAAAGAAAATCTTTTTACCAATAGAGATTTTGCAGGAAGTTATGATTCAAGTGCAGATGAATTGATTAAATATTGTAAGGAAGATTTTAATGGGTAAATTATATATAGTAGGAACACCTATTGGTAATTTAGAGGATATCTCCGTAAGAGCACTAAAAACTTTAAAAAATGCTGATTTAATATTGACAGAAGACAAAAGAGTTACTATAAAATTATTAAATGCTTTAGAAATTGGAGAAAAGAATCTTTTCACTTTTAATCAAGCAAATTCAGAAAGAAAAATAAATCAAGTACTTGAACTCATTAATACTCACAAAAACATATGTCTAGTGAGTGATGCTGGAATGCCTGTGATATCTGATCCAGGAGCAAATTTAATAGATATTTGCTATAAAAAGAACATTGAATTAGACATAATCCCAGGACCTTCAGCACCAATAACAACTCTTGCTGCAAGTGGGTTTCCTGGTTCAAAGTTTACATTTTTAGGATTTCTTCCAAGAGATAAAAATAGAAGAAGACTTTTTAGAAAGATAAATGAAAGTTTAGAAAGCGAAATATACATTTTTTTCGATTCGCCAAATAGATTGATTTCAACTTTAAAAGATTTAGAAAAAATTATTGGAGATGTAGAAATATTTATCGCAAGAGAGATAACAAAATTGCATCAAGAATTTTTCAAGGGAACTACACAAGAAGTAATAGATCATTTTTCTAATAATCCTTTAAAAGGAGAGATAACCGTTGCTTTTTCAAAACGAAAACCAATTTCCTAAATTTGAAGATATAAAGTCTTTATTAGATAAATTATATGAAGACTTTAAAGCTTCTGATTTATATGGAAAAGAAATAGTTGTCACAGGAGATATAACTTCTGCTAAATTTAGCAAAAGAAAAGATTTATTTATAGAAATATCTCAAAAGTTTAAAAATACAAACTATTCAATAACTGTTTTTTTCCCGAATGGTATGGTTAAATATTTGTTTAAAAATATAAATCTACAAGAAACAAAAGATTTAATTAATAAAAGATGGAACATAAAAGGAAAAATTTCTCTTTGGAAATCTTCCGCTAAATATGTGATAAATGGATTGAGTTTGAGTTCTCTTGGTGATTCCGAAATCGAATTAAAAAGGAAAAAAATTCTAAAACTTCTTGACTCAAAAAATTTACTTCAAAAAGAAAAACATAGTTTAGATGAATTAGAACCAATTAAAAAAATCGCAGTTATAACTTCTCCAACTGCTGCTGGTTTTGGCGATTTTAAAAAAAATTTATATGATGCAAAAATAAAACCATTAATACATTTATATGAATCACCAATGCAAGGAGCATCGACTGTGCCAGGAATGAAAAATGCTTTACGAAATATTATTAAATCAAAAATAGATTATGATTTGATAGTTATCATCAGAGGTGGTGGTTCAAAATCAGATCTAATGTATTTTGATGATGAAGAAATAGGTTTTTACATTTCTAAAATGAACGAAAGAATTCCTGTGTTAAGCGGAATAGGTCACGAACAAGATAAGACTATTCCTGACTTTGTAGCTTGGAAAAGCTATTCTACACCAACTGAAGTTTCAAAAGATATTACAAATACTATAAATAAAAAATATGAAAATATAGAGATGTATAGTAAAAATATTTATCTTTATTTTTCTAGAATTTTTATGAATATAGAAAGTATGATTAGTATTAAACAAGTTTCTTTTCTCAGTAATCTTTTGAATAATAAAATAGAAAATGATGAAACTATTCTTAAAAATCAGCAAAATAAGATATCTCGTGAATTTTCATTTTTATTTAGAGAAAAAGAAAACAAATTAAAATCAATCAAACTTAATAATATTAAAAATAAGATTAACAAAGATTTATTAGAATCAGAAGAAAAAATTGAATTTTTTCTAAAAAATAATAATAAAAATATAAATGAATCAATACTAAAACAGGAAAATGAATTATCAAATATTTATCAAAACATAACCGCTAATAGTCCATTTGCATCATTTTTGAGTAAAGGGGCTATTATAAAAAAAGACAATGAAATAATAAGTTCTTCAAAGGATATAAAAAAAGGTGATAATGTAAACATTATATTTAAAGATGGAAGAGCTGAAAGTAAAATTTTAAATAAATTTGGCTGGGAGGAATAATTGTGAAAGAGATTTTGGATCTAACTAAAAAAGAAATTGAAAATTTAAGTTTCAACAAACAACTTGAATACTTAGAACAAATAAATGATTTGTTCCAAAATGATAATGGGGAAATGAATGTTGAAGATGCTTTAGACTTATATAAAAAATCTTTAGAAATCTTATCAAAAGCAAAAAATAAATTAGGACTATTAAAAGAAGAAAAAGAAAAAATTGATTCAGAATATGAAAAATTATTTGAAAATGAAAAAAAAGAAGATTCTGATTGAAAAATATTTCATGCCATAACAGCTGATTGATTTAATAATAGAAATCAGCTGTTTATATTTTTTCTTAGTGTGAAAAATTTATCATAAATATATTTTTTTGAAATATTTGCATTTAATCATTCCAGGTTGTAGTACTTTGGCTCTATAGATATTTTCACAAGATTGTTATTGTAAACAAATTCTGTTAAAATCATATTGAATGCATTTATATGCAATTTTAAAGACTTTTTCACCTATTGTTAAATGAGGTTATTTTCATATTAATTATTTTGTGTTTTAATAATTAATAGAAGTTAAAGTTTGTTTTAATGTTTTTATATTAACTTTAATTTATAGTGAACTTGTGAAATTAATGTCAATTATGATTAAATTTATCCTATTTGGGAGGGAAGAAGATGACAGATTCTCTTGATATTCAAATGAAGGAAGTAGAAGAGTATTTAGATAGTTTAAACCTTAAAAACAAAGATGAGGTAGAAAGAAGAAGTTATTTGATTAGAGCATTACACAAAGCTCAGCAAATAGTTGGTTATTTACCAATTGAGGTTCAAAAATTAATAGCTGAAAAATTGAGAGTACATGCTTCACAAGTATATGGAGTAGTTACTTTTTACAATTTTTTTAGTATGAAGCCAAAAGGTAAATTCCCGGTAAGTGTTTGTTTAGGAACCGCTTGTTATGTTAGAGGTGCTGGAGACTTATTTGATGAGTTAAAAAAGATTTTAGGACTCGAAGACAATGAAACATCTGAAGATGGATTATTCTCTCTTCATTCAGTGAGATGTGTTGGAGCATGTGGTTTAGCACCTGTTTTGATGATTGGTGAAAAAGTTCACGGTAGAGTTAAAAAAGAAGATCTTCCACAGTTAATTGAAGATTATAAAGCAAAAGCAAAAGAAGAAGGATTAATTTAAGGAGGTTCTGGATATGTCTAAAATAAAAAGCATTGAAGAACTAATGAAAATGAAAGATGAAGCTCAACAAAATATTAAATTTAGAAACGCAGCAGATAAAAAAGAAAAGACTATTTTAAAAGTTGCAATGGGAACATGTGGGATTTCTGCTGGTGCAAAAGAAACATTCAATAAATTGATAGATGTTATTGACAAAAAAGATTTAGAAGATGTTGTAGTTATCCAAACAGGTTGTATGGGATATTGTCATGCAGAACCAACAGTTGAAGTTAATGAACCAAATAAAGAGCCTATTTTATATGGTCACATTGATGAATCAAGAGTTGAAGAATTAGTAGAAAAACACTTGATTAAAAAAGAATTACTACAAGACTCTATCATAGGCGAAACCCATAAAAGAGCTGAATAAGATAGGAGGGAATAAAACTAATGGCTAATTATAAACAGTTTATCCTCATTTGTGGAGGTACAGGTTGTGTTTCCTCTGGTAGCGGGGATATTATAGATAAATTTAACGAAGTTTTAGAAAAAAAAGATTTAAAAGATTCAGTTCAAATTGTTAGAACTGGATGTTTTGGATTCTGTGAACAAGGCCCAATTGTTAAATTTTTACCAGATAACACTTTCTATGTAAGAGTAACAGATAATGATGTTGAAGAACTTGTTAACGAACATGTAATAAAAGGTAGAAGAGTAACTAAATTATTATATGAAGAACCAGAAAATAAAGAGAAACTTGAAGAATCTAGTCAAATGCCTTTTTATAAAAAGCAAATTAGAATGTCCTTGAGAAATGCTGGAGCAATTAATCCAGAAGACA
This sequence comes from uncultured Thermotogaceae bacterium, assembly GCA_964603015.1. GTDB lineage: Bacteria > Thermotogota > Thermotogae > Petrotogales > Petrotogaceae > Geotoga. Next base: position 22,662 of record CAZRTN010000004.1, on the reverse strand, counting down.
TAAAAGAATATATTGCAAATGATGGATATTTAGGATTAGCAAAAGCCTTAAAAGAAATGTCTAGAGACGAAGTAATAGAAAATTTATTAGAATCTGGTTTAAGAGGAAGAGGTGGTGGAGGATTCCCATCTGGTTTAAAATGGCAATTCACAAAAAAAGCTAAAAGCGATAAAAAATATGTTGTATGTAATGCCGATGAGGGAGATCCTGGAGCATTCATGGATAGGTCAGTACTTGAAGGGGATCCTCATAATGTGATAGAAGGTATGGCATTAGCTGGTTATGCAGTTGGTGCTGACGAAGGTATTGTTTATATTAGAGCAGAATACCCTTTAGCTGTTCAACGATTGAAAAAAGCAATTAATGATGCAAAAGAATATGGTTTCTTAGGAGAAAACATATTTGATACTGACTTTAATTTTGATATTGATATAAGATTAGGTGCAGGTGCTTTTGTTTGTGGAGAAGAAACAGCTTTAATGCACTCAATAGAAGGTTATAGAGGTGAACCAACAACAAAACCTCCTTTCCCAGCTAACAGTGGATTATGGGAAAAACCTACTCTCATAAATAATGTTGAATCTTTTGCAAATGTTCCTTTGATAACTTTAAAAGGTGCAGAATGGTTTAGAAA
>CAZRTN010000004.1:20503-21928 GCA_964603015.1 uncultured Thermotogaceae bacterium | reverse complement strand
GAATTCACAGTAGAAGAATCATGTGGTAAATGTACTCCATGTAGAATTGGGAATGTAAGACTTCTTGAAATTTTAGAAAGAATTACAACTGGAAGAGGTACAAAAAAAGATCTTAGAGCATTAGAAGAATTAGGTAGTGTGATAAAAGATTCTTCTCTATGCGGATTAGGTCAAACAGCACCAAATCCAATTCTTTCTACTTATCATTATTTTAAAGATGAATATATAGCTCATGTTGAAGATAAAACTTGTCCTGCTGGCGCATGTAAAAGTCTTGTCAAATTTGTTATTGATGAAGAAAAATGTGTTGGTTGTACAGCTTGTGCAAGAGTATGTCCTGTTGAAGCGATTGAGGGAGAAATTAAAAAACCTCATGTAATAGATCAAGAAAAATGTATAAAATGTGGTGCTTGTTATCAAACTTGTAGATTTGGCGCCATAAGCAAAATATAATTCCGAAAGGAGGAAATATTAGATGCCTAAGGTATTCGTTAATAATATAGAGTTAGAAGTACCAGATAATTCAACAGTTTTACAAGCTGTAAATAAAGCTGGAGGTTATGTACCAACTTTATGCTATATGAATTTGGAAGATATAGGGGTTGAAAATAAACCCGCATCTTGTAGAGTATGTGTTGTAGAGGTTGAAGGAAGAAGAAATTTAGCTCCTGCTTGTGCCACTCCTGTTTTTGAAGGTATGAAAATAAATACACATTCAAGAAGAGCTATAAACGCAAGAAGAACTGTTGTACAATTATTATTGTCAGATCATCCACAAGATTGTTTAAAATGTCCAAAAAATGGTGATTGTGATTTACAAGATATAGCTGCAGAATTAAACATTACTCATAATCCTTATGTCGGTAAAAAATCAATGTATAATAAAGATATATCATCTGCAATAATAAGAGATCCAGATAAATGTATTATGTGTAGAAAATGTGAAACAGCATGTAATGAATATCAAACTGTAGGTGTATTATCTGCTGTAGAAAGAGGTTTTGACTCAGTTGTTAAACCTACATTTGATTGGACATTAGAAGATACAAATTGTACTTTCTGTGGACAATGTGTTGCTGTTTGTCCTACTGCAGCCTTAGTTGAAAAAGACTACATACAAGAAGTATGGGATGAAATAGAAGATAAAGAAAAACATGTTGTTGTTCAAACTGCTCCAGCTGTTAGAGTTGCTTTAGCTGAAGAATTTGGACATAAACCAGGAACAATCTCCACTGGAAAATTAGTTGGTGTTCTTAAAATGATGGGTTTTGACAAAGTATTTGATACCAACTTTGCAGCTGATTTAACAATTATGGAAGAAGCTACAGAGTTTGTTGATAGATTACAGAATGGTGGAACAATGCCAATGTTAACTTCTTGTTGTCCAGGTTGGGTTAAATTCTTAGAACATCAATTCCCTGGATT
>CAZRTN010000004.1:5959-20403 GCA_964603015.1 uncultured Thermotogaceae bacterium | reverse complement strand
GGAGAATCAACAGGAGCAGCTGCTATATTTGGTAGAACAGGTGGAGTTGCTGAAGCTGCATTAAGAACTGCATATGAATGGGTTACTGGAGATGAACTTCCTAATATTGAATTTGAATCTCTTCATGGATATGATTCAATTAGAGTAGCTGAAGTTGACATAAAAGGTACACCTATTAGAGTAGGAGTCGCTTTTGGACTTGGAAGTGTAAGAACTCTATTAGAAAATATTAGAGATGGAAAAGAAAAAGTTGATTTAATTGAAGTCATGGCATGTCCTGGTGGATGTGTAGGTGGTGGTGGACAACCTTATCACCATGGTGATTTCGATGTTATTAAAAAGAGAATTGAAGCTTTAAATAACGTAGATAGAACATCTACAATAAGAAAATCACACGAAAATCCTTATATTCAAAAATTATATGATGAATATTTAGAAAAACCTGGTTCTCATAAATCACATGAATTATTGCACACTCATTACGTACAAAGAGAATGGTTATAATATAATAAAAGGAGCCTTATGGCTCCTTTTTTAAATTAAATGCAAACCTTTTAAGTTATAATAATAAAGGAAATTAATTATATTATATGAGGTGAATTAAAATGAATTCTTATGCTATGATTCTTATTTCAAAGAATGAAAATGATGCATTTCAAAAGGCAAGTAAAGGGGCAGAAAGATACGGTGATTATAATGTTTCTTCATGTCTAAATTATGCAGAAGAAAAAGAATTATTTGATAAAACTGCAAAAAGAATGATTGAGATGTATCAAGGTTTAATACAGGCTAATAAAGATTTGATACAGAAATTTGAAGACAAAGTTCCAGAAGATGATTTCATTTTAAATCAAATGAAAGAAAATTTAAATAGATTTGAAAAAGGATTGTATAAATATCCTGATGAATGGAAAATTGTTTTTTATGATGGAGTAGATTTCGAACATTTAGATTCTATTGAATATTATGAGAATATTTTAAAATCTTACGATAATAATAATTTATATATTGCCATAATTGATACACCATAAAAAAAAGAAGAGCTATGCTCTTCTTTTTTTTACATGTATATTTTTGATGGATATCCTGCATCATCTAATATTTTTTGAACTATATCAGCAGGCTTTTCTGTATCAATATGGACTTTTTTATTTTTCAAATCTACCTCAAACCCAGTTATAGATTTTTCTTCTGATAATGCTTTTTCTATTGTGGATTTACAATGTTCACAAGACATATCAGGAACGTCAAAAGTATATTTCATTTGAATACCTCCTTTAGAATTCTTTTTTTATTCTATTTGAATTTAATATAACGTTTATTGAACTAAATATCATAGCAATTTCTGCTATTGCAGGATGCAATACACCACTCATCGCAAGTGGTATTGCTATTAAGTTGTAGAAAAAAGCCCAAAAAAGATTTTGTTTGATTTTTTTGAAAGTTACTTTAGAAATATTGATAGAATCTATAATCTTCTCAAGTTCTCCTTTAATTGATACTATATCAGCACTTTCTATTGCTAAATCTGTACCTGTACCAATTGCAACAGACAAATCTGCAGTTTTTAATGCAGCTGCATCATTTATACCATCACCAACCATACAAACTTTTTTGCCTTCTATCTGTAGCTTATTAATAATTTTTACTTTGTCTTTTGGCTTCATTTCAGCTTCATAATAATCAACACCTATTGATTCAGCTACCTTTTTAGCTGTTGTTTTATTATCACCAGTTAGAATATATGTAGTCAACCCCATCTTTTTTAATTTTTGAATTGTTTTTTTCGCATTTTGTTTTATCGGATCTTCTAATGAAATATGACCTATTTTATTGTCATTTTTTCTTACTTCAACAATAGTGTTTTTCCCATTTAATATATCTTGATATTCTTCTGGTTTTTCTGGCTTACCTATAAAATATTTATCTTCTTTATATATCCCAAAAATACCTTTTGAAGTAATTTCTTCAACTTCTTCGAAATCTATTTTATTGTAATTGTTTTTTTCTTTAGTATAGTTAATAATGGCATTAGCAAGTGGATGATTAGAATATTCTTCAAGTCCAGAAATTATCTGCATATCTTTATCAGAAAGGTTATTATCTACAACTTTTGGATTCCCTTCTGTTATTGTTCCTGTTTTATCAAAAATGATCGTATCTATATCTTTTGAAATTTGTATTGCTGAACCATTTCTTATTATAAGTCCTTTTTTTGCTGCTACACCACTTCCAGAAACTAATGCCATAGGTATTGCTAAACCTAAAGCACAAGGACAGGCTATAACTAAAGTAGCTACAAAGACAAAAATGGATTGAGATATTATATTTATATCCTCTTTTATCCAAAATAAGTTATTGGATAAAAAATCGTAATAACCAGATAAATTATCAAAATTGAAATACCAAAATAATGCACTGAATATAGCTAACCCAACTACTATCGGTATGAAATAATTAGTTATTTTATCAGCAAATGATTGAATGGGTATTTTTGCAGATTGTGATTCTTCTATTAATTTTATCATTTGATTCAAAAAGGTATCTTCTCCAACATTTTGAACCTCTACTTTAATCATACCATTTTCATTAACAGTTCCGCCTATAACCTCATCACCTTTTTCTTTATAAACTGGAATTGGTTCCCCGGTTATCATGGATTCATTTATACTTGCATTTCCATAAACTATCTCTCCATCTAAAGGTATTTTAGAGCCTTTTTTAACTATAACAATATCTCCTTTTTTCACACTCTCTATTGGTACTTCTACATATTCTTCTCCCTCAGTTTCTACAAATGCTTTTTCTGATTTTAATTCTAATAAATTTTTAATTTCTTTTGAAGCATTTCTTTTTAGTTTTGACTCAATAAATCTTCCGAGAATATGTAAATTTATAAGCATTGCAGCAAGCGTTCCAAAAGAAAATATATTTAATCCTAAAACAGCTAATAAATTAGTTCCCCATGCTGATAACCCACCGATACTAACTAATGTATCCATATTTGTATGTCCATGAGTTATTGCTATAAAAGCACCTTTAAATGTTTTTCTACCAGAATAAAATAACACAAATCCAGAAGAAAATAGTTCTATAAAATGAAAAAAAGGTATTTTTAATCCAAACATATTAAAAATCATAAGAGCCATTAAAGGAATAGTAACTGAAGAAGCTATTATTAGATTTAATTTTGACTTCTTAAATTTTTCTTCTAAAATATCTTTTGATATTCTTTTTTTTATAGCTTTATATCCAGCATTATTTACTTTATTTTTGATCACTTCAAACGATATTTCTTTGTCAGATATTAAAAAAACTCTTTCTGTTGCTAAATTTACTGAAACATATTTGACTGAATCAATTTTTTTCAAGGACCTTTCCACATTTCTTACACATCCAGCACATGTCATACCTTCTACAGAAAAATTTATTTTATATTCATTATCCATAATAAAAACCTCCTTACCCCCTTATGGGGGGTTAAATATATTATAACTAATGATTGTTAAATATCTTTTAATAAATCTATAAAAAAAACTCTCGTATTTTAACAAATACGAGAGTTAAATTATTACTTTAATTATTGAATTTTTAGAATAATTTGTTTAATTTCTGATTCATTTTGTTTATTATACATTTCTATAATAGCAGTTTTTAATTGTGATTTTATTTTTTCCATACCTTTGACTGTTTGAAAATCTTCATAATTATTCATAGAAAAAACTAATCTTAAATTATCAAATACTTTTGAATAATTGTTATCAATAAACTGTTTTAAAGATTCAGTATTTACTATTATTGAATACTCATCTACAGTAACTCTTTGATCCTTTGCCATAATTTGATAACTATTACCTATAATAGTAGACTCAAATTCTTGATTAGAAGTAATATATCTAATTTCTGGATTTTCTGAGCCATAATATTTGATTTCTGTAAAACCTAAAAATTCAGGATTTTCTAAATCTTTGATTGAATAAACCCCAACTCTATCATCATTGAACCTAACATATAGATAATTATTAGCTATTGTTATTTTATCAATATCATCCAATTCAATTGATTTAATCATTCTTGGATTTGAAGGATTTGAAACATTGGCGATGTTTATCCCTTCTGAGTCTCTAAGTATATAAATATAATTTCTATCTTTAACAACTTCTTTAACTGTACCTCCAACATCAATAGTATTAATTTCTTCTGGATTTCTAGGATCAACTACTTCATAAATAGTAACCCCTTCTCTTCCTGATGGTGAATACAAATATGTTTTCTCAGGTAAATTCCTAGTAGAAAAATCTATTGAGTTTTTAGATTCTGAGTTCCCGTCAAATGCAATTATTTCCATAGTATAATTTGTTTCATATTCGAGATCTTCAAGTCTTATGTTTGTATTTCTCGATCTAGTTTGAATATTTTTTGAGTCTCCATTTGTTTCAAGACTTACAGTATATAATATTTCATCATTTTCAGCATCATTTGAATTAAAGCTCACATTTATTGTATTCAAAGGATCAACTGTTTCTCCATTTGAAATACCTCTAATTGTTGGTGTTTCTGGTGGAGAGTTACTAGAAATTTCATATGATTCAGAGTATTCATAAATCTGACCATTTTTAACAACAGAAAATCTAAAATCATTATAATTATCAATATTACTAAGAGTGAACGAATTATTTTCAAAAGATTCAAATAAAAAGTATTGATTCCCATCTTTTTTATAAACCAAATATTCATCATATCCTTCAGGTAAATCTATATTTAAAGTATCTCCAACCCAGGTGTGGTCTATTGAATATTTTATAGATGGTTTAGATAATTCAATATTTATTGTTTTGTTATCGTCTAAATAAACCTCACTAGTTCCTTGATAAGATTTTAGTGATTCTTGATTTAGAACAGATAAGGTTACGTCATAATTTCCACTTTTAATATTTTCCAATATAATATTTTGATCTAAGTTAAAATCGAAGTTATATTCTTTATTTCCAGTTAGACTTACGTTTATTTTCTCAATATTTTCTCTTACTATTGAATTTGGCATATTATAGTTAATGGTAAGATCATAATTCTTGTTGAAAATGGTAAAAATGACTATTAAAACAAGCGTGAAAACTACTATAATTCCTATTGCAGAGAAAAGTATTAGTTTTTCTTTTTTATTATTTTTGGTATAATTCTCTTCATTGACTAATTCTTCAAATTCATGATTTTCATTTTTATTTTCATCCATTTTTATCACCTCAAAGGAATTATATCATATTTATAAAAAAAAGGCATCATATTTCAGATGCCTTTGATATATTTTACACAATAATTTCTTTCATTATTTCTGCTAGTTCTATAAAATCGTCTTTTAATGAAGCTCCACCTACTAATCCTCCATCTATATCAGGTTTTGTGAATAACCCAAATATATTCGCTGGTTTAACTGAACCACCGTAAAGAATTGATGTTGAATTAGCAATATCTCTATCGTATATGCTGCAAATTAGATCTCTTATAGATTTATGTGAATCTTGAGCTTGTTTTGGTGTTGCTACTTTTCCTGTTCCAATAGCCCATACTGGTTCATAAGCAATTACCACATTAGCCATATCTTCTTTAGTAACTCCCATTAAACCTTTTTTTATTTGTCTTTCTACTACATTATAAGTTAGATCTTCTTCTCTTTCTTCTAATAGTTCACCGACACATAAGATCACTTTTAAGTCTTCTGATAGAGCTTTTTTTACTTTCTTGTTTATTTCTTCATCTGTTTCTTTAAAAATATTTCTTCTTTCAGAATGACCTATAATTACATATTCAGTATTGATATCTTTCAACATTTTTGCTGAAATTTCTCCTGTAAACGCTCCTGATTCTTCAAAATACATGTTTTCTGCAGAAACCTTTATTTTCGAACTCCTAGTAATGTCTGCAACTCTATCAAGGGCTGTAAAAGGAACTCCTAAAATAACTTCAAATTTATTTTCATTTCCAATTTGAGAAACCAATTTATTGACAAAAGCTGAAGCCTCAGTATTAGTTTTGTTCATTTTCCAGTTTCCAGCAAGGATGAAGTTTCTTTCACCTAGTTTTTTTTTATTTGCAATGGATTTTATTCCAGGTAATTCATTTCCTTCTAAATATTCTAAAGAAGCTCCTCCTCCAGTTGAAACATGAGAGAATTTTTTAGCTAAACCAAATTTTTCAGCTGCAGCTGCTGAATCGCCTCCCCCAATGATACTTGTAGCACCATCATCTGTTAAATCAGCAATGATCTGAGCAATTTGTTTAGTTCCTTGAGCAAAATCTTCTATTTCAAAAACTCCCATAGGTCCATTCCATACAATTGTTTTCATGTCTGATAATTCTTTTTTAAATAAATCCAATGATTCGGTTCCTATATCAAGACCCATCCAACCTTCTTCTATTCCATCTTCTATTGAAACTGTTTTTTTCTCTACCCCAGCTTCTAATTTTTGTGCAATAATAGCATCAGTAGGAAGAATTAACTCAACGTTTTTCTCTTTTGCTTCTTTTATTAATTCTTTTGCTAAATTTATTTTATCTTCTTCGAATTTTGATGAACCTATTTTTTTATCTAAAGCTTTTAAAAATGTAAACATCATAGCTCCACCAATGAAGATTTTATTTGCTTCGTCCATTAAATTTCTTATAACTCCTATTTTATCTGAAACTTTAGCTCCGCCTAAAATAACTGCGTATGGTTTTTCAGGATTTTCAGTAACTCCACCAATAAATTTAATCTCTTTTTCCATCAAAAAGCCTGCTACCGATGGAATGATGGAAGCAATACCAACATTAGAAGCATGAGCTCTATGAGCTGTACCAAAAGCATCGTTAACATGAATATCAGCTAAAGAAGCCCAATAATTAGCCAATTCTTCATCATTTTTCTTTTCACCTTTTTCAAATCTTGTATTTTCTAATACTAATACTTCTCCTGATTTTAATGAATTAACAGCATTATCAACTTTTTCTCCTCTTGTATCTTCAACAAATTTTACTTCATTTTTGATTATTTCATTTAATCTATTAGCTACAGGTTTTAAAGAAAATTCAGCTTTTTTTTCTCCTTTTGGCCTTCCTAGATGAGATAAGAGAATAACTTTAGCACCTTTTTCTAGCACATAATTTATTGTAGGTATTGCTGCTTTAATTCTTGTTTCATCAGTAATATTTCCATCTTTTATTGGAACATTAAAATCTACTCTCATTATTACTTTTTTATCTGTTAAATTAATATCTTTTATTGTCATTTTACTCATTATTTCACCCCCGGTTTTATTTAAAAAAAGGGAGACTGTTAGGTCTCCCATTTATTTATTTTTTATTATTTAATTAATGATGCTAAATGTTTTACCAATCTTACCAATTGTGATGTATAACTCATTTCGTTGTCATACCAAGAAACAATTTTTACTAATTGTTTTCCATCAACAGTCATAACATTAGTCATAAGTGAATCAAATAATGAACCATTTGAACAACCAATGACATCACTTGATACAATAGGATCTTCTGTATAACCTAATGTGTCTTTTAATTCACCTTCTGATGCTTTTTTCATTGCGTTATTTATATCTTCAACTGTAACGTCTTTTTCAAGTTCTACTACTAGATCCACAACTGAACCTGTAACAGTAGGTACTCTCATAGCTATTCCATCTAATTTACCTTGTACTGCAGGTAAAACTTTTCCAACAGCTACTGCTGCACCTGTTGTTGTAGGTGAAATATTTTGAGAAGCAGCTCTTGCTCTTCTGAAATCTTTATGTACTGCATCAACAGTATTTTGATCTGCTGTGAAAGCATGAATTGTAGTCATGAAACCTTTTACTAATCCGAAATTGTCGTTTAATACTTTTGCAACAGGAGCTAAACAGTTCGTTGTACATGAAGCTCCATCAATAATATTTTCATCACCAGAAAGAATATTATGATTAACATTGTATACAACACTAGGTATATCTCCTTTACCTGGTGCTGAGATTATAACCTTTTTAGCGCCAGCTTCTAAATGCATAGCTGCTTTTTCTTTTGTTCTGAAAACACCTGTACATTCTAATACAACGTCAACTCCTAAATCTTCCCATGGTAATTTAGTAGGATCTTTCTCTGCTATTACCTTTACGTCTTTTCCATTAACACTGAAAGCTCCTTCTTTTACTTCTACAGTGCCTTTAAATCTTCCATGTGCTGTATCATATTTTAATAAATGAGCTAAAGCTTTTGAATCAGATAAATCATTAATAGCAACAATATCAAATTCAGGATTGTCAAACATAAGTCTGAATGCCAATCTTCCAATTCTTCCAAAACCATTAATCGCAACTTTTATCATAAAGTGCACCTCCTAAAGATGTATGAGCAATTGTTATTTTTTTCTCTAACTATATTATATCTCTAAATTTATAAGCTAATGCAAAATGAACGTTAAAGTTTTTATAAGCCTAAACCCATTCCTTCGAATCCGCCTAGGTATTTTTCAGAAATTTTTTCACTTTCTTCTTCTTTATATGATTTTGCATTCTCAAGAGCTTCATTAGTAGCGGCGATTATCATATCTTTGATGATATCCATATCTTCGTCTTCTAATTCGTCAGAAATTTGAACATCTTTAACTCTTAGATCACCACTAACTATTACTTTTACTACTCCACCACCAGATGTGGCTTCTATTTCTTTGTTCACTAAACCTGCTTCCATCTCTTCCATTTCTTTTTCCATTGCTTGTTGTGCTTGTTGTGCTTGTTGCAATAATTTATTCATGTTACCTGATTTTTTAGGAGCGCTCTTCTTAAAAGATCTGCCACCCATGCTTTTTATTTTTTTACCCATTAAAAGTTCCTCCTTTCTTTTCTTTATAATTATATCATTTTTTTGATTATTCCCAAATAATTATAATTAAAATTAATTATAACAAATAATTACATGTATATGATATTATGTTTAATTAATTAAAAGATGGTTAATTTTATCAAATCTAAAATATATAGTATAATTTATACGAGAGGAGGGATTATATGTTTTCATATAGATCATTAAAAGATGTTTCCCAGGTAGAAATAATTAGATTAGTTAATGATGTTTTCAAAGATTATATAGTTCCAATTGATTGGAATTTGAAAACTTTTGAAAAGGACGTAAAAGAATATTCTATATCTTTAGAAGATTCCTTCATATGTTATGATGATGGTTCACCAATAGGATTTTCAATAGTTTCTCATAGAGGTGAATTAGGTAGAATAGATTCAATCGGAGTACTCCCTCAATACAGAGGAAAAGGAATAGCCTCTGAAATTATTTATAGAACCCTAGAAACACTAAAATGGAAAGGGGTTAAAAAAATAATTCTAGAGGTTGAAAAAAATGAAAAAAGAGCTATAAACTTTTATAAAAAACATGGTTTTAAAGAAAAAAGAGATTTAGTCTCTTTTAATTTAAAAACTAAAAAAAATGAAAATACAAATTACAAATATTCAGAAGAAGATAATAAGTGGCTAAAAGAAAATTCTTTTAAAGCAAAAACTAATATAAAAAGAAAACCTAATTGGCAAAGACACCCTCAAACTTTAGAAAAAAGTGAAGATAGATACATAATAGAAAAAGTTACGGAATGGGGATATACAATAGGCTATGTTGCTTGGGGAGAAAACAAAGATAATAGTTTTATTGTTGATGCATCACCAATAGATGATACAACACCTTACAAGTTATTTCTAGAAGATGTTGTAAAAAGAGTCACTAAAAATCATGATTCTGTATCTGTTGTTGGAGTTCCAGAAAATGACCCAATGTATAAAGCATTAATAGATAATGGGTTTAAAGATTTTTTAACACAAACAGAAATGGAAAAGAAAATACATTAAATAAATGGCCTGATTTCATTTAATCGGGCCATTTATTATTTTTTGTATATTTTTCAATTGGTATTTATTTAGAAAATCATAATTTTTATCAAAAATTATTTTCTCAGCTGCTTTTTTAGAAATTCCTTTTATCATTGATAACTGTCTTCTATTTAGTTTTTCTAATTGAACAGGATTTTCTAACACAGTTAAAGATCTTGATCCGTGATCAACAACAACACCATCAAATTTTGATAATTTTTCTCTTTGTTTTGGTGACCCACATATAACTGAATATGTTCCTAATTGTCTTGAAAATGTCATATTATTATCAATTTTTTCAACTATTAATTTTTTTAATATCGTTCCTAATGGAAAAACTCTTTCTAACATTTTATTATCATATATTTTCATAAATTCTTTGAAGTTTAAAAATTGTTTCTTTTTCACTTTATGTTTTTCATCTGTATTAGATAAAAAAGTCTCTGGAAATATCATAACTTGTCTTACATTAATTCTTCTTAACATATTATTGTCAGCAAATATTTTTTCTAAAAATCTTTTATTGATTTCATAAGTTTCTTTAGTCTCTCCAATTAATCCATATAATAAATTAATACCAGGTAATAGCTTAGGTATTCCATTTTCATCTCTTTCTCCACCAATTTTGTTGACGATATCAATTGCTTTAATGAAATCTTCTTGATTTCCAGAAATTCTATTTTTTTTCAATACATTTTCGTCAAAACTTTCAATTCCAAATGAAAGAATATCTCCTGCTGTATTATATTTAGCAATAGTTTCTAATATTTTTTTTGATTTTTCATAATTTTCTACAATGAATTTTGGATTAGCATTATCGGTATGTATCATATCAAATTTACCATGAATTTCTTTGTATAAATCTTTGAAAATTTGTGTATTAATTTCCCCATTATTAAAAGTCATTCCATAAGCCAAAAAATTAGAGCTTCGTCCAAAACGAATGTTTTTTGTACCATTTTTCGAAAGAGCTTCTAATTCACCTATAACACTTTTAATATTTCTTTCTTTATATTTACCGTATATAATAGGTTCTGTACAAAAACTACAAAAGCCTTCTTGCCTATCACAACCTCTTGAAAGCTCTATTTCAATTATGACATCAGGGTATCTTGGATGTTGTTTTACTATTTCTGAACCTATTTTTGCAACTTTATCTATAACTTCATATTTTTCTCTTTCTTTTAAATCCCATCTATCATTAACAGGATAATTAATTAAAAAATTCTCTAATGCACCTTCTACAATAAAATCATAATTTTCATCTAATAGATCTTTTATTACTGAAGCACTTTTTCCTCCTGTTAAAGTATAGCCTTTAGTAATTGGTCCTCCTAAAACTCTTAAAGGAGAAGGATTATATTTAAATATTTGTTTTATTTCTTCTATATTTATTGGTTTTCCACCAAGATAATGGCCAGGAACTGTTGTTCCTGCTATAATTATAGTATAATCAAAATGATCAAAAGATTGCCATAAGTCTTTCTCTCTAATTTGATCAATAGTATAATACTTAACTTCAATTCCATGATAAATGAGAGCTCCTGCGGAATACCTAACATGAGGAGAAATATAAGGAGGAACTCCCAATGCAGCAGGTTCGTCTATATAACCATCGATAATAACAGCTTTCATATTTTAACCTCCAATAAAAAGGGGATGACACTATGTACTCAAATTTTGGTGAAATCATTGATTTATCTATAAAATCAAAAAAAGAACTTTATGAAATTATTTTAGAATGGGAAATGTTAGAAAATGGTCAAGATCAAGATGATTTAGTCTCATTTACTACAAATATTTTTGAAGAAATGTTAGATTCATATAAGGCTAAACTTAAAAATGATGATCTTAGCTTAACAGGCTGGAGTGGTTTCAATACTAAAAAATATAAAATTCATAAAGAAAGTGGAAATAGTATAATGAATGATTTGTTCTCAAAATCATTATTGGCAGCTCTTTCCACTTCTGAAAATAACGCAAATATGGGTAAAATTGTCGCTTGCCCAACTGCTGGATCTGCTGGTGTAGTACCAGGAGTATTGATTTCTTTATATGAAGAAAAAAAGATAGAAAAAGAAAAAATAGTACAATCATTGATTATTGCAGGGGCTATAGGAGAATTTATAAGTAAAAAATCAACTCTCTCTGGGGCAGCAGGTGGATGCCAAGCTGAAATAGGAAGTGCTTGTAGCATGGCAGCAGGAGCAGCAGTTAATGCCCTTGGAGGTTCTGCAAAACAAGTTGAAAATGCTTCTGCGTTAGCCCTTAAATTTTTAATGGGTTTAGTTTGTGATCCTGTTGGAGGTTTTGTTGAAGTACCTTGTATCAAAAGAAACCCTGCAGCCAGTATTTTGGCTTTAACCTCAGCTGAAATGGCGTTATCTGGAATAGAAAGTGTCATTCCTTTTGATGAGGTAGCACAAGCAATGGCAAAAGTTGGAAGATCTATGAATGAAGACCTTAGAGAGACGGGTAAAGGCGGTATTGCTGCATCTAAAACAGCAAAAAAAATCTTAGCCAGATTCACTCAAAACCAAATCTAAAAATTCTCTCGCTATAGGTACGGCAACCGATGATCCAAACCCACCATTTTCAATGAAAACTACAATAGAATATTTTTTTTCAGTTTCAGGGGTATAACCAGCAAACCAAGCATGTGGCCTTTTACCTCCTGAAACTTGAGCTGTACCCGTTTTACCTGCTACTACATAATCAGCATCATGAAAACCTTCATATGCAGTTCCTCCATTCTTGGAATCTCCTGGGTATGAAGTTACTTGAATTAACCCATCTAATATATAAGAAAGGTATTCTTCTTTTAAATCATATTTACTTGATAATTCTTTTTCATATTTGTCTATTTCTTCATTAAAAATATTTTTAGTTTTGTTATATATATGAAATTTATAATATTCTCCGTTTTTTGATAGTAAATTATAATATCTTAATATCTGAATTGGAGTCATTTGGATATAACTCTGGCCTATATAAGCCTGTATAGTTTCTCCAGGATACCAAGGTTCATCAAATCTGTTTCTTTTCCACTCTTCATCTGGAAAAACACCTTCTATTTCTCCTGGTAAATCTATACCAGTTTCACTTGTGAGAGAAAACTTATTGGCTTGCTCTTCTAGAAAATTTATTCCTATTTCTTCGCCTAATTTATAGTAATAACTATTGGCTGAAACTCTCAAAGATTTAACAAGATCTACAATTCCATGCCCAATCAAGTTCCAATCATCAAAAGTAGCTATTGGATTACCCGAAGAATTATAAATTGTGTACCTACCAGTAGAATTGACAGTTGCCTCTGGTGAAATACCATATTCCAAAGCAGAATATGCAATGAATGGTTTCAAGACTGATCCTGGAGCAAAAGATGCTGAAATACTTCTATTTAAAAGAGGTGATTTAGCATCATTCAATATTCTTCTAAACTCTAGATTAGTCAATCCTCTAGAAAATTCATTAGGGTCAGGTGCTGGATATGAAACCATAGAGATTATAGATCCATCTTCAGGGTCAGATATAATAACACTTCCAATATGATTGTGTTCTTCCATATAATTATATATTTTTTCTTGCAAATCTATATCTATGGTTAAAAATAAATTATCCCCCTTAATTGAAGGAATATTTTCTATTGTGCTCTCTATATACCCCGAAGGAGATATAGTGACAATTTTATAACCTTCTTTTCCTTTAAGTGTTTCATTAAACTCTCGTTCTATTCCTGTTCTAGGAACCCCTTCGTTGTCAACATAACCCAACAAATGGTATAGTGATTCATGGGTATATTTTCTAATATACCTCTCATTTACTAAAAAATTATCCAATGAATTTATTTTCATAGCTGTTGTACTGGGAATATTTACTTTAGCACTCTTATTAAAATTTAAATCATCAATTATTTCATTTATATCAAGATTAGAAAACTTAAGATAGTCTTTTAGTTTATTTTCTTCTTCAGATTCTAATATCTCGCTTGTTAAATTAATTTGATATATTTTTTCATTCCAAGCTAAAAGTTTTCCATTCTTATCATAAATATTACCTCTTCTACCAGGTATTTCATAAACCCTTGTGCTCATATCTAAAACATTCAATCTATAATCTTTCCAGTTCAAAACCTGTAAATAAAAAGCTCTTCCAATTAAAATTGAAAAAGCAGTTAGCATTATTAAAAATAATAAGTTAACTCTATTATCTTTCATTAAAAATCATCCTCATATTCAAAAAATAAAGAGTTATGATTAAAATATTAGTTACAATAAAACTAAAATAAGAGTTTGTTATATAGCTAAGAAAAACTGTGTAAGGTAAAGAGTATAATACCACTCCGTAGTAATTATTAGGTAAATTATTAAAAAGTTTTCTAAAGATAATATATGTTAAATAGAATAATATAGCTGTAAAACCTAAATCATATCTTGAAGAAAAGAAAAATAAAACATAAATCATAGTAAATATAAGATCATATTCATCATCTTTTAAAAATTTGAGATAAATAGAAAAAATAGGAAACATAAAAAATATATTGCT
>CAZRTN010000004.1:0-5859 GCA_964603015.1 uncultured Thermotogaceae bacterium | reverse complement strand
GTGCTCTTCAATAAAAACATCATTGTCACTTAAAACTCCAAAAAAACTGTTGTAACCCCAGCCTATTTTTTTAACAATGGCAATATCATTTATATTGGATTCAACAAAACCAATCAAGTTTTTGTTCACATCTATAACTAATGAATTTATATCAATTTTTTTGGTTGTTTTAACTCTATAATATTTTCCGTTTTCAAAAAGAATGATTCCCGGTTTAGAATTTGTATCTAACATTAAATCTGTAGTAGTTTTTATTTCATATTTTTTTAGTTCGTTTTCTATCTCGATAAAATTTTCATTATTTAACTTAGATACTTCTACGTATTCACTTATATTAGAAAAAATCATATCAAATGGCAAAACAACCCATTGAATATGTTTTTCAATGGGTTTATATATATTTGCTATTATAATTATAAAAATTAATATATTCAAATAAAACAAACTCTTTTTCATCTTATCTGTTTTTTTCTAAATTTTCTAAAATATCTATTTTATCTATAACCATTCCAGCACCTCTAGCAACACATGTAAGAGGCTCTTCAGCTATTACTACTCTTATAAGAGTTTCTTTCTCAATTAATTCTTTCATTCCCTTTAACATTGCTCCTCCACCTGCTAAACATATTCCTTTATTAACTATGTCCGATAATAATTCTGGTGGAGTAGCTTCTACAGCTAATTTTATATTTTCAATAATTCTCATAACAGGTTTTTCTATTGCTTCTCTTATACTATCACCTTTTAATTCTATATTTTTTGGTAACCCAGTCAATACATCTAATCCGATTATATCCATCTTAAGATCATCGTATTCATCAGATGTAAATGTATTACCTATTTCCATTTTTATTCGTTCAGCAGTTTTTTCTCCAATTAAAATGTTGTGTTTGTTTTTTACATACTCCATTATACTTTCATCTATTTCGTCTCCTGCAATTCTTATTGACTTAGATAACACAATATTCCCAAGAGATATAACAGCTATCTCTGTGGTACCTCCACCAATATCAACTATCATATTACCTGAAGCTTCTTCTACATCCAATCCTGCCCCTATAGCAGTTCCCATAGCTTCTTCTATTAAAAACGCTCTGTGAGCACCTGCATCTAAAGACGCTTCTTTTAAAGCACTTCTTTCAACCTCTGTAGCATCTGTTGGAATTCCAACAACTACTGTAGGTTTGAAAAAAGAAAATTTACCTACAGAAGAGCTTATGAAATGTTTCATCATAGCCAATGCAATATCATAATCTGCAATTACTCCATCTTTCAGAGGTCTTATGGCTACTATGTTGCTGGGAGTTTTACCTATCATTTTCTTTGCTTCTATCCCAACGTGTAATATTTTTCCATTATTTTGGTCAATTGCTATAACAGAAGGTTCATTTATAATTATACCTTTTCCTTTTGAATAAACTAATGTATTAGCAGTTCCAAGGTCAATACCAAGATAAGTTCTCATTTTTGTCCTCCTTTTGTATTACATACAAAAACTATAAATTTCATTAATAGTATATCACATGTAGTAAAAATTGAAAATCTAGAAACACAATTTTAAAATCTATCTATTGACAATAAAAAAGAAAAAGAATATAATTTTAAACGATATGTTTAATATATAATACATTTGATTTTTTTCTCTTTTGTAAAACGCTTTGGAGGTTAATTATGGATATAGGTCAAAAATTAAAAAGTCTTAGAATTTCAAATAATATGACACAAGAAGAGTTAGCCATAAGATCTGACTTAACTAGAGGTTTCATATCTCAATTGGAAAGAAATTTAAGCTCCCCGACTATAGAAAACTTAGAATTAATTTTAAGGGCTTTAGGAACTGATTTAGTTGGTTTTTTTTCAAGTCTCAATGAACAAGAAAAAGTAGTATACAAAAAATCTGAAAGAATCCCAATATATGATAGCCCAAAAGGGGTAAAAGAACAATTATTGTTGACTAAAATAGAACCAAAAAAAATTGAACCTTCTATTTTAACAATTAAACCTGGTTCCTCCTCTGAAATAGAAGACTCTCACGAAGGATTTGAATTTGGTTATATTACAAAAGGAAAAATTGAGATTCATTTAGATGATTTGAAGTATAAAGCCTCTGAAGGTGAATGTTTTTTCTTTAAATCCAATAAAAAACATTACATAAAAAACAATCAAAAAAATAATAGTTCAGAAATTTTATGGATCGAAATATATTAGGAGGGAAAATAATGGATAAATCTTTAGGAAGACATTTAATAGCAGAATTTTATAATTGTGATAGAGACGTTTTAGATATAGTAGAAGATGTTGAATACCACATGAAAAAAGCAGCAATTTCTACAGGGGCAACTATAGTTACTTCAACATTTCATAGGTTTTTACCGCATGGTGTTAGTGGAGCTGTAATTGTATCTGAATCACATTTAGCTATTCACACATGGCCTGAATATGGTTATGCTTCAATAGATCTTTTTACTTGTGGAGACGAAGTTGATCCTTGGTTGGCTTTTGATTATCTTAAAAAAGCTTTCAATTCTATAAGAACTGAAGTAAAAGAGCATAAAAGAGGAATTTATAGAGAAATAGGAGTACCAGAAAATTCAGCACATAAAACAGAGGTGGTAAAATGAATTTAGAAGCTGGTAATCATTTCTGGTTTAACGAATATAACCCTGGAAATACCTCTGGTGTCTTTTATAAAATAAATAAATTTTTACATTCAGAACAATCAAAATATCAAAGAATTGATGTTTTTGAAACCCCAGAATTTGGTAGAGTATTTACTTTGGATGGTTTAACTATGACTAGAGAAGCTGACGAATTTATTTATCATGAAATGATAACGCATGTTCCTATGTTTATCTCTAAAAACCCAAAAAAAGTTTTAATTATTGGTGGAGGAGATGGAGGAACAGCTAGAGAAGTATTAAAACATGATTCTGTAGAAGAAGTAATAATGTGTGAAATAGATGAAAGAGTAATGGAAGTAGCTAGAAAATTTTTGCCTACAACATCTATTGAATTTGATAACCCAAAACTTAAATTAGTTGCAGAAGATGGTGCAAAATTTATAAAAAATTACAAAAATTATTTCGATATAATCATAATAGATTCTACCGACCCTACAGAAGGAGAAGGTGGCCTTCTCTTTACTGAAGATTTCTATAAATCATGTTATGA
The DNA here is from genome assembly GCA_964603015.1 of uncultured Thermotogaceae bacterium. GTDB lineage: Bacteria > Thermotogota > Thermotogae > Petrotogales > Petrotogaceae > Geotoga. Next base: position 2,688 of record CAZRTN010000004.1, on the reverse strand, counting down.
CGCGCTTAATGAAAATGGTGTATTTTCTGCAGAAACTGAAGACCCTTTTATCCACCACGAATGGATGAATTTAGCTTTTAATAGAATTAATAATGTTTTTAAAAACACCAAATTATATATGGGTTTCGTACCTCAATATCCTCCAGGAACTTGGTCTTGGACATTTGCTTCAAAAGGTTTAGACCCAATAAAAGATTTTGACCCTGAAAAAATAAGGAATTTTGGTAAAGATTTAAAATACTATAATGAAGAAATACATGTTGGATGTTTTTCCTTACCAACTTTTGTAAAAAAAATAATAAATGGAGCTTAATGCTCCATTTATTATTTTATAAATTTTAAAAATGATTCGGAAATATAATTATTATTAGCAATTTTTGAGTATATTTCACCAGAATTTCTTAATGTCAAAATATTATTATTATAGTCAGTTTTATAAAGACCAAACCTCATCGATAATCCTTCAATCCATTCAAAATTATCCATCAAAGACCAATGCATATAACCAATAATTTTTATATTCTTTTTAAGTGCGTAATGTATTTTTTCTAAAGTCACTAAAATATATCTGGTTCTATAACGGTCATCAGCATCAGCAATTCCATTTTCAGTAATCATAATTGGTATATCATATTTTGAAAACCTTTCTAAAACATCTTCTATTCCTTCTGGATAAAACTCCCATCCAATATCTGTCAAATGTGTTGATTTTGTTTTTATATCAAATTTTTTCTCTTTATCATATTTAATATATCTTTTAGTATAATAATTAATACCTAAAAAATCCAAATCAGAATTGTATTCTAAAGATTCTTTATTTCCAAAAGGGGGTAATATTTTCTGCTCTCGTATTGAATCAATAAAAGTGTGATCAAAAAGTTCTCTAATTTTATTTGTAGCTAATCTATCTTTTAGTGACATTTTTGAATATGGTTCATAAACTGATGTATGTTTAGCTATCGAAATTTTACTGTATGGTTCCATTTTTTTTATCATATTATATGTTTTATCATATAGCATAAGTAAATTCTTACCTACATTATAAGTTTCTTCAATATCTTTTTTCCCTGGTGGCCATTCTCCAAACAAATAGCCTTGAGTTAAATAAACCATTGGTTCATTTATCACAATATAATATTGAACCATTCCTTTTAATTCTTTAACAATTCTATGCACATAATTTGTAAAGAACTTTATATTTTCTACTTTGGAAAAACCTCCAATTTCAGAAAACCATTGAGGTAAAGAAAAATGGAATAAAGTGACTATAGGTTCTATGTTTCTTCTTTTAAGCTCGTTAATCATTTTTTTATATCTTTCAATTTCTTTATTATTAAAATCACCTTTTCTTGTCTCTATCTTGGCCCATTCAATTGAAAATCGATAAGAATTCATATTTAATTCAGTTAAATTTTCAATGTCTCTCATAAAATATTTTTCAGATAAACAAGCTTTTTCAGAAGTACTTCCATCTTTTATTTTCCCTTTTTTTTCCCATTGATACCAATCAGATCCATAATTGAATCCTTCTATCTGATGTGCTGCTGTTGCAGCCCCCCACAAAAAATCTTTTGGAAATGATAAACCCTCCATAAAATCACCTCATTAAGAAGACAATTTATATAATTCTTTTTTAAGAACTTTATATAACCAAAACCCTAATAAAAGAAATGAAATTGTTTCTGATATTGGAAAAGCAAACCATACTGCTTCCAACCCAAAAATTTCACCCAATAAATACATAGTTGGTAATAGAATTATTATTTGTCTTAAAAAAGATACTATTAAACTAGGCAAACCTCTTCCAATGGCTTGAAAAGTTCCTACTCCAACTATTTGAAGTCCTACTAAAGGAAAAGTTATACTTATTATTTTTAAAGCTCTTGATCCAATTTCAATTAATTCTTCATTATCATTAAACATAGTTATAAGTTGAACTGGCAAAAATTGAAACAATAAAAAACCCATTGTAGTAATTGAAAAACCAGTTATAAGTCCTATTTTAATTGCCTTTTTAACCCTTTCTGGATTTTTATGCCCATAATTATAACCAACTATTGGTACATATCCCTGATTTAATCCGAAAACAGGCATAAAAATAAAAGCTTGAAGTCTAAAAAATATCCCAACAACTGCTATTGCATTGGGACTAAATTGTCCTACTATTTTATTAGCACCTGCTATCATAACACTAGCCAACATCTGCATAAACATAGCAGGTAATCCCACTATATAAATACCTTTCAGAATTTTTACATCTGGCTTGAAATATTTTAAATTAAATTCTATTTTATTATCTGCATTAAAAAGCATGAATAAAACAAAAGATCCACTTATTAGTCTAGCAATAACTGTTGCATATGCTGCTCCTTTTATTCCCATTTCTGGAAATATCCACAATCCATAAATTAAGAAAGGATCAAGAATAATATTTATAACTGCTCCAAGGATCAATGCCAACATTGGATAAAAAGTATTTCCTTCTCCTCTTAATATACTGTTTCCAATTATTGGTAAAAACATACTTATAGATCCAATAAAAATTATACGAATATATTCAGAACCCATTTCTATCAAGTTTGGATTATCAACAAAGATTCTTATCAAATTACCTGAAAAAGAACCACCAACAATTGCTACAATAGCCCCATAAATTAAAGTCAATAAAAGAGCATTTTCAGCTGTTTT
>CAZRTN010000003.1:42340-63308 GCA_964603015.1 uncultured Thermotogaceae bacterium | reverse complement strand
ACTGCTGTAGAATCGTCTATATTTGCTAATTTAACTACTGTTATAACAGTACTGGCAGGTTTTTTCTTTAGAGGAGAAGAACTATATTGGTACTATATAGTAGGAATGGTATTAATAATTTTAGGAGTATGGGGAGTAAACTACTATGGAGCTAAACATAAGAAGAAAATTCAAAATGAAAAATTAAAATCAAATATGACAGTTAGATAATAAAATGGGAGCTTAACGCTCCCATTTTATTATATCTTTAATATCTTTAAAAAGTTTCATAACTGCATAAATAATTGCATAAAATTCTAATCTTCCAAGATACATACCAAATATTTCAATCCATAAAACCCCCAATGGAGCGTCAGGAACTGTAATACCTACTGATAATCCAACAGCTGATAAAGCTGAGGCATATTCAAATAAAGAATCTTGAAGATTATATCCATGTGAAACTAACACAAAAACACCAATAAAATAAATTAAAAAATACATAGTAAAAATAGATAATATATTTTTTAAAGTGTCTAAACCAACTTCTTTTTTTGAAACCCCTTTATGAACTTCAAAGTGAAACTTTACACCTTGAGGTTTGAAATAAGATTGCATTTCAATTATAATCATTTTTAAAGCTATATAAACTCTATATAGTTTTAATCCCCCTGAAGTAGAATCCATCATTCCTCCAAGGATCATTAATATAGTTAAAAAGAAAATTCCAAAAGCATTCCAATTTATAAGTGTTGTAGAAGCAAAACCAGTACCTGTTAAAGATGATATAACCTGAAAAGAGGAATGTCTTATTGATTCCCATCCATTAAATATCTCAGCAGTTGAAAATAAAGTCACAAAAATAAAAGCGATTAATAGAATATAAAACATTGTCTTTGGTTCTGGATTTTTAAAAAAAGGCTCTCTTTTAATTCTATCTTTAAACTCTAACTTATCTATTGTTTTATTTTTTAATTCTTTTAGAGTTTTAAAACTATTTTTTAATAATAATATACCTGCATAATGTACCCCAAATCCTGTACCCCCCATAATCATTAAAACCATAATAATTAATTCTAGAGATACATTATCAAAGCCGCCTATACTAGCATTATTAGTTGAGAATCCTCCAGTTGCCAAAGCAGTAAAAGTATGATTTAAAGAGTCAAAAAAGTTCAAATCAGTAAAAATAAATATTGCTATAACTCCTGCAACCGCCCAAGAAATATAAATAGTTGCTATTAATTTTGTAGAGTCTTTCAAATTTGGAACTAAATTATCTGTTCTACCTTCTGCTTGATATAGACCTGCACCCATAGCTCCCGCAGTAACAACCATAATCAAAGCAAATCCAGCTCCACCTATATATTGTATAATAGATCTCCATAAAAGAATTATTTTTGGTAAAGATTCAACATCTAAAAACATCGATAATCCTGTTGTTGTCCAACCTGATGTAGATTCAAAAATCGCTTGAGTGAAATTTAATAATCCTGAAAACATAAATGGTAGAGAAGATAAAAATATAGATATAGTCCAAACTAAAAATATAATCATAACAGCATCTTGCAGATTTAAAAAATCAAATTTATCTTTTCTTGTAAAAAATTTCATCCCACCACTAATTCCAAATCCAATTAAAGACGTAGAAAAAAATGGAATAAACATATTAAAATCTTTAAAAAATAGAGATAATATACTAATACTGAAAATTAATATAGATAAAGCTAATAATACATCTCCCGTAGCCTTAAAAACACTTTTATATCTTGATTTTAAAAATATCAAATAATTTGGCATTAAATCAGCTCCTACTTTAAAGCTTCTTTTGTTGCTTGAACTTCTTCTTTTAAAGAGAAAATAATTAATTTATCTTCTATTTTAATTTCACTATCACCTTGAGGAACAAATATAGTACCATCAGACTTTATTTGAACTCCAATAATGGTATTTTTAGGTAATTTGATATCTTTTAATTTTTTATTGCAGGATTTATCTCCCTCATTAATGGTAAGTTCTAATATAGATAGTTTATCAACATAAGGATTAAAGAAATCAGTTAAATCTTCATAATTCAAAGAAGCTTCGATTAATTTTTCCATCCAAGAAATAGGAGTTAATGTACTAACATTTATATTTTTGAACATGAATTCATTTTCTGGAAAATTAACTAATGCCATAATTCTAACATCTTCATAAAATTGCCTTAATAACCAGGTTATAACAAAATTTAATGCATCATCTTCAGATATTACGATTACTGCACCTACTTTTTTAGACATATCAAGATTTTTTATCCAGTTTATATCTGTTGGATCATTTTGAATTAGTTCCAATGATTTATGATAAGCTTTTAAACCATCTAGAACTTTTATATTCTTCTCATCGTTAGATATGTAAAAAACTTCATTTCCCAATAATAATAATTTTTTAGTTAAAGAAAATGCTAAATTTTTACCTTCAAAAATATAAAATAATTTTCTAGACATTAAATATCATTCCCTTCAAAATTCTCAAAATCTTCAACTAAATCATTAACTGAATTCTCTATAGGGCAAAAAAGACTAACTCCTGCTTTTTTGAAAATATCTTTTTTCACAGGGTCATTAACTCTTGCTATAAGCTTTATATTATATTTCATCATCTTTATTCCATATGCTAACATGAAGTTTAGATTATCATCTGGGGTAACAATATAAACCAGATCTGCTTTATCTAATTTCATTTTATTCAAAGCTTCTATATCAGTAGTGTCTATAGTATGAGTGAAACCAGTAAAGTTCCTATTACTTAGCCTATAAAATGATTCTTCATTTTTATCTATAACAACTACATTATGAGTTTTGGAAAATTTAAGAGCTAACTCTGAGCCTAATCTTCCACATCCAATAATAACTATGAATTTTATATTTTTATTCTTAGAAAACATATTGATTCTCCTCTTTAATCTTCATTTTCCAACTCATGTGCAGCATTATAATGTCTTTTAGCTAATTGTTTTTTTTCGGTTCTGTTGTATAGATCAGCTAGCAAATAATGCCCTATGGGATTTGAAGGGAATTCCCATAATAAATTTAATATATGATTTTTCACTTTATAATATTCAACTTTATTTTCTACTTTTAAATTTATAATTTTATTTTTTATATCTTCTATTCTTTTATCATAATAAAAACCTTTAAACAAAGAATTATACATTATCTTTTCAAACTCTTCATTCGTAACAGGTTTTTCTATCCAGTCATCAGCACCAAACTTCAGACAACTCTTTAATCTTTCTATAGTTATGTTATTACTAATTATATAAAGATGAGTGTTCCTTAATAATAATTTTATTTTTTCTAATTTATCAGTTATATCATTTCCTTTTATTTCTATTTCTGATAGTACCAAAGAATACTTTTCTTTTTCTGTAATATCAAACTCTTCAATAAAATTATTAATACTATCTAAATCACTCAAAATTTTTATATATATTTGATCTGAAGCATTATTTTGAACCATTCTTTTATATAATCTTATTATAGCTTCATCTTCTTCTATAATTAAAACTCTATTTTGTTTTATCATAAAAATTACCTCCAGAGAATTATAGTATGTATTCTCTTAAATTTTCATCTCCTACTACTTCATCTAATCTATTTTTTACATATTTTGAATCAATATTCAATGAATATTCAGTAGATGCTGGAGCTTCAAATGAGACTTCTTCCAATACCCTTTCAACAACAGTATAGAGTCTTCTTGCACCAATATTTTCAATTTTTTCATTCAATTCAAAGGCTACATGAGCTAATGAATCAATACCATCTTCTGAAAACTCAATAGTAACTCCATCAGTTTTCAATAATTCTACATATTGTTTTATTATTGCATTTTGTGGTTTGATTAAAATAGATTTGAAATCTTCTTCAGTAAGATCATTTAATTCAACCCTGACAGGAAATCTCCCTTGTAATTCTGGCACTAAATCAGATGGTTTTGAAGTGTGAAAAGCACCTGCAGCAATAAATAAAATATAGTCAGTTTTAACTGGTCCATATTTTGTCATTACATTAGTTCCTTCTACAATTGGTAACAAATCTCTTTGTACACCTTCTCTAGAAACGCCAGCTCCAGACGATTTTTCGTTATTATCAGTTATTTTATCTATTTCATCTAAGAAAATTATTCCTCTATTTTGAGCTCTTTCAATTCCTTCTTGTTGAAGTTTGTCTTGGTCAACAATTTTTTCTGCTTCTATTGGTAATAACATATTCCTTGCATTAGATATTTTCATTTTTCTTTTATTAGTTTTTTTAGGCATCATATTAGAAAACATTTCACCTAATTGTAAGCCCATATCTTCAAATTCTTGTCCCATTCCTCCAAACATTGGCTTTTGATCTTCTTCAATTTCTATTTCTATTTCTATATCTTCTAAATCACCATTTCTCAACTTTTCTCTTAGTTCAGCCTTTCTATTTTTAACTTGGTCATCATTTGTTTCAGTTTTTTCATAATCTTTATTCACATATTGATTATTCTGACCAAACATTGAAAGCATATCCATTAAAGGTTGTTTATTTTGATTTTTCTTTTTTGTGGGAACTAAAGCATCAAGTATTCTTTCCTCTACCATGACTTTAGCTTGATCTTCTACCTCTTCCATCATCTCCTTCTTTACTAAATTAATTGAAACATCTACTAATTCTTTCACCATAGTTTCAACATTCTTTCCAACATAACCTACTTCTGTAAATCTAGTTGCTTCAAATTTTACAAAAGGTGCACTAGCTATTTCTGCTAATCTTCGTGCAATTTCAGTTTTTCCAACACCTGTAGGTCCCATCATTAAAATATTTTTGGGGATTACATCTTTTTTTAACTCATCATCCAACTTAAGTCTTCTTATCCTATTTCTAAGAGCTATAGATACCTTTTTTTTGGCATCATTTTGACCTATAATATACTTATCCAATTCTTTAACTATCATTTTTGGAGTTAAATCATCTAAATTCATTAATATCACCTCTTAATAATTTTATCATATTGATAGTATAATAAAAAGCGTGGTAACAACCACGCTTATTTAACTTTATGAACTTTTAACAAATTAGTTGTTCCTGAAAAACCATAAGGTATTCCAGCAGTTACTATTATTTCATCACCTTTTTTACATATTCCTAAAGATTTTACAATATTTGATACATTGTCTAGCATAGAATCCGTATCAATAAACCTAGTCATAATAACAGGAGTAACTCCCCATACTAAAGCCATTCTGTTAAATGTTTCTTTTCTTGGACTTGCTGCAATTATATTTATATCTCTTCTAAATCTTGATAAAGCTCTTGCTGTATATCCACTGTATGTTGTAGCTATAATAGTTGAAAGACCCAATTCATTGGCTGTATCAACTGCAGCCCTTGAAATAGCGTTAGTAGCAGGATCTCCACCATGATTAACAAATTCATTAAATTTAGCAGAATAATCTTCAATATACTCTTCTGTTTCTAAAGCTACATCTACCATAACTTGAACTGCTTCCAAAGGATAGTCTCCTATGGAAGTTTCAGCAGATAACATTACAGCATCGGTACCGTCTAATATGGCATTTGCTATATCTGTTGCTTCTGCCCTGGTCGGTACTGGATTTTCAATCATTGTTTCTAACATCTGTGTAGCTGTAATAACTGGTTTGGATTGAGCGTTCGCAATTTCAATAATCCTTTTTTGTAATAGTGGAACTTTTTGAACAGGAACTTCAACACCCAAATCTCCTCTTGCAACCATAACCCCGTCTGCTTCATCTATTATAGCTTCCAAATTATCAATTGCTTGAAGTGTTTCTATTTTAGCAATAATTGGTATATCTGGAGCTCCATATTGTGCTAATAATTCCTTTGTATGTTTAATATCTTCAGGTTTTCTAACAAATGATTGAGCTAAATAATCCACTCCCCATTTAACACCATATTCAATATATTCAATATCTTTTTCTGTTAAAGCTGGAAGTCTTATATCTACAGAGGGAATATTAATACCTCTTCTATCAGTTATAACTCCTCCATTAATTATTTTTGTTTTTATATTTGTTCCATCTGAAGAAATTACTTCTAATTTCACTTTTCCATCATTAACTAAAATTATGTCACCTTTATCTACATCTTCTGGTAGACCTTTGTATGTAAGACCTACTATTGTTTCATCACCCTCGACTTCTTTAGAAGTTAAAGTAAATTCTTTTCCTTCAATTAATTCTACTTCTTTGTTTTTAAATGTTGAAGTTCTCATTTTAGGACCTTCTAAATCTAATAATATTGCCATAGGCTTTTTTAAATCTTTTCTTACTTCTTTTAACCTTTCAATTCTGTTTGCATGAGTTTTAGGATCACCATGAGATGTATTTAATCTGGCAACATTCATTCCTTTATTAATTAATTTTTTCATCATATCTTTAGTTTCTGTTGCAGGACCAATTGTACAAACAATTCTAGTTTTCTTCTCTATCATGAAAAACCACTCCTTTAAGAAAGTATATTAGTTAATTTAATGAGACTTAAATCTAATGATTTTTTCTCAGATAACACTTTCTCTATTGAAACTCTTTCCATACTAGATCTATTCAATGCAATCATAATATTAGAATCTCCTTCTAAAAGCGCATATATAGCTTCATAACCCATTCTTGAAGCTAATATTCTATCAAATGCTGAAGGTGCTCCACCTCTTTGAATATGACCCAATATAGTAATTCTTGTTTCAAATCCTATTCTATTTTCTAAGTGTCTAGCAACAGTATATGCGCTTGCTGCACCTTCTGCGACAACAACTATAGAATTAATTTTTCCTCTTTTTCTTTCTTCCCATAATCTTTCTCCTAATAGTTTATAATCTACAGGGTTTTCTGGAATAATAGCTGCCTCAGCTCCTGTCGCCAATGCTGACATTAGAGCAATATAACCAGATCCTCTTCCCATTACTTCAACGATAAAAGCTCTTTCATGTGAAGAAGCTGTGTCTTTTAACTTTTGTATGGAATCTACTGATGTATTTAAACAAGTGTCAACACCAATACACATATCTGTACCAGAAATATCATTATCAATCGATCCTGGTATCCCTACAACTTTTATGTCATTTTCTTCAGCCATTAACTTAGCTCCTGTTAAACTACCCTCACCACCTATTACAACTAAAGCATCAATTTCAAGTTCTTTTAAATTATCTGCAGCTTTTTTTCTGATTTCAGGTAATTTGAATTCAGGAACCCTTGCAGTTCTCAAAATCGTTCCACCTTTTTCCATTATTCCACCAACATCTGAAAAAGAAAACTTTTTATATTCTTTGTCTAATATTCCAGCATAACCTCTATAAAAAGCATAAACTTCTATATTTTCAGATACAGCAGTTCTTGTTACTGATCTTATAACAGCGTTCATCCCCGGAGCATCTCCACCGCTAGTTATAATTCCAATTCTTTTTATTTCGTTCATAAAATCCCTCCCAAAATTGGCTATAGATAAAAATTCTTCCATTTTATTATATCATTTAATAAAATAATATTTCATTAAATTATTATTTATTATTATATAAGATATTCTATTATTTATATTATTATTTAATCTATTTATATAATATAAAAGATTTTATTATAAATATTTATAGAACATTTTTCATAATTTTATTTTTATATCGTTAATTTATTTAATTTTATTTTAATTTATGTAAATTTTTGAATAGCTTATGTATTTTAGTGTTATAATAAAAATGACGAGGAGGGATAAAATGGTAGAAGTATATGGTAAAGATAAAATTGTAGAAATATTAGGGGGATACAATATTAAAGTAACTCCTAATAGGCTTAAAGTTGCTGAGGTAATTTTTAATTCAAAAGAACATCCTTCTATTGATGAAATACATACTACTTTAACAAGAAACGGTAAGAATATTTCATTCACTTCAGTTTACAACATTATTAAAATGTTTCAATCCGCAGGAATAGTTAAAGAAATTAAATCAAAAGACAGATCAAGATATGATGCAAATACTAAACCACATTCTCATTTTATTTGTAAAAATTGTGGTAGGGTAATAGATATTGAAGAAGATTTAAATATAGACTTCCCCGAGAAAGTAAACTCAATGAAGGTTGAATCAATAGAAGTTAATTATTTTGGATTATGCCAAGAATGTGCTGAATAAAAAAAGAAGGTGAAAATTCACCTTCTTTTTTTTATATCTATTATTTTAATATCTAACTTTTAATTCTTTATTTGCTTTTAGCTCATCCAATCTCTTTACTGGAGTTGAAAATGGAGCATCTTTTAAAAGTCTAGGGTTTTGCTTTGCTTCCTCAGTTATATTGTTAAATATATCTATAACTTCATCTATTGTCCCCTTTGATTCTGTTTCTGTTGGTTCTATCATCATTGCTTCTTTAACGATTAAAGGGAAATAAATTGTTGAAGGATGAATACCATAATCAAGCATTCTTTTTGCAAAATCTAAAGTTTTTACATTATAATCTTTTAAAAATGTTCCCTCTACTACAAATTCATGTTTACATAAACCTGGATAAGCTATAGTCATGAATTCAGATAATTTTTTTCTCATATAATTTGCATTTAAAACAGCCATTTCACTTGCTTTTTTAAGTCCATCTCTTCCCATTGATAAAATATAAACATACGCTCTCAATAAAACAAGGAAATTCCCATAAAAGCTTCTCATTTGACCTATACTATTTTCTATTTCATAATTAAAATAAAATTTACCTTCTTCGTCATGTTCAACAGTTGGAACAGGTAGATATTCTTTTAAATAACCTTTTACTCCGACTGGTCCACTACCAGGTCCACCCATACCATGAGGAGTAGAAAAAGTTTTATGTAAATTTAAATGAACAACATCAAAACCATTATCTCCTGGTCTCACTTTCCCCATAATAGCATTTAAGTTAGCTCCATCATAGTATAGAAGCGCGTCGTGATTATGAGCAGCTTTAGATATTTCAAGTATATCTTTTTCAAAAAGACCTAAAGTATTTGGATTAGTAAGCATAACAGCAGCTACTTCATCATCCATCAATTTTTTAAACTCTTCTAAATCAACTCTTCCATATTCGTCAGATTTTACTTGAACTACATCATAACCAGCCATTTTTGCACTAGCTGGATTTGTTCCATGGGCTGAATCTGGAACTATTACTTTTGTTTTATTTTTAAAACCTTTATCTTCTAAATATTTTCTTATTATCAACATACCTGTTAATTCACCATGTGCTCCAGCTGCTGGTTGTAAAGTAACATTATCCATACCTGTAATTTCTGCTAAATAATGCTGAAGGTTATACATAACTTCTAATGAACCTTGCATTGTATTCAAATCTTGATAAGGATGTATAAACTTGAATCTTTCCCAGTTAGCTATTTCATCTGCAAATATAGGATTGTATTTCATTGTACAAGAACCTAAAGGATAAAAACCTTTATCAACAGAATGATTTAATCTTTCTAAAGAGTCATAATGTCTAACAATTTCTAATTCATGAACTTGTGGAAGCTTTGGTTCTTCTTTTCTAATATATTTATTATCTAATTCTATATCTGATTTTTCTATATCAAGTCTTGGAATTCTAAAACCAGTTCTTTCTTCTGATGATTTTTCAAATATTAGACTCATATCAATCCCTCCACAAATGCTGTTAAAAACAACACATCTTCTTTTGAGGTTAATTCAGTAGCACAGAATAAAGCTATATTTTTGAAATTATCATAATTTTTTTCTAAATCATAAGGGCCAAAATAATTTTGATCTAAAAGTTTGTTGTTTAATATTTTTAAATTACCATCATATTTTATTGTGAATTCGTTAAAAAAATCTCCTTCAAACATTGGTTCAAATTTTTCTGTTTCTAAAAGTTTTTTAGCTAGATAATGTGCTTTATGATAATTTTGATAAGCTATATCTCTTAAACCTCTTTTACCTATAACATTCAAATATATAGTAGCAAGAAGTGCATTATGTGCATGATTCGAACAAATGTTAGAAGTAGATTTATCTCTTCTAATATGTTGTTCTCTTGTTTGTAAAACCATAACATAACCTGGTTTTCCATGTTCATCAACTGTTTCTCCAATTATTCTTCCTGGCATTTGTCTAATAAATTTTTTCTTAGAAGTGAAAAACCCAAAATTTGGTCCTCCCATTGCAGGTGCATTCCCCAATGGCTGTCCTTCACCTACAACTATATCAGCACCTAAATTTCCTGGAGCTTCAATCATTCCTAATGCTATTGGATTAGCAACAACTATCAACATGACCTTTTCAGGAAGAATTTTCTTAATTTCATCTAAATGTTCTATTATCCCAAAGAAATTTGGATATCCAACTACAACAGACGAAGTATTTTCATCTATTTTATTTTTTAAATCATTTAAGTCAAGCATTCCTGTTTTTTTATCATAATTAACATAATCAATTTCTGTATCTTGTGGCTTAATATATGTTTCAGATACATCTTTATATTCAGGATGAATTGATTCTGCAATTAATGTTTTATATTTTTTATTAACTCTTGAAGCCATTAAAATGGCTTCAGCCATTGAAGTAGCTCCATCATACATTGATGCATTGGCAACTTCCATACCAGTCAATTCACACATCATTGTTTGGAATTCATACATGATTTGTAAAGTCCCTTGGGATACTTCTGCTTGATAAGGAGTATATGCAGTTAAAAATCCTCTTTTAGCCCCTATTTGATAAACTAAAGAAGGAATATAATGAGCATATATTCCAGCACCTCTAAAATTACCATACTCTCTAATATGTCTGTTATTTGCAGCTAAATCTTTCAAATGTTGATTCAACTCAATTTCAGACATTGATTCAGGAATATCTAGATCATCTTTATATAAATTAGTTACATCTGAATATAGATCATCTACTTTTTCTACTCCTATAACATCTAACATTTCCTTTATTTCTTCTTTAGTATGAGGAAGAAAAGGATACATTGGCATAAAAATCACCTCACTAATTATTTTCCTGGATTAGAACTTCCTTTATAAAAAGGAGTTTTAACAACAAATGCTTCTAACTTTTTATTTCTTGCTTCTACAAATACCTTTGTTCCTGTCTTAGTATTACCTGATTTTAAATAAGATAAAGCTAAATTTTTGTTTAATGTAGGAGATTTTACTCCACTTGTTATATAACCAATTTCTTCTTCTTTTTCATTATATATTTTATAACCATGTCTAACAGGCATTTTATTATTTATTTCTAATCCTCTTAATTTCCAAATTAATCCAGCTTCTTTTTGTTCTAATAATTTTTCTTTACCTATAAAATCTTTAGAAAAATCTACTGTCCATTTTAATGAAGCATTCAAAGGAGTCTTTGTTTCATCCATGTCATTACCATATAATAACAATTTAGGTTCAAACCTCAATGTATCTCTTGCACCAAGACCACATGGTTTCCCATCATATTTATTAACAATCTTAATTAAATCTTCCCATATTTTTTCTGCTATATCTGATTTCATATATAATTCAAATCCATCTTCTCCTGTATAGCCAGTTCTAGATATAATTACTTCTGAATCATATAATTTCTCATAGTCAAATTTATAAAAACCAACATCATCTAAATTCATACTTACATATTCTTGTAAGTACTTTTGAGCATGTGGGCCTTGAATTGCAATCTGTCCATATTCATTTGAAATATTTTTGACATTAACATTAAAATCTTTTGATTGTTCTTTTATCCAATTAAAATCCTTATCGACATTTGAAGCATTAACAACTAATAAAAAATTCTCTTCATTAATCATATAAGCAAGTAAATCGTCAATTATACCCGCATCCTTATTTAACATAGGTGTATAAATTGCATCATTATTTTGCATTTCATGTACTTTATTTGTAAGTATATAATCTACAAATTTTTTAGTTTCCTTACCTTTGACTTCTATTTCACCCATATGTGAAACATCAAAAAGGCCAACATTATTTCTTACTGAATTGTGCTCTTCTATGATTGAAGAATACCATACTGGCAACTCCCATCCTCCAAAATCTATCATTTTTGCATCTAATTTCTTGTGTTGTTCATTTAATGGTGTTTTTTTCAATTCAGCCATTATTGAAACCTCCTTCTTTATATTCATTTAATAACTCTATTGATTTTTGGTATTGTTGTTCAGGCACATATACATCACAATTTGTAGAATCACCAAAAAATGGAACCCCTATATTCCCTGTAGCTTTAAGTTGTACTTCTATACCATTATCTTCTAAAATAGATTTTATTATATCGTATTCAGGATATTTCACAAATCCCTTTAAAAGTTTCATCATAAATTAATCACCTCATCAGATTATAACATGAAAGCATGAAAATTTTTTCATGGATTATTATCATTTTTAAGTAATTTATAGTCATTATTCTTGATTAGATTGTAATTTTTTAATTTTATTAAAAAACACTAATAAAAAACAGGGCAAAACGCCCTGTTTTTTAGCCTCTTACTATATAATGTGTATGTAAAAGATCATGAGATTTTTCTCCATTTGGTTCAATTAAAAATTCATCGTATAGTTTTTTAATATATGGATTCTCGTGAGATTTCCTATATTTACTACTTTTATCTATATCGTATATAGCTGTCATTCTTTCTAGTAATGTTTCTTCATCTGTTGGAATAGGCTGTCCACCTCCGCCAATACAACCACCTGGACAAGCCATAAATTCTATGAAGTGATATTCTTTTTCTCCGTTTTTAATTTTATCTAACAATATCTTAGCATTACCAAGCCCACTAGCTACTGCAACATTGATTTTTTTAGAACCTATTTCTATTGTGGCTTCTTTTATTCCTTTTATTCCTCTAACATTATTAAAATCAATATTTTCTAACTCTAACCCTGTTATAACTTCATAAGCAGTTCTTAAAGCAGCTTCCATTACACCTCCACTAGCTCCAAAAACTACAGCAGCACCTGTTGATTCTCCCATTGGATTATCATATTTTGATTTTGGTAAATTACAAAGATCTATACCTGCATGTTTAAACATTTTAGCTAATTCTCTTGTTGTTAAAACATAATCAACATCATTTTTCATTTCAGCTCTTTGACTTTCATATTTTTTTGCAGTGCAAGGCATAATTGAAACAACTCTTATTTTTTCTGGATCAATATTAATTTTATTAGCATAATATGATTTTACAATCGCCCCAAACATTTGTTGAGGAGATTTACAAGTAGATAAGTTGTCAATATATTCTGGATAATTGTGTTCTAAATACTTGATCCATCCAGGACTGCAAGAAGTCATTAAAGGTAATTTTCCATTATTTTTTACTCTATTTATAAATTCTGTTCCTTCTTCCATTATAGTTAAATCTGCTGCGAAATTGGTATCAAAAACTTTATCAAAACCCAATAATTTTAAACCTTCTACCATTTGTCCAGTTGCAATAGTTCCAGGTTTTTCTCCAAATTCTTCAGCGATAGCGACTCTAACAGCTGGAGCAGTTTGAACTACAGTAAAATAATCATCTTTTTCAATAGCATTCCAAACTGAATCTATTTGATAAACTTCATGTAAAGCTCCAGTAGGACATTCTAATATACATTGACCACAATTTGTGCAATCAACATTACCCATTCCTTTGTCCATAAAAGTAGTTACATGAGTAGAAGGACCCTTATTTGCAATAGTTAATATATTTACATTTTGAACTTCGGCACATTTTCTAACACATCTATTACAAACTATACATTTTTGTGGTTCTCTAATTATTGAAAAACTACTATTATCTATTGGCTCAGGATTTCCAACTGGTGGTATTCTTATTTCTCTTATACCTATCTCTTCAGCTACTTGTCTAATTTCGCAAGAAGATGACCTAGAACAGTTCAAACAATTTAAATTACAATTAATTCCATGTGAAGCAATAATCAATTCCATTATTATTTTTCTTACTCTTCTAACTTTTTCTGAATGAGTTTTTATTTCCATTCCATCTTCAATTTTTGTTACGCAAGCTGGCATTAAATTTTTCTTTCCTTTTACCTCTACAGAACATAATCTGCAACTTCCATATGGTGCTAATTTTTCATTATAACATAATGTAGGAATTTTTATATTAGCTTTTTTAACTGCATCAAGAATAGATATTTTAGCATCAAAATTATATTCTCTATTATTTATTTTAAGATTAATCATAATGTCACCTTCTTTGAAATTTTCTTTTCTAATATAGAAAGTATTAAATTTACTGAAGATTGGCCAAATCCACATCTTGCTGCTAAACCTATAGTATCTTTTATCTCCCTAATCAAGTCTTTTTCTTCTTGATTAATTTCTCCAGACTCTAATACTCTTTCTAAAATTGCATTTATATTTTTATTTCCTTCTCTACATGGAAAACAAGTTCCACAAGTTTCATTCTTAAAAAAGTCTGATACATTTTTAATAATTTCAAATAGATTTCTTTCATTGTTTATAACAATCATCCCTCCAGATCCTAGAGAACTTCCTATCTTACCTAAATCTTCATAAGAATATAATGTATCTAGTTCTTCCTCAATTAAACATTCAGTAGCGATCCCCCCTGGAATGACTATTCCTACTTTTTCTCCCTTTATTCCACCAGCTAAATCTATTATTTCATTAATAGTTTTTTCACCAAACTCTACTTCATAAACATCAGGATTATTTACGTCTCCACTTATAGATATTAACTTTGTACCTCTACTTTCATTAGTTCCTAAATTTATATACGGGTTATCTTCATATTTCATAATTTCTGCTGCTGCTGATAATGATTCCACATTGTTTACAATAGTAGGTTTTTTATATAACCCTTCTTCTATTGGTAAAGGTGGTTTAATTCTTGATCTCCCTCTTTCTCCCTCAATTGAATTTATTAATGATGTTTCATCTCCGCAAACATATGCTCCTGCACCTTTAATTAATTTCATTTCAAAATCAAAATTTTTATTAAGTATATTTTTACCTAATAAATTATTTTTATACATAAATTTTATAGCTTTCTGAATTTCGTTTATCGATTTTTCATATTCTCCTCTAATATAAATATATCCATAATTTGCCTTTACTGCATATGCACATATAATTATTCCTTCTAACACTTTAAATGGCATATTTTCCATTAAAAATCTATCTTTAAAGGTTCCTGGTTCTCCTTCATCACCATTACAAATAACTATTTTAGTGTCAGATTGAATTGAATTAGCATAATCCCATTTAATACCTGTAGGGAAACCAGCCCCTCCTCTTCCTCTTAAATTTGATTCTTTTATTTTATCTATGATATCTTTTTCACTTAGTTCCAAAGAATTTTTCAAACCTAAAAAATCATAATTTTCAATTGTTTTATTTATGTCATTTTTTAAAAATATTTTCTCCATGATATCACCTCATTTTAAATTATTTATAATTTCTAATGCTTTTTGAGGGCTTAAAAATTTATAATATTCTCCGTTTATAGTCATTACAGGACCTTCACCACAGTGTCCCAAACATTCTACAACTTCAAGTGTAAATTTTTTATCTTCTGTTGTTTCACCATTTTTGATCCCTAATTTTTTTGTCAATATTTTTATTAAATCATTTGATTTATTAATTCTACAACTCACACTATCACAAACTCTAATAATATATTTCCCTGTTGGTTTTAGATAAAACATCGAATAAAAACTAATAACCCCATATAAATGAGCTTTCGGAATATCCCTAAGTTTTGATATTCTTACTATATCTTCTTCAGGAATATAACCATATGTATCTTGTAATTCATGTAGCTCTTGAATCAATTCTTTCTCATAAAACTTTTCCATTTTTATCCCCCCTTAAGATTATAAATACATATTATTAACTTTTTTGCCATTATATTAATATTCTATTCTTATTTTATTAATATAATTTAACGATTTTTTAACTTTTAGATTTAATTGTTCACTATTTCACTTGTTTTGTATATTAATTATTAATTTTATCTTTTTATAAATTTATTAGTTTTTTTGTATAATGGTAGAAGATTAATACGGAGGTGTTTTATGTTATTTAAAAATTATATTTGGGATTTTGATGGAACCCTTGTTGATACTTATCCTGCTACAATTAATAGTATTATTAAAACAATGAACAAATATAACATAACATTAGATTATGATTTAATTTATAAAAAAGCTAAAATAACTCTTTCTGAAGTTTTTGATTACATTATAGAAAATTATGGATTTGATGATAATATAGTTAATGAGATTATTAATGATTTTTCAAACCTCGATCCATCAGATAGGAAACCATATGAAAATATTAAAAATGTTTTAGAGTCTGTAAATAAAAATTGTGGTAATAATTTTTTAATTACTCATAGGGATCAAAAAAGTACTTTAGAAATGCTGAATCATTTTAAATTAAAAAAATATTTCAAGCAAATTATAACTTCAGATGATGGCTTTAACTTAAAACCTGATCCTAATAGTTTTAACTTTTTGATTAAAACATATAATCTAAATCTAAATGATACTGTTGGAATTGGAGATAGAAAATTAGATATAGATGCAGCTAAAAATTCAAATATTTATAGTATTTTTATGAATTTTGATAAAATAGAAATAGATTATAAATCAGATTATATTTTTACAAATTATAATGATTTTTATAATAAAATAATATTGGGGTGATTTAATGGATATTAAAAAGAAAATTTCTGATGAGCTTAAAATTTCAGATAAGCAAGTCAAAAGCACCATCGATCTACTAAATGAAGGTAATACTGTACCTTTTATTAGTAGATATAGAAAAGAAGTAACTGGTAACTTGAATGAAGAACAAATCAGAGATATTGAAGAAAAATTCAATTATTTTACTAAATTAGAAGACTATAAAAAAACAGTTTTGAAAAATATTGATGAACAAGGAAAATTAACAGAATCTCTTAAAAAGAAAATTATTGAATCAGAAAAACTATCTGATGTTGAGGACTTATACCTACCTTACAAAAAAAGAAAAAAAACAAAGGCAGATATTGCTGTTGAAAATGGTTTAGAACCTGCCTCTTTAAAAGTAATGTTAGGTAGTGATATTGATGAAGAATATTTATCTTCTTTTTTAAATGAAAATCTAGAAACAGTGAGTGACGTTAAAGAAGGAATAGGAAATATTATAGGACAAAATTTTGCACATGATAAAGAAAATAGAGATTATTTCAGAGATCAATTTTTTAAGTTTGGAAAAATTTACTCCAATAAAAAGAAAAAGTTTAGTGATGAAATTACTAAATATGATATCTATGATGATTTTTCAGGACTTGTGAAAAATATTCCCGATTATAGAGTTTTGGCTATTAATAGAGGAGAAAAGGAAAAATTTTTATCTGTGAAAGTAGACCTAGAAGAAGATAAATATTTTAAAAAATTAAATGAACATTTGACTGGTAAAAAACTAAATGATGAAATAATAAAATTAGGTTTAAATTACGGATTGAAAAATATGTTGTTACCTTCTTTAGATAGAGAAGTAAGGCAAACATTAACTGAAAAAGCTGAAGAAAATTCTATATCATTATTTTCTGAAAACCTAAAGCAATTATTGTTAACCCCTCCACTTAAAAACAAAAAAGTTTTAGCTTTAGATCCTGGTTATAGAACTGGTTGTAAAGTAGTTGCTTTAGATGAATATGGGAATTTATTAGACAATACAACTATTTTTCCTGTAGAACCAAAAAATCAAGTAGAAAAATCAATGAAAATAATTGATAAAATTATTGATAAATATGATTTAAACCTTATAGTAATTGGAAATGCAACTGCATCAAGAGAAACTCAGCAATTTATTGTTAATTATATAAATCAATACAATAAAAATATAAAATATATTTTTTCCAATGAGTCAGGGGCTTCAGTATATTCTGCTTCAAAATTGGCAAAAAAAGAATTCCCCGATAAAGATGTTACTGTTAGAGGAGCAGTAAGTATAGGAAGAAGAGTTCAAGACCCAATGGCTGAATTGGTAAAAATCGATCCTAAATCTATAGGAGTAGGTCAATACCAACATGATGTCAATCAAAAGAATTTAAAAGATAAATTAGACAATACTGTAGAATCAGTTGTTAATAATGTTGGGGTTAATGTAAATACAGCTTCTTATGCCTTGTTAGAACACGTTTCAGGTTTAACAAGCAATATATCTAAAAAGGTAGTTGAATTTAGAGAGAAAAATGGTCCTTTTAAGGAAAGAAAAGATATATTAAGTGTAAAAGGAATAGGTGCAAAATCTTTTGAACAAGCTGCAGGATTCCTAAAAATATATGATGGAATAAATCCATTAGAAATAACTAGCATTCATCCTGAATCATATGAAATAGCTGAAAAACTATTAAATAAAATAGGATTTAAAAAAGATGATATTTTAAATAAAAATGATGAGATAAGAAAAAATCTTAGTTCATTTATCAATAACGAAGGTAAATTAAAAGAAATGAGTGAATCATTAGATACTGGAATCTATACCTTAAAAGATATTATAAACGATCTTTTAAAACCTGGTAGAGACCCAAGAGATGAATTACCTCAACCTATTCTTTTTGATGACATTTTAAATTTTGAAGACTTAAAAGAAGGGATGAAATTAGAAGGTCAAGTTACAAATATTACCGACTTTGGTGCATTTGTTGATTTGGGAATAAAAGAAAATGGATTAATTCATAAATCCAATATTGCAGAAAAATTTGTTAAACACCCTTCAGAATTTTTAAGTATAAATCAAATTGTTAATGTAGAAATAATAGAAATTGATACACAAAGAAAGAGAATAAGTCTGAAATTAATAAAATAAAAAAAGGACAGCTTTAAAGCTGTCCTTTAATATAAATTATTTTACTTTTTCTTTTAAATCTTTACCTGAAACAAATTTAGGTACTTTTCTTGCAGGGATTTTAATTGATTTTCCTGTTTGAGGATTAACACCTTTTCTGGCTTTTCTATCTTGTACCTTAAATGTTCCAAAACCAACTAACTTAACTTCCTCACCTTTAGATAGTTGTTCTGATACCACCTCAACAAAGCTATCAACAAAAGTTTCTGCCATTTTTTTTGTAGTTGATGCCTTTTCAGATAAAGTATCTACTAGTTCTTTTTTGTTCACTGAAAATTCCCCCTTTCGATAGATTAGATAAACCTAATATAAACCTTCAGAAATTTTATAAAATTTTGATATTATCATAACTCTTTTATCTTCAATCAAAGACTTAAACAAATTAGCATTGCTTTTTATGTAATGTTTACTTCCAAATAAATCTATATGGCCTAAAGATGATTCTTTATTTTCATCTTGAGACAAATATAATCTAGCTTTAGAATGTTTATACCATGGATTAATTTGTATCATATAATCATATTGTAGTTCGTTTATAAGTTCTGTAATTTTTGATCTTCTATTGAAAACTTCTCTATTTGCTTTTATTATAAGATCTTTAAATTCTTCAGGTTTTTCTAAAATATCAAAGAGAAACATTTCTTTATTTTCATCATCAGTTATAAAATTATTTTCATCATAAATAATGTAATCAGAAAATTCATTTCTTTTTAAATTAAATTTTAATGCTGTTATAAATTCTTTTAATACAGTAGTTTTTTTTATAATCAGTTCTAATGATTCTTTATTTTCAAAATGATTCTTTATATAAAAATTCTTTTTATATTCTCCCATATTTTTTGATCTAACAGATATATAAATTTCATTCAATATTATCACCAATTATTTTAAAACGATATATACCTAAAAAATTATTATTTTTATCCTCAACAATCCATGTAGGATCAGCGTATTTTAAATCATCAACTAAAACCAACCTTAATTCTCCAGGATTACTTTCAGATAAAGGACCTGTATGATAAATAACATAATTATTTTCCTTTTGTTGTATATAAACCATTAAATGATAAGGAAAATCAATATCATAAGGATGAAAAAATGCCAAAATATCTCCTGATACTGCATTATCGATATTTTTACCAATATTTTTCATATTGTATTCTATTAAATATCTTGCTGAAGCAAAATTAGAATAACTATTTATATTTCTAATATTCTTATCTATTAAAAATATTTTTTCTTTAATAAAAGGAATATCTGGATAATTATATTTGCCTACGTCGTTATATATATTAGATTTAAAATTATTATTAGATATCCATTCTTGATCATGTTTTTTTAATGACTCTTTATAAGCATACCTGATTATGCCTGCACAATCAGAGTATGACTCTGGAACTTTAATATTTTCCTTAAAAATGTTTATAATAATACTCTTAAACCATAAACTGAATGATTCTGAATCCTTTTTATTCAACTCAATTAAATCTAAATAATTATTGTTATTTCTATCTGATAAAATTAATTCTTTTTCATCATTAGAATTGTAAAATATTATATATATAAAAAAAACAATAATTAACATTATAGAAATTAATAATATTCGAATAAATATGTTTGTTTTATTCATAAAATCGCCCTTTAAAATAAATCATATATATTATACATTTTTTTTTTGGTTTTTCAAAATGCTATATATAGATGTTTATAAATCATTTTTGTATATTTGAACTATTTATTGCTTAATGATTAACTTTTTCATTAATTAGCGTATTAATAGCTCAATATTTTCTTTTTCTGCTGCAACATTAAATAATTTTTCAGAGAAAATTGTTTGTTTCTTTGATTTTAATTCTAATTCAATTTCAGAATTCATAGATTCCTTAATATGATTAACCATTTTACCAAATTCTGGAGCTTTTAAAATGGAACCTTTTTTCATTTTTAATTTTATGTGCAAAGAATATTTTCCCTTATTAATTTTTATCTCTGGATTTTTAACATTTTTTATATACTCAATTTTAGATCCATTGTATGTAGTGAATTTATACATGACATCATTATGATAAAAAAATATCAAGAA
>CAZRTN010000003.1:30561-42240 GCA_964603015.1 uncultured Thermotogaceae bacterium | reverse complement strand
CATTGTATGTAGTGAATTTATACATGACATCATTATGATAAAAAAATATCAAGAACCCATCAAAAATCTTATTTAAAAAAGGAATTTTTGCAATTGACAAAGAAAAACTTGAATTTTTAAAATAACCTTGAGTCCATATCCATGCTTTAGGAAAACTAGATCCCCAATCTTTTTCAATATAAATAACCCCTTCTTTTTTTTCTTTATTGTATATTCCTTTAATATCTGACTTCATAGTAATAATCCCATGATTACATTCCATTTTCGGGAAATATGAGTAGGGTCCCATTACTCCTGGGTGTATAATATTTTTAGTTGGAGGTTTTAATTCACCAATATTTAGATCCAAGTTATATTTATCAAGTTTAATTTTTAATCTATCTTCAGAAAAAATATTATCCTCTATTTTAACTAAAAATTTATCCTTATTAAATGAAAATTGGTCAACATCAAATTTCTTAAAAATAGCTTTTTCATTTTTTGAATCTATAATCTGAATAAAAGAAAAATTTTTATCTTCATTTTTCGATATACCTGGTATAAAAGCAATATTTTTATCTTTAAAAGATGTTTTATAATACCATCCTTCAAAAAAGTTATTTTTATTCTCACCATGATAATATATAGGATTATAAAATTTCTTAATATTGTAAAACATTAGTTTATAACCTTTTTATAAGTATTTCCGCAGCTCTTACATAAGAATACTTTTATAATGTATTTATCATCAGCCATCATTTTTCTTTTTGTTATAAAGGTCATTTTAGATTTGCAATTTGGACATTTTTTAAAAAATATTTTCTTTAAAATCATTTTTATCACCATCCATTAGACTATTAACATCTTCTTCAGAAATTTATGTTATTATGGTTTTTGAGATTTTTAAAAAATAGGAGGTTACCATGAGCGAGATTATATTAGGAATTGTTCAAGGTTTTACTGAGTTTTTACCAGTATCGTCTTCTGGTCATTTAACAATTATTTCTGAATTTATTAACTTTCAACAAGACCCATCATTCTTTGCATTATTGCATCTAGCTACATTTTTTGCTGTTTTTATATTTGTTTTTAACGAAATCAAACAAATTTTCATTGGTTTATTTAAATGGGAAAAAGAAACCTTAAATCTTATTGCAAAACTATTAGTTTCTACAATACCTGCAGTTATTGCAGGGCTAGTGTTAGAAGATTATTTTAAAAGCATGTTTAACTCTGTAAATATGGCTGCTACATTTTTAATTATAACATCTATAATGATGTTTTCGTCAGATTTTTTTAACAAAAATAAAATAAACATGATTTCTCTTACTTACAATCATGCTCTAATTATAGGTTTATTTCAAGCTTTTGCAATTTTACCGGGAATTTCAAGAAGTGGTGCCACTTTATTTGCTGCATTAATGCTAGGAATGAATAAAAAATCTGCTATAAAGTATTCTTTTTTAATGAGCTTGCCTGTGACTTTTGGAGCAGGAATCCTTGAAATAGGTAGTGTAAACTTCAATCCATATGTTATTTTGGGTGTAATATCTGCTTTTCTATCTGGTTTAGTTGGATTAGCCCTAGTGAAAAAAAGTGTTATAAATGGTAAATTAAAAGTTTTCGCTTTTTATACTCTTGCAATGGCTATATTCACATTTATATATTTTTAATGGGGGAATTAAATGAAAACTATAAAAAATTTTCTTTTAGGTTTAATAATGGGACTTTCAAATTTAGTACCAGGTGTTAGTGCTGGAACAATAGCAGTCATAAGCGGAAAATATGATGATATTATTAATTCTGCTTCTGAATTATTTTCTCTTAAATTTTCAAAAAAAATATTTATACTCCTATTACCATTGTTTTTAGGAATTATAATAGCTATTATAGCATTCTCCAATGTTATTGTACTAATAATGGAACAATACAAAACAGAATTGATGAATACTTTTGTAGGCCTAATATTAGGAGGATTATTTTTAATTTTTAAAGAAATAAATATAAAAAAGAGCTCTAATATAATTTCTTTTCTAGTTGGTTTTTCTTTTTTTATTATTATTTTTTTCTTTTTACCCGAAGAAAGTTCAAACAATACTAATTTTATAAATCTATTTTTTGGTGGAGCTATTGGTGCTGCTGCAATGGTATTACCAGGAATAAGCGGATCCTCTATGTTGTTAATAATGGGGATATACAGCCCTGTTTTAGAAGCAATAGGAAATATAGATTTTAGTATTTTAATTCCTGTTGGAATTGGAGTTATTTTTGGTATTATTTTTATAATTAAATTATTAAATCTACTCTTAAAAAAATACTATCAGATAATTATGTCTATTTTACTAGCTTTAACGCTTAGCGGGGGAATTAAAATATTACCTATAACAAATAACTACTTTAGTTATCTTTTTATTTTTATAGGTTTAGTATTAGGAATTCTATTAGAAAAATTTTTTAAAACTGAAAATAAAAAAGAAAAAGCTTAATTTTTAAGCTTTTTCTTTTTTATATATTCAATTATTTCTTTATAACTCATTTTCTTAAATTCTAAGTAATCATTTTCAATATTATTATCTTGTAAATTCAAAATAATTCCTTCTTGTTCATAACTTTCTAATGTAGTATTTTTTGTGAAATAAAAATGATATAGTTCATGCTGTACTGTTTTGTTTATTTCTTCTTGAGTTTTAAAATATTTAAAAGGAATAAGCATAATTAAAACACTTCCATTTTTTTGAATCATAGCACCATTGACATAACTATATGGGAGTTTTGTTATATTTGTAAATTCCATTAAGGTATCTGCTTCAAAAATTTGAATATCTATTATTTCATAATCTAATCTTGAAATTGTTTTGTAAAATACATCATCTGAATTATAAAATATCCTTGAATCATATATTTTATAAGAATAAACAAGCAAAGATACCCCAAGAAAAATTAATAAAAAATATTTTTTCATTATTCTATCTTCATTATAATTTTTTGATTTAATCCAAAAGAATTTGGCAAATACATATTATAAGCAAAATCAGGTTTCAAAGAAAATTCTCCTTCTGATAATATTTTAAAATAGTATTCAAAATCTCCGTTTGAATATAAATCGCTAAAAAATGTTATTTTATTTTTCCTATATTCATATGCAGTATAATTATGATTCCATTCAGAATACCAATAATTATAATATTTTCCTGATGATGTTACTTTTCTTTCTTGGTAATCTTCTAATAATTGTGAATTTGAGGGAATATAACTCTCTACGGTTAGAAATTCTTTTACATTGGAATCAATATTTATTTTAGTTTTTAATATATCTCCTTTTTTAACAATTATGGATTCATTCATTAATTTTAAAAGATAAACACCTTGAATGTCAGTCCATTCTCTATTCGCATAGAATTTTAAACCTCCAAAATATGTGATTTTATCATTTTGATCATTTAATATTTTTTTTGAAACAAATGGATATTTTTTAGATATAGAATTATTTTTTAAATCAAATATATAGGTATAATCTCCAAACATGTAAATCTTATCATCTAAAGTATCCAAACTAAATATATCTTCATTTATAGAATATCGTTCTCCATTGTAATGTAAATATTTTTTTCCATCTTTTTCTGAAATAAACATAAATTTTTCTTTATAAATATTCATTGCAATAATATCATCTTCTGTTTTAAACAGAATACCGTCTTCAAATTTATATAAATTATTGCTATCATCAATAATATAAATCTCTTTTTCATGAATTAATATTTCTTTTGGGTCTTCAATTTCTTTATCATATAAATATAAAATTGAATCTTCATTATCATATTTAATATTATCATTTATATCTAAATTTTCATTTTTTAAATATATATATGAAAAATTAGGCTTTATTAAAATATCATCATTTTTCAAAAATTCAATGTTTTGTATATTAATAGTTTTTTTGGTATTTAAAAAATAATCTATTAAATAAAAATCATTTTCTTTTTTTATTTTAGTGGTAAATTTTTTAAAATATTCTTTTTCTATACCAACATTTCCACTTTTCTCTTTCATCTTTTCTTTGTATAAAACTTCAATAATGCCTTTATCTTTAATTATTGTTTTTTCTTCTACTAAGTCAAATTCATTATTTTCAGTCGGTAGAGTTAAATATTCTTTAGCTTTTAAAATAGCTCTTAAAGCAATAGCAGTATCTTTTGTTGAAAACCAATTTTTACTACTACGCAAATTTATTATGTTATTCATTAACTTTAAAATTGCTTCTTTATCATAACTATTTTCAACCATTGATTTTAATAAATATGAGTTTAATTCCAATTCAGTTGTATATGAGTTGTTTATGTCATAAGATATCATATCTTGGGTAATCTCAATCTCATCCATTAAAATATCAAAAGCATCTTTATTATAAAATGACATAAATAATAAATCATATTTTGATGCTTCACTTAAAGGTATATTTATTGTTTCATTATATAAAGACAATACATAATTGATATAACCATCGATAATATGTGACTTTAAATAATTTAATCCTTTATCAATAACATTTTGGCTAACTTGATAACCATTTTTTTGTATTATATACAAAGCTTCTAAAACATAAGTTGACATTAATAAATCAGATTTCTCTGAATTCATCCACCAACCCCAGCCACCATCATTTTGTTGGTATTTGTACAATATTTGTAGAGAAGATATAACTCGTTTATTTAAATCATCAATTTCATAGCCAGAATTAGATGCCAAGATGAGTGGAATAATAGTCGATACAGTTTGTTCAGAGCATCTAAACTCATAATTTTCTAAAAATTTAATGTTATCAGTAATAATGTTTTCAATGGAAAATTGTCTATATTTTTGATCTGCATAAAGAATAATATCTTTTTCATCTGAATTTTCAAGTTTTATAAACTCTTTCTCTATTGAATCAGAAATAATTTCAACAGGTAATTTCACTTTATCATATTCAAAATCAAATATTATATTGTCTTTACCAATTGACTTTGCATAAAAATCAAAATAAATATTTTTAGATGAACCTGAAGCTACTTTTAATTCATCTTCAGAGTTATTTATACTGAAAAGATTATTCTCAGATATAATACTATATTTTATTTTTTTATCAGATTGGGTGTTGTTTACTACCCTCAAACTTAATTTAATTTTATCATTAATTGTATAATATTCTGGTAAATAAGGAGTTATATAGAAATCTTTTTTACTTTCGTATTTAATTTCTTTCTTATCAATTTTTTCTTCACTAATTCCCAAAACATTGACTCTCCATCTAGTTAATGTATCAGGATTATTAAAAACAATATCTTTTTCTTG
Organism: uncultured Thermotogaceae bacterium; assembly: GCA_964603015.1. GTDB lineage: Bacteria > Thermotogota > Thermotogae > Petrotogales > Petrotogaceae > Geotoga. The sequence goes on along the minus strand of CAZRTN010000003.1, from coordinate 36,930 downwards.
ATCTATTTCAATAAAAGGAATCCATAAAGCGTTCTCAGGGAAATATTCTCTGATGTTTTCATTAGTACCCGATCCTTTATATGAGGCGAATCTATGTGCATCTTCTTCATTTAAGTCGGATAAATTTCTCAAATAAAAATAATTTGTTCTACCTGACAATTCAAGATTAGAAGAATATAATTGAGGATAAAGAGAGTTAATCATATCGTAATTGTCTTCATGAACTTCATACAGAGCTTCATCAACGATTGAAATGTTGAATATACCTTTATTATTGGTTTTAATTGTTAGTTTTACATCTTCTCCTGGTTTATAATTTTCTTTATCTTTCATTATTTCAAACTCATATTTTAATTTTTCTTTTTTTATATCTAATGAAATATTATCTTCTAAAATTTTCCCTTTATATAAAGCAATTGCTTCTACAAATATATTATTTTCTAATATTTTTTCTGGTATTTTTATATTATAAATATTTTTATTTTTCTCAAATGAAATCTTTTGATAAATATTAAGTCCCGTTAAATATAAATATCCAGAAGCATTTTGAGGTTTATTGATTTTAACAGATAAATTATTATCTACTCTATCAATTATTTCTATTTCAAAATCTACAAAAGCCCCATTTTTTTCATTAACATTTAAATAATAAGTTTTTATGGAATTTTTATATTTCAATTTTGCTATATAAAATCCTTGTTTTAGATCACTGATTTGAAATTTCCCTTCTCCATTATTAACACTTATTTTCTCACTGTAGAATACTTTATTTTCATATTTTTCATTTTCGTATACTTCTTTTATAATTTCTAAATCTACTTCCCCAGAAATTCCGTTATTTTCTCTATCTAGTAATGATATTTTATATTTTTCTTTTAGATCTAAATAATAATCTTCAGCGTTTAATATCTCAATTTTATATTTTCCCTTTATAACTTTTACATATTTATTTTTTTCCATTTGTTTTTGTGAAGGGTCAATAGAAATTATTTCTAAATTATAAAATCCATCTTCTTCTATGTCTACTTTCACAGGAATTTTTAGCTCTCCTTTATCATTAGTAAATGATTGTCCTTCATAAACTAATTTATCTCTTGACATAGGGTATCTTCCATAATAAACATAATGTTTAATCTCAGCTTCTGAAACAGGATTTCCATCAAAATAATTCAAAGATATATCAAAAACTGCCTTATCATCATCGTAATAAATATCTTCACTTTTAATATCAATTTCATAAGTTGGTTTTTCATAGTTTTCTACTATAAAACCTGTATTTTTAGTATTTGTATCAGATTTTATTGATACACTGTAATAACCATAGGGTACATTTTCTGATAGATAATAGCTATCACTATAAATCCCCAATTCATTCGTTGTAATTTCTTTTTCAACCAATTTATTCCCTGCGGGATCTTTAATTATATAATTCATCTTAGTATTAGGATTTAATATATAATAATTTTCTTCTTTAATGAAAGAATAAATATTAAATTTAATTTCTTGATTATTTTTATAAATGGGTTTATCTTTTAAAAATTCAATTGGAGAACTTGGATAACTGTTCTTATAAAAATAGTAATTTTTGAAAGCTATACCTTTTTCGCTTTTTATATAAACTTCTTTTAAATCAGATACTTTATAATTTAAAATACTTTTATTATTAAAAATAGTTGTTTCATCATTGCTATTTACTACATAAATATCTGAACTGATTGAATTACCATCTTTATCTTTAATATCTAAAAAAAGATTGTTTCCATCATAAGAAGAGATAAAATTTAAATTTGATATGAAAAATGAATCTGAAGAAATAATTTTATTATTTTTTATAAACTCTATGAAATATAATCCCATATCTTTAATCAATATTTTTTCATCAATATTTCCTGAAGTATTTGCATTCAATATTTTTGTCATATATATTCTTTTTTCTTCTTTTTCTATTCCTCTATTCATAATTACTTTGATGTCATTTTCTACTTTATATATTTTCATAAATACTTGTTTTTCATTATAACCTTTAATATAAATAGGATCACCAGAGTTTAATACGTTTTGACCTTGAAGGTAAACATATGAAAAACCAAGACTTATTAAAACAACTAAAATATTTGTTAAAATAATTTTTTTCATGTCCCCCACCTCGCTTAAATAATAAATATTTTTTCTTTCTTATAATATTTTTTGAATTCATCAATTACAAAGTTTATAGCCTTTTCTTTCTCATTTAAATCATAAGATGCTATTCCATAATTTATTTTATAATCATCGAAAGCTATAGGTGAATTGGAATGTTTTTTCATATTTTTTAAATATACATTTGATATTCTAAATAAACCAATACTTATATCTCTTATTAAATTCGGATTTAAATTATTAAATATTTTTTCAATCAGCAAAGAATAAGAGCTTTCGAAATCTTCTTCTAATATAATTGGATCAATTGAAAGCCTAACTTTCCATCCATAATTTTGTGCTTTTTTTATTGATTTAAAACGTTCTTCCAAATTCGGTGTTTTTAATTCATATTTTGAAATGATATTTTGTGGATTAATTGTCCAGGCTGGTATTATATTTTCAGAAATTTTTTGTGGAAGTATTTTATGCAAAATATTAGATTTTGTTCTAATTTCAACATTTATATTTTTTAAATCTAATATTCTATTTATCCACTTTTTAATAAAGGGATATATAAATTCAAAAAGCGGATAATCTGTATCATATCCTAAACTTAAATAAATACTTTCATGATTGTTTGATAACTCATCTAATTCTGTAAAATAATCCTCTAAATTTACAAAAATCACTATATTTGAAGAAGGATACATCCCTCCCAAATAACAATATTTACAATCATAAAGACAATTTATAATGTTATTCGTATAATAAAATGCAGAATTATCAAAATCATGACACATTTTACTACCTTTATAAATAAAATTCTCTTTTTTTTCAGCTAATATCAATTTTTGTGAATTCTTTTGTATTGTAAAATTTTGATCAAATCCTGAAAATATATTTTTATAATCTTCAATTATTATAATCTTTGATTTTTTGAATTTTTTAATAATACTTTTTGTTATAGAATTATTCAACACTTTTTTTTCGATATATATATGAGAAAAGAAGCTATTATGTAAGTTCATGGATGAATTTTTCAAAATAATAATTCCTTTCTTTTTTATTATTAAAATCTCTGGATAATAAATCTTCTAAAATTTTTTCTTCAAAATCATTTGATAAAATTAATTTATAAACTATTTTGATTAGTCTATCCTTTTGATACTTGGTAAAAATTGAATTGTATATTTTTTCTTTTATTAGAATAATTTTCTCTTCTTTGTACATATTTTTTTGATTATCACTTATATTATATAACTTTTCAAGAATATTTTTTATTGATTTAGTATCTAAATTTATATTTTCTTTACTAAAATTTTCAAAGCCATAATCACTAATAGCTTTTATAATAAAAATATTTTGTCTTTCAAAATATTTTCTAGATATTTGATAAAAAGCAGAACCTTCCATATCATATATATAACTTTCCTTCATTTCTTTGTTTTTCAATGGTCTATGAACTGTGATCAATGTTTTCTCAGATAAATTTAAATTGTAAGTCATATCTAATATATTTTCTTTTTTGATCATTGAATCATAAACTTTATTAACTCTATAAATATTATTCAATTCATTTTTTTTATATGAGCCAGAAATTCCAAAATTTAGAACAGTATCATTTTTTTTTATAGAAAAAATACCAGAAATATATGAAATTAAGGAGCTTACATTGTAAGCTCCCATTCCAGTAATTATAGTTATTATTTTATCATTTATGTATATATCATGATATTTATCATTAAACTTTTTTAATTTTAAATTTAATAAATTTTTTTCAAATTGTGATGAAACAAAGATATAAACCATATTTTACCTCTAAAATAATTGCTTTGATGTGCTTTCTTTTTTATCGTTTTCTTTTTGATTGGAGCCTTCATAATTAATTCTTAAATGTGTGTCATCATTAAATATGTTGTTCAACGCTACCTTTAAATCGTTTTTATACTTCATAATTAATGAGTATTCTAGAGTTTGTTCTTTTTTGATTTTTATTATAAATGTATTATTTTCTAATATGTACTTCGATAATTTCAAAGCATATATTAAAGCCATATTTATCTTTTTCTGATTTTTGTAAAAATATTCAAAAATTTGTGATACATTTTTATCTTCTTTTTTTACCTCTGCGCTATCTTTTTCTATTGATTCAATTTTATTTTCATTTTTTATAGGTTTAATATCTTTTTGAAAACTCAATTTATAAGCAAAAGTAGTAACTAATGTTTCAAATAACAATCTTTTGTTCTCACTATACTTCATTTCTTTATGAATGCTCTGTAATTCTTCGAGTATTCTAAAAAATTTATTATTTTTTTCTTTTTTAATCAAAAAAATTAATTTTTCCATACTTTCTTCTATCAATAATTCCGGATCCTTTCCCAAATCAAAGATTTCGTTAGATATATTCAAAATAGAATCTACATCTGAATTATGAATTGAATTGATAAAGTTCATTATAAATTCATCATCATAAACACCCAATATTTTTACTATATCTTCTTTAGTAATATTCTCATCAGAAAATTTAATTACTTGTTCTAATAAAGATATAGCATCTCTCATACCACCTTTAGCTTTTCTGGAAATCAAATTAAGTGCTGACTCCTCTATTTGAATTTTTTCATTTTCAGATATCATTTTCAAATTATCTGTTATATCTATTTCTGATAAATTCTTGAAATTTAATAATTGTGATCTTGAAATTATTGTATCTGGTATTTTTTCGAGATTAGTAGTAGCTAATACAAAAATAACATGTTCTGGAGGCTCTTCTAAAGTTTTTAAAAGAGCATTAAAAGCTTCTTTAGTGAGCATATGAATTTCATCAATTATATATACTTTGTACTTACCTTTTACTGGTCTATAATTAGCAGAATCTCTAATTTGTCTAATCTCATCGATTCCTCTATTTGATGCAGCATCTAATTCAATTACATCCATAAAATTGTTCTCATTTATTTCTACACAACTAGAACATTTATTACAAGGATTAGCACCTTCAGGAGATTCACAATTAACTATCTTTGCTAATATCCTGGCTGTAGTGGTTTTCCCAGTACCTCTAGGCCCTGAAAAGATATAAGCATGTGATATATTATCATTAATTACAGCGTTTTTAAAATATTGTTTTATGTGTGTTTGACCAAATATCTCATCAAAAGTTTTTGGCCTATAAACTCTGTACAAACTTTGTTTCATTTCAATCCCTCACTTTATAAGGCTTTTCTTCTGTTTTTTGAAATTCCATAAAAGAAACTTTATTTTCTAAAATTCCTTTTAAATTATCTATTTTTTCTTCATCTATAGAAATTTCAAAATCAACTAAATCAGTAAATTCTATATTTTCAATTTTCCAACCTATTTCTCTTTTTAATATTTTTTCAATCTCAGAATATGTAGAATAATCAGTTTGAATTTTATAAACATGAGAGTTTCTATACTCTACAACTTTTGAATTTTTTAATACTACAGCTGCAGTCTGTGAATAAGCATCTATTAAACCTCTCACCCCTAATTTTATTCCTCCAAAAAATCTAGTAACAACGATAACAATATTCTCTAAATTATTTTTTTGTATTTCACCAAATATTGGCTTACCAGCACTACCTGATGGTTCGCCATTATCTGAATAATTATTAATTAATCTTTTTTCTCTTACATTATATGCCCAACAATTATGGCTTGCATTTTTATATTTGTCGTTTATTTTTTTTATAAATATTTTTGCTTCCTCTTCATTATTTACTTTAGCACAATTTCCTATAAATTCAGATCTTTTTATATTTATTTTAGTTTCCTGATTTTTAAATACAGATTTATAGGGCATTTAAAAAACCTTCTTTATTTTTATAAAAGTTGGATAATTATTTATTTTTAAAAATTCTGAAGCTGATTTTTTATTAATAGAAATTTCTAAAAAATTTGAACTATCAAAATGCATTAAAAGTTTTTGATTATCGTCTTCATTATAAAAATCCCTAAAAATAATTTTATATTTTTTATCCATTACAAACAATTCATAATTCTTTTTTTTATCAAAAAAAGAATGAAAATCTTTAAAAATATCTGTTTCTAAATTTCCAAAACTATCTTTATAAACTATTTTTGCATAAAGTATATCGTCTTTTAAACGAGCCTTTTTCTCATCAATTTCTACTATTTTCGATATAGAATCACCTAAATATTTTATTTTTATATTTTTTGAAAGATATCCAGCACATGACCCAAAAATATCTCTTCCATGAA
>CAZRTN010000003.1:27386-30461 GCA_964603015.1 uncultured Thermotogaceae bacterium | reverse complement strand
TTTATATTTTTTGAAAGATATCCAGCACATGACCCAAAAATATCTCTTCCATGAAAAGTATAACTATTACCCCAATGATATTTTTTATTGTTGAGTTCAATAATATTTTCAATTCCATAATTTTCAGAAACCATACTCAATATACCATTATCAGGAGCAATGAAATAATACTTTGGATTTTTTGTTTCTAAAAGAATGGCTTTTCTTTCACTTCCAACTGTTGGATCAATCACAGCTAATACAATGGTTCCTTCTTTAAATTCTTTTGAAACCCTATAGATAATATGATTATAGGATAAAATATTAAATTTACTCATATTATGAGATATATCAATAATCTCTTCTTTACTATTTATTTGTTTTATAACCGATTTTACTGAAGAAACATAATAACTATCTGTACCCCAATCTGTTATAAAAGCAATCATAAATAATCACTACCTTTTGTTTTTTATAAACATTAATATATATGAGAAAGCCAAAAAAGAGATGCCAAAAATAAAAAGCATAATTATTTCATTCGAAATATTATTAATAGAATACCCTAAAATAGATAGCTTTCTCCAAGATTCTATAGAATATTTAATAGGTAATAAGTTTGAAATACTATAAACCAAAGAATCTTTAGGAACTGGAATCAAAACATCGCCAAAAAGAACTAATCCTCCAGTTAATGCAGTTAAAAAGAATGAAGTTGCTTTAGAATTATTTGTTATTGAAGAAACTAAAATACCTAATGATGTATAAGTAAATACGTTTATAGCTACTATAATAAAGATATTTATTTCTTGCGTTACTGAGCTAACTCCAAAAAGTCTGTATACATACCATGAATATAAACTGGCGATAAGTCCAACAAAAAAGAATGCAATAAATTTAAAACCTATAAATTCATAAATTTTTAATCCATTTGCTCTATATATATCGAAAAGACCATTTTCTTTTGTTTGAGAGATACTGTTTCCTATTCCTATCATTGAAAATAATAAAATCATTATAACTGTTACTACTGGTGAAAAAATATCTTTAAAACCCAGATTATCATTTTCTGATAACTTTAATTCATTTGAACCAACTTGGGGTATCAATAGTTTTATATCAGGTTTTTTTCTATTCTCGTCAACAGAAATTCCTCCTTGCAATAAAAAATTAACTGTTGAACCACTAGATAATTCTGGTATACCGCTTAATTCTCTAAATAAAGCATCTACAATAGAATATATCGAAAAAGAATCTTGTAATTTATCAGGATTGGGAATAATATATAATTCATTTTCCTCGTAATTCCTTAATGCCTGCATAAACCCTTCTGGTATTATCAGAATAGAATCATAATCTTTTTCTGAAACAAACTCGTTTAATTGTTCTTCTGATTTAATTTCTACAGCATTATCCCATTTTAAAAATTGTTTTAAAAAAATAAAACCAAATTTTCCTAAAAATGAATCATCTTGGTTGTATACACCAATTTTGTAATCACCAATTATATTTTCTGGGTAAAAAGAAGCACCCAAATATGCAATAACAATTGGTAATATTATAATCAGAATTAACATGCCAGGATTTCTAAATATTTTTTTTATTTCAAAAATAGATAATTTAAATATTTTCACTATTTTACCCCCACGTTATATCATAAAATAATTCTTTTTCTTTTAGATATTCAATTAAATTATTAAAATTTTCATTCTTTGATAAAGTTTCAGAGTCTCCAATTATAATAAGCTTTCTTTTAGCTCTTGTTATTGAGACATTTAGTCTTCTATAATCTTTTAAAAAGCCTATTTCAGAATCTTCATTACTTCTAACATTAGAAATAATAATTATTTCTTTTTCTCTTCCCTGGAAACCATCAACAGTACTTATCTCAGGTGAAGCTTTAAATTCATCCTTGATCGTATCTTGAATTAATTCAATTTGATCAAAATAAGGGCTAATTATCCCAACACTTTCTAAATTAATATTTACATCTTCTAATTTTTCCAGAATTTTATGTATTACTTCAGCTTCATAATAATTCATTCTAGATTTTGAACCAGATTTTTGTTCTTCATTTTTTCTTTTTGAAAAACTAGTATTTAAAAAAAGAACTATATTATCAGGATTTAAAATATAATCATCCGGAATATTTGAAGTTGTTAAATCACTAAGATCATGATTTTCTACTGATTCATCAGCTATTAGTTTCCCATCATAAAAATATTTATTTGAGAAATACATAATTTCTTTATTCATTCTATATTGTATTCTAAGCATGTAAGAATTTTTAGGATGTTCATTAATCAACCTTTGAAATAAAGTCTTCGAAAGAACTTCTTTTGATTTTGCAGATAATATTGTTGGCGGTAATTGATTGTGATCCCCTGACATGATTAACTTTTCAGATTTTGTACAGCTAATCAAACTTGAAGGCTCCATTGATTGTGATCCTTCATCAATTATTGAAACATCAAAGGTTTTACCGTTTAAAAAATCTGAACCTGCTGTTGCATTTGTTGTAACTATAATATCTGCTTCTTCTATAACAGAATCTAAAGCAAATTCTTCTAAATCTTTGATGCTCATATAAAGCTCGTCAATCATTTCATTATATCTAATCCATTTAGACATAGATTTTAATTTCTTTGCTGATACCCCTCTGAATGATTTCTTATTTCTTGCATGTTTTTTAATCTGGTCATCAGACATACCTCTTCTTAAACCAGGATTAGGTTTTTTATATTTATTCCTTGTTTCAATAATTTCGTTCATTTCTTCTCTCATTTTTTGAGCATTTATATAACTTTGTTTTTCTTTGACTGCATTATAAATCAAAAGATTTTTAGTCTTTTCACTTACTCTAGCGGGATGACCAATTCTTATTATTTTATAATCTTGAGAAATATTTGTTAAATATTCAATCAAATTATCTGTAGCAACATTGGATTCAGCAGAAGCTAAAACTTTGTTTTTTGATTTTGCTTCTTGAAGTATTATTTCGCTTAGAGTTCTTGTTTTTCCAGTTCCTGGAGGACCATATAATAGAAATAATTCTTTTTCTTTTATAGATTTAATAACAGCTTCTTTTTGATATGT
>CAZRTN010000003.1:6607-27286 GCA_964603015.1 uncultured Thermotogaceae bacterium | reverse complement strand
TCACCAATTGATATATTAGTATCAATATATTTTTTACGTCCATATTTTATTAAAGTAAATCCTCCTACTTCATATCCAGAAACTTTCCCATCAAGATTTAATATGGCTCTACCTTTTTCTTCTCTTTTTTTACCAGAATATTTTTTTATCTCATTTATAGTAGCCTCTATTTCTGCTTTTCTTTCTTCTTTTATAGCTAATTTTAATTTCTCATAATGTTTTTTTTCATCAATCATACTGTATCATCAAGGTAATTAGAAACCTTGTATAATAATCCAGGTTCTTCATAGAATGTAAATATTTCATCTTTAACAACAAAGAATAACCCAAATGTTTCTAATTGTGGCTTATGAAGTGTTCTTAGTCTACTACTTGGCCAAAATAATTCCCACATTTTTTGATAATGAGGATCTTGCTCTTTTTCAAGCCTAAACATACCATAATCATCTAACTCTTCATATTTTATAAATCTATTAATATCTCCAGTTTCCATTTTTACACTAAAAGCTATTCCATCTTTACCATAACCTAATACTGAGCTTTTCATATTTTTCAATTCTTCTAGATTTTTAACTTGTCCTAAACCAAAAAAACAAAATATAAAATCATAATTATCTGGATCAAATCCATTTTCTTTTATAAAAGATTTCAATTCATCAATTTTTCTATCTTCCATAGAAGCTAAATATAAAAGTGAGGAAGCCAATGCTATATATATAAACAAAAATATATTAGATATATCAAATGCTACTAGAATAACTTGAGTTCCCAATAAAACAGTAGATTCAACCATAAAATTAATAGATCCTTTTCTTCTTATAACAAAATAAGAGATAATTAGAAGTAACAAAGACATACCAAAGAAAAGGTATCCTTGAACTAAAAATTGTAATAAAGGAATTGTTCCGAAAATTATTGACAAAAAAAGATACATTTAAACCACTCTCCAAATTTATTTATTTTCCTACACAAAAATTAGAAAAAAGATTTTCCAACATTTCTTCATTATAGTTTTTTCCATTTAACTCGTATAATTTTTCCAATGATTTTCTAACGTCATACATTATAAAATCTAAAGGTATTCCATTTTTAATATTTTCTTCTGCTTTTTTAAGAAAACTTATACTTTCTTCTAAACAATTTTTTTGTCTTTTATTAGTTAATGAAGGTTTTTTATAAGATAATTTTTTAATATATCTATTATAAATTTCATCTTCCAGTTTCCTTATATCATTATTTTTTGCAGATATAACAACAAAATCATCAGAATCAATAAATGAAGGATTTTTGAAATTAAGATCATCACTCTTATTTATTGCAATTATAATTTCTTTCTTATCAAATTCATTCATTATTTTTTGATAAATTTGTTTATCTTCTTGATCAATATTAGTTCCATCAATAGTAAATACAACAAGATCAGAATTATCTATAGATTCAAAAGATTTTTTTATACCAATTTTTTCAATTTTATCTTCAGATTCTCTAATCCCAGCAGTATCTATTATTCTTAAATAAATACCTCTAATATTCAAGCTTTCCTCTATTGTATCTCTTGTAGTACCTGGTATATCGGTTACTATTGCTCTATCTTTTCTGAGAAGTGCGTTTAATAGAGTGCTTTTCCCTGAATTTGGTTTCCCTATTATAGCTGTTTTTATTCCATGAACAGCCATTATCCCATTATCAGCATTTTTTAAAATATCTTTTGAATTTAATATTATTTTTTTTATTTTTTCTAAGACTTCTTTATCATCACTTTCAAAAGCAACATCATCTGGATAATCAAGTTCTACTTCAATACTTGTAGAAAGATCTAAAAGCTCTTTTTCAATTTTATTGAGTTCTTGACTTAACCCAAGAGTTATTTGATTTCTTGATGCTTCTAAAGATATTTCAGTTTCTGAATGTATCATATCATTAATTGATTCAGCTTTAATCAAATCCATTTTATTATTTAAAACTGCTCTTTTAGAAAACTCGCCCTCTATTGCTTCTCTTGAATTTTCTTTTAAAATTTTTATAAGTTCATCTATTATTTTGGGACCACCATGACAAAATATCTCAAGCATTTCTTCACCTGTGTAAGAATTAGGGCTTTTATGATAAACCCATGTTATTTCATCTATTTTTTTTGAATCTTTTTTAAACCAATCATAATACATTTTCTTAGGTTCAAAATTTTGCCTTAAGTGTTTTTTTATAATTTTAAAAACATTATTCCCACTAACTCTTATAACAGCTAAAGCAGAAATCCCATATGTAGAACTTAACGCAACTATTGTGTCTTTAAACATCAACCACATCTCCTATTTCTAAAACTCTTTTGGAGTATTCTTTAAAATCTTTAATTCCATATATAATCATTTCATTATTTTTAGGATCATAATTAATTCTCTTAACTTTATTCATAAAATCATCTTTTTTAGGAACAACTTCTTCATCAAATATAAGTTTAACATAATTTTCACCAATTTCAATTTCTTTAATTCCTTTATATGATGCTTTAATTCTAATTTGTGCGTAATCAAAAAGATTTATTAATTCATTTGGAATCCTACCAAATCTATCTTTAACTTCATTACACAATTCTTCTAGTTCTTCAATATTTGTTAATACAGATATTCTTCTGTAAATCCTCATTCGTTCTATTGAATTCCCAATATAATCTTCTGGTATCAGTAATGATCCTTTAATACCTTTTATTTCAGTATAGATTTTTTTCTTTTTCTCAATAGTTTCTTGACCTGTCATTTTATTAACTGTATCTTCTAAAATATCTTTATATAGATGTAGCCCTATGGAGTTTATATGACCTTTTTGGTCCACTCCTAACACATCTCCATAGCCTCTTATCTCTAAATCTCTTAGAGCCAATTTTAAACCTGAGCCTGGTTCATTAAATTTCTTCATAGCATCTAATCTTTTTTTACTGTCATTTGTAAGCTCATTTTTATACAAAAAATAAGCAAAAGCTCTTCTTTTAGAACGTCCTACTCTTCCTTTTAGTTGATATAATTGAGAAATTCCATACCTTTGAGAATCATCTATAATTATTGTATTGACATTTGGTATATCTACTCCATTTTCAATAATCGAAGTTGTAACAAGCATATCTATTTCACCATTATAAAATCTTATAATTTTGTTATTAAATTCTAATTTATTTGTTCTCCCATGTAAATATTCTATATTGATTTCCGGAATCAATTTTTTTAGATTATCATATATTTTCTTTAGTCCATTAACTCTATTATGGACATATAATATCTGCCCACCTCTAGATTTTTCCCTTAATGACGCTATTCTCACAATTCTATCAGAATAATTACCAATATAAGTTTGAATAGGCATCCTACCAAATGGTGGAGTTGAAATAGTAGATATTTCTCTTAACCCACTTATTGACATATACAAAGTCCTTGGAATAGGAGTTGCACTCATCATGAGAAAATTAACTCCTAACTCTAATTCTTTTAATCTTTCTTTTTGTAAAACCCCGAATCTTTGTTCTTCATCAACTATAACCAAGCCAAGCTTTTTTATTTTTATTTTTTCAGATAATAATGAATGAGTACCAACTAAAATATCAATTTCTCCATTTGATGCTTTTTTTATTATTTCATTTCTATCTTTTGGTGTTGTATGCCTATTTAATAATCCAATATTAATTCCAAAACCTTCTAATCTTTCCTCAAAAGTTTCGTAATGTTGTTGAGAAAGAATAGTTGTTGGGGCTAAAAATAAAACTTGATAATTATCTATAATTGATTTAAATGCAGCCCTTAACGCAACTTCTGTCTTACCAAAACCTGCATCACCAACTAATAGTCTATCCATTGGTTTGTTTGATATTAAATCATCATTTACTTCTTCAATACTTTTTATTTGATCAGAAGTTTCAACGTAAGGAAATGTTTCTTGTAGCTTTTTTTCTAATTCCTCATCACCTTTAATTATTTTACCTTTTTTATTCTCTCTCATTGCATATATCTCAAGTAGTTTTTTAACTTTTTCATGAATTTTTTTCTGAACTTCTTTTTTTGTCTTTTTCCATTTTGTACCATTTATGGAAGATATTCTTACCTTAGACTTATCCCCTAAATATTTCGAAACTTTATCTAATCTTTCAACAGGAACAAATATTTTAGATTTGTTTGAATACTCTATTGTGATATATTCTCTTGTACCTAAAGGTGTTTTTTTGATTCTTACACCTTTAAAAATACCAATTCCATAATCATCATGTACAATTAAATCATCATCTTTCAAATCTTCCCAATCTAAAAGCGGCATATATTCTAAAGGCTGCTCTTTTTTCTCTCTTTTTTCATAGGTTTTCTTTTTAACGTTAAAATTCATTTCTCTATATTTTAATGTTTCTAATATTTGTAAATTTAATCCAGAATATTTTTTATATATAGCTTTTTTAATTTTTGAATCTGACATTTCTATATTTTCTCTTTCTTTTTCTGTAAAAGTTTTTATTATTTTATCTTTGTCTATTAAAACAAACTCAGTATTTTTTGATAGATAAGATAAAAGCGTTAATTTATCTTTATGAAAAAGAGATGGAAAATAATTCAACATATCTATATTCAGTTCATCAATTTCTTTAAATTTTTTCATTTCAGTTTTTAATCTACCATTCATTATTTCTATGTTCTCTTTGTCATAATAAATTTCACTGCCTGGAATTAATGAAAACTCATTAATATTATCAACAGATTTTTGGGTAAATGGATCAAAAAAACTAATTCTATCAATTTCATCATCAAATAATTCAACTCTTATTGGATTTTCATATATAGGAACGAATAAATCCCTTATGAATCCTCTTTTAGAATATTCAGATGTTTCAGAGATTTCAAAATTTTTTTTGTATCCTATTTCATAAAAATTATCAAAAAAAGAATCACCATTTTTATATGTTTTATAATAAAATGATTTTGGAGGTATAGTAAATCTAGTTAAAGCATGTAAAGAGGTTATAATATCAATATTTTCACCTTTAACAAGACTGTTCATTATATTTAATCTTTGCTTTTTAATTTTCGATGATATATCCATATCTTCAAAAGGAAAAATATCATAATCTGGAAACACTTTGATATTTTTATCTTCAATTTCAATATTTGTGTATTCTGGAAAGATAAAAATTCTAGTATTATCAGATGGATTTTCTTTTATGTATTTAATTAAATCATTATTCATCCATTTACCTCCGTACAAATTTCAAGTGTTTTTCTTCTTTTTCTACATCTATAAAAGCAATTGCATCCAAATATAAATCTACATTTTTTTCTATCTTACATACCAAGTTTCCCTTATTCCAGGTGTATTTAGTTTCTTTTGAAAATGGTACAGCTTTAAAAAATCCATAAAACTTTATATTTTTTAAAGAAATTTTCTCTTCCATTACTAATTCTTTTACCAATTGTTTTATATACTCTTTGCTAATAATTCTTTTAAGTTGTTTTAATGGTATTTTTTCAATAATTTTTTTAGGTTTTGATTTTTTAATTTTAACTGTTTGTTTTATATCTATTTTATGGGTAGTAGTATGAAAATTCTGACAATAATTTATTTCTGGATTATACTCAAATATTTTATTATATTTAGTAGGAATGTTAAAATTTATAACTGAATCAACTATAGATGTAGTTATATTTAAAGCTTCCTTTTTTTCAGTTTCAAATAAATCATACAAACTTCTTTTCTCTACCTTTTCTACTTCTAAACCATTATTAAGTATTGTTTCAAAATCCGATATTTCTTTATTAACACATATAAAATGCGGACTCATGTCTTTGATGTCCGCTGTTTTTAGCTTTTTTATTTTATTTTCTTTTGATTTTAAATAAAATTGAATATCTATTTCTTTTACTTCTGATTTTCGTTTGAAGAGCATATGAATTCTAAAGCCTCTTTCAATCTAATAAAAGGTTCAGATAAATTAAAATATTCAGCATTATCTTTTATTTTGCTAATTAGATCTTCTCCTGGAGTTTTAGAAAAAACTAACTTATAAGATTTTTTATCAGCAATATTTATAAAAGCTTCGTTTTCTTTTGATGTTGTTTCTTTATCAGAAAATGATTCTTTTACATAAACAAGTAATTTATCAGTATCAATAAAATCTAATATTTCATTGTCATCTATAAAAAAGTAATTTATATCATTTTCACCTTCAAGAATTTTTTTACCAATAATTTCAGATGCTAAAAAACTTTTTAAATTATTACCATAAATTATTTTTTGAATTTTGCTTGGTTTGATCGGTTCAGTATATTTAAAGTTAGTTGGTAATCCTTTATCATTTAATGTCATAAGACCACCAGCAAATTTATCTTCAGGTGATTTATAAATCATGAAATATCCAATCATATTATCACTTCCTTATAGCCTAATATCTATACTATTTCCTCTATATTCATCAAATTTAAAATTTTTTTCATTCTTTTTTTCTTCTTGTTTTGATTCAGTCTTCATTAAAGGATTCTTATTTTCACCGTCTGGGTTTACTTCATTTTTTTCAGCTTTATTGTTCTCATTTACCTTTTTTTTATTATCTTGAAATTGTTTGACTTTATTTATTAAACTAATCATTCTCGAGGAATCTTGAGCATTAGCAATACCTTGAATATTTTGAGATGCCTGTACATTTTTTTGAACAGCTATTTGATAATTATGTAGTTCTGACATATCAATCATCTCCTTGATTCATTTTTTTCTTTAGTTTTATAATAATTGCTGAATGAATCTGTGATATTCTTGATTCGCTCACACCAATAACTTCACCAATTTCTTTAAATGTCAATTCTTTTTCATAATACAATGATAAAACTAACTGTTCTTTTTCTTTCAATGTTTGTATTTGTTCTTTTAACTCATTTTCCAAGATTTCTTTATAAGCTCCTATTTCAGGATCATTTTCATAATCTTTTTCTTTAGCTTCTATAAAATCTTCTCCAATATTTAAAAGATAATTATCCAATTCAAGTATTTGGGATTTATTTATTGAGTATTTAATCTTTTGTAAATCTGATAAAGAAACATCTAGTTTTTCTGCTATTTCTTCATCACTTAATTGCTCTTCTTGATTTTGATAAATAAATTCTTCATATTTTTTGATTAAATGTCTTATTTCTTTTGGTAGCCAATCTATTCTTCTTAAATAATCAAGCATTGATCCTTTTATTCTTGTTAAAGCATACGTATAAAAGGTTGCCCCATGAGTGGGATCATACCTTTCATAGGATTGTAGTAAACCTATAACCCCTTCTTGTATTAAATCATCTAAATCAACACTTTTTGGCAGAGTATTATAAAGGTTAATAGCAATAGCTTTAATTTTGGGCAAAAAATTTCTAACTATTTGGTCTTTATCCATTTTATACATATACTCACCCTTTTTAAATAACTTTGATTTCTACTTTTTCTCCACCACCAACTTTTTTTACCATTAATTCAGAATTTTCTAAATTAAATTCTATACTTCTTGCTCTATTTCCGCCAGTATCTTCTGCAATTATTTTAATTCTTTCATTTTTTAAAATATCTTTAATAGTTTCAACATTTCTTTTTCCTATGTCCATTGTTTTACTAGAATTTCCAAACATAGCAGCTCCACCTGCAATTTTTGCTTCTAAAGAAGATAAATTAGCTCCTTTATTTTTCATTTCTTCAAGAACTATTTTTATCCCCGTATCAGCATATTTCCCAGGTTTTGGTGTGTCTTTGCCTCCAGAACTTGGAAGCATGACATGAATCATTGCACCAATATTTTTTCTTTTATCAACTAAACATACACCAACACATGAACCTAAACCTAAAGTAACTATGAGATCATTGTTGTTGGAAACTGTATATTCTCCAATTCCGATAATCTTTTTATTCTTCATCAATTCCCAGCCCCATAGTTTTCAATATTTTATTCAATGATTTTTCATCAGGTATATATATTATATACCCAGAAATTTCTTTCTCAAAATCTTCTACGTTCATATTGGTTTCTATTAAAATCAAATAATCTTCTCCATCAGTAGTTATAAGAGATACTTCTGAAACAATTGCAGCTATCATATCCACTACAACCTTTGGTGGTAAAGAATGAATATTTAAATTTGTGAACTGAGAAAGAGAAACTACATAAGAACTACACATTATATTACCAAGCTCTCCTATTGCAGATCGATTCATTTCATCTAAATTAGTCAAATCTTCTGGTTTTGGAAGCATCATCATTTCAAGAACTTTTTTTATATCTTCTGTACCCATTAAAAATAAAATAGCTCCATCTAATTCGCCACCAACACCAATCATAGCACCTGCAGTTATTTCTTCGGGATCTTTAAAAATTTTCCATAAATCAGATAATGAAATTAATTTAACATCTGGAACATTTATATCAGTTTTCTTATCTAACATCATAGATATTGATGTTGCAGCGTTTCCCGCACCTATATTCCCAAATTCTCTTAAAGCATCTAAATGAACCTGATTTAATTTTTCATAAAATGACATTATAAACCCCCTATCAAAGTCTATTATTTTTCATTGATTGAATTTCATATCTAAAAACAAATTTTACAAATTTCTTTTCAGTTTTAGTATCAAGACTTATGAATTCCACTCCATAAATGTTCCTACCAACATCAGTTTCTCCTATTTTCCTTATTATTTCTGCTTCCATATTTTCTATTTGCAAACCTTCTTTTATATGTAGATTTATAAATAATTTTTCTCCTTGGTCTAAATCTTTATCTGTAACTAAAGAAAGTCCTCCTGCTGAGAAATCTTTACTAATAAATCTATATTTAGGAGGTTCATCAAGTTCTTCGTATTCACTCTTAATATAAAAATAACCATCTTCAGAAATAGGAATTCTAACATATTTTCTTCTTTGCACTTTATAAATTACATCAGGAACTTTGACAACTAAAAATCTTATATTATTCTCTTGTCCTGATTGAAGAATTATTGTTTTAAAAAGAAATACTGCAGTGTTTGAGTATATTCTAATTTTAACTTTAATTCCTTTAGGTAACTTTATTAACGCACCTTTGTACATAGGGATTCCTATTTTTGCATAACCTGATTTGCTATTATATTCATGAATAATACTTTTATAAGTACCTTCATAATATTCTTCTTCAACTTCTATTTCAATTGGCATATTAATAGATAAATTCTTTTTAGCTGAAACTTTTTCTATAAAATCTGACATAAATATCCCCCATTTATATATAGAATTCTATTAATTTGTTAAACATCTCAATAGCTTTTTGTGAATTCTTAGAGTCTACCTTAACCACTATTCTTTCCATATTGAATAATTCATCTCTAACATTTTCACATTTCCCTATTATCATTATATCATCTATATTTTTCGATTTTATTGAAACCTCATCACCATATTTAATTTCACCTTTAAATGTAGATAGAGCTAAATAATTAGATGAATTATAATCTAATAAAACTGCGTCTATTTTTTCATTTACTTTTAAAGACAAAAACAAAGGAATCCTAAAATTTTTTCTTTTAGTGATATATTGAAAATCTTCTTTTATTTGTAAAGTAATATCATGTTCGTTTTTATCTATACAAATACCATTCATTTTAAAAGTTCCATTATATTCAATATCAAGTAATAAATTATCATTTTTATTGACCTGGAAACTCGGTGTAACAATCTTTAGTTTTTTTTCTTTATAAGAAATGATTCTTGATTCATCAGAAAATTGTTTTCCTCGAACATTAACTGAATTCCCTCTACTTAAAGCTAATTTTAGTATTATATAAATAATTTCATTTTTCATATAATCAACTCATCCCAAAAATATTTTTTAATCTACTTGTAAAACTTTTTTCTGTTTTTGGTTCTACATTCAAAATATTATCAACTATAATTTCAAGTGATTTTTTAAATTTATTATTAATATCATGATTAACTAATGGTTTTTGGCTCTTAATTGAATCATGCACTTTTTTATCATAATAAACATCATAAAAATTTGCTATGTCTTTCCCTAAAAAATTATTTACAGTTTTTTTAATAACTTGTTTAACAGGCTCTATTTCATTTTTTTCTCTAATCATATTTAATATAATATCTAATTCAGAATGAACCCCTATAAAAGAAAGAGCTTTAATTAATGTGTAAGCATTTACAATTGCTGTTGGTTCAGGAATGGTAACTAAAAATATTTTATCTGAAGCTAGATAGAAAGAATTTAATTTATCTGAATAGCCAGCTCCTATGTCAATGATTAAATAATCATGATTTTTTGCTAATGATAAAAAATCCTCTGTCATTGAATAAGTAAAACCATTTTGAAATAGTTTCCAGTCTTTAAAATCAAATCCTGAACTAACTACATTAACCCCATACTTTGTTTCCTGAATACACTGATCCAATGTAGCTCTTCCATCAATATAATCACTCATATTATATTTAACATTTTTTCCTAAAAGAATTGCAGCATTTGCAAAACCAGCATCAGAATCAAACAGCAAAACTGATTTACCCCTTTTAGCTAATTCAGCTGCTAAATTTACTGAAAAAACAGATTTACCAACTCCGCCTTTTCCTCCAGAAATTGATATTATTTTTGTATCAGATTTTTTAAATTGATTTCTTAAACTTTGCGCTTGATCCTGGTAACCAGAACTCATTGTACAACCTCCTTGATTACTTCAGAAGCTAATCTCTCATAATCAGGTTTTTCTATATCATCTGGTACTTTTTGCCCTGTAGTAATAAATTCAACAGGTAAATTCGTATATTTTGATAAAGATATTATCTGACCTGTAGATGATGTTTCATCTAATTTTGTGAAAATTAAAGAATCTGGATTCGAGATACTAAATTTTTCATATATATCAATTAAATCTTTTGTTTTAACATTAGAAGAGCAAACTAATATTTTTTTATCAGGTGTAACAGTATCAATGAATACCTTCAACTCGCCTAGCTGTAAATCATTTTTATGGCTTCTTCCTGCTGTATCGATTAGTATTACATCCATATCTCTTAAAGATTCAATAGTGAGCTTTAAGTCTTTAGGAGTATAACAAACATGAGCAGGTATACCCATTATATCAGCATATATTTTTAATTGATCAGCTGCTGCAATTCTATAAGTATCGATTGTTACTATAGCAACCTTTTTATTATTTCTTTTTATTATAGCTGCCATTTTTGCCAATGTTGTTGTTTTGCCTATACCAGTAGGACCAACTAGCATTATTTTCCCGTCGGGTATTTCTTCATTGGTTATATTAATATCTTTAATTAAAATATTTTTTATTCTATTCAATAAATTTACATCACTTTTCCAGTTTTCAGTTATATTTTCTGAATCTAACTCTGAAAATATTTCATCTATAATATTTTTACTCAAACCTGAATCTTTTAAATTATCTCTTAATTCTAAGGCGCTTTCATTTCCTGAATTAATTTTATTATTTAATTTATTTATCAAATTTTTAATTTCATCCATACTTTGATTGTTATCTTTATTACTACTTGTTTTTTCTGGTTGTTTTTTCTCATCATAATTAGTATTTGAATTCAATGGCATCATTTTTGGTTTCTGTTTTTGTTGATCTTCAGCCTCATAAGATTTTTTCTGATTAGGCATTTGATTTTTACTATCATAAAAGTTTTTTGCTTCTTCATCTATATTTTTAGAAACTTCTCTTTGAGAATTAATAAGCTCTAACAAGGATTGCATATCATCATTTTCTTTGACGTCAAATTTATTACCTTCTGTATAACTATTATTTGAATTTTCATATGTATTTTTTTGACTATTATTAGATTGTTTATTACTATCGATTCTTTCATTCAATCTCTTGTTTCTTTGCACCATATCATTCATAGAATAAATTGAATTTGAAGAAGAATTATAGTTTTGATTGGAAGATGATGATTTTTTTTCTTCTTCACTTAATACAGTTACTTCAACAAACTTTTCACCACCTATGCCTAAGAATCCACCTTTTTTTATTTTTTTGGTATCTAGAATATAGGCATCATCACCAAAATCATGTCTAATTTGTTCCATTGCTTCAGATATATTTTTAACCATATATTTTTTTACTTTCATAAAATACCTCCTAAATGGTAATTACTTCATCCACATTTAAAGATAGATCAGATGGAATTTCTTCATAGGCAACAATATTTATGTTTTGAACAAATCTCAAAACTAAATTGGCCAATGGGAACCTTATGCTTTTTGAACAAATAAGTATTGGATTATAACCTTTCATCATAAGACCTTCTAAAGATTTAGATATTTTTTCTATCATAACATTACTATATTCAGGTTCTAATGCCAAATATCTTCCTTCTTCACCGTCTGTTATTGAATCTAAGACTTTCTTCTCAACTGACGAATCTAAAGCAACAACATGGATTTGATTATCAGAAGATTTTAGTCCTTCACAGATCTGTCTACCTAAACCAATCCTCACATTTTCTACTAACTTTTCTAAATCGTATCCATATTTATCTGCAGTTTCTATAAGATTTTCAAATATAACAGGCATATTTCTTATAGAGATATCTTCATATAATAGTGATTGAACAATATTTTTAATTTCATGCATTTTCAACATGGAAGGTATTAAAGTATCTACTAATGTTGCATTTTTTACTCTGAGACCTTCTATAATAATTTCTAGTTCTCTAATTCCTATTATTTCATGAGAATATTTCTTAATCAATTCTGATAAATGAGTTGCAAAAACACTTGGAGCATCAACAACTGTATAACCAGTGTTAATAGCTTCTTCTTTTTGGGATTCATCTACCCAATAGGCTTTTAATCCAAAAGCTGGTTCTTCTGATTCGATTCCAGATAATTCTCCTGAAGCCATACCAGAATTTATAGCAAATAATCTATCAGGAATTAGTTCAAATCTTCCGATTTCTACACCTTTGAGTTTAATCATATATTCGTTAGAACTCAACAATACACTATCTCTAATTCTAACAGGGGCTATAACAATACCCATTTCATAAGCGATTTGCTTTCTTACAATAGTAATTCTATCTAACAAATCTCCACCTTGTTGTGGATCTGCAAGAGGTATCAATCCATAGCCTATATCAACTTCTATTGTATCATTTTGAATAACTTCTGAAACCTCATTTGGAGAAGTTAAAGGTGGTGAAGAAGATCTTCTTTGTTCCTCTGAAGATTCTTTTTTATCAGTTGATGAAAAAGAATCTACAGCTCCACCAGCACCTTGCATTGCTAGTTCCTGTTTCATAGATTTATTTTCAAAATAGGCAATAGCTATAAAACCTCCACCTAATATTAAAGTAGGTAAAATAGGTAAAGGAGAAACTAAACCTATTGTTATTAAAACACCGCCTGTAATATTCATAACTTTTCTATCGCTAGTTAATTCAGCGATAACATCATTTCCAAAATTTTCTTTAGATGCAGCACGTGAAACAACCATACCAGAAGCAGTTGATATAAGCAAAGCAGGTATTTGGGCTACTAATCCGTCACCAACTGTCAAAAGAGTATATAGCTGTGCTGATTCTGCAATAGTCATTCCATGAGTAAGAGATCCAATTAATAATCCACCGACAACATTTATAACCGTTATTATTAATCCTGCTATAGCATCACCTCTAACGAATTTACTGGCTCCATCCATAGCACCATAAAAATCAGCTTCTCTTCTTATTTCTTCTCTTCTGTTCTTAGCATCCTCTTCAGAAACTAATCCAGAAGATAAATCAGCATCAATACTCATTTGTTTACCTGGCATAGCATCAAGCGTAAATCTAGCAGTAACTTCTGATATTCTCTCTGCACCTTTAGTTATAACTAAAAATTGAATTATAACTAATATCAAAAATATTACTATACCAACAATAAAATTTCCTCCAACTACAAAATCTCCAAAAGTTCTTATAACTTGACCGTCAAAATCTTCTCCTCTTAACAAAATCAAACGAGTAGAAGATACGTTTAAAGATAGTCTCAAAAGAGTTGTAATTAAAAGTAATGAAGGAAAAGAAGAAATATCTAAAGCTCTCTTTACGTAAAGAGAGGATAATAAAATTATTATAGATAATGAAATATTAAATAATTGCAATAAATCAAGTAAAAATGGAGGTATTGGTAATACCATTAATAAAACCATACCAACAATTAAAATTGCAATAAAAACATCTAACCCTCTAAATTTCATGTAAACACCTCAAGATTTATTTAAATTATAAACATATGCCAGTACTTCTGCTACTGGTTTATATAATTCTTCGGTAATTTCTTCATCAATATCTACTTCACTATATAAAGATCTTGCTAATACAGGTTTTTCGACAATAGGAACATTATTTTCTTTTGCTACTTCTCTTATTTTAAAAGCTATTTCATCCATACCTTTAGCTACTACTTTTGGCGCACCCATCATTTCAGATTCATATCTAATAGCAACTGAATAATGTGTTGGATTAGTTACTACTACATCTGCAGTTGGTACTTCTTGAATCATTCTTGAAAAAACAATTTTTTGCATAAACTCTTTTTGTTTTTTCTTGACCTCTGGATTTCCTTCCATATCTTTATGTTCATCTTTAACTTCTTTTTTAGTCATTCTTAAATTTTTCTTATACTCATATTTTTGATACCAAAAATCAATTAAACTTATAAACAAAAGGGCTAATCCTAATTTGAACATAATTTCTAAAATTAGGGCTACTGTGAAAGATATTGAAGATGCAATATCCTGATCTACTAA
The DNA here is from genome assembly GCA_964603015.1 of uncultured Thermotogaceae bacterium. Taxonomy (GTDB): domain Bacteria; phylum Thermotogota; class Thermotogae; order Petrotogales; family Petrotogaceae; genus Geotoga. The sequence continues at coordinate 12,511 of CAZRTN010000003.1, read as the reverse complement.
TCCTGTAACGGTATCTATATTCCCCACAATAATCTGATAGGATAAAATAACTACAACTCCCAATTTTGCAAGGTTTTTTAATAATTCTACTACTTTTTTCAAGCTAAAAAGATTTTTAAACCCTTTAACGGGATTAATTTTAGAAATATCAAACTGGACTGCCTTAGGAGCTAATAAAAATCTGGTTTGTATTAAACCTAACATCAAAGATATTAAAGCTCCTCCTATAAATAAAAATGCAACTTTCATCCATAAATCCGAATGTAAAGTCATTCCATATGTAATCAAATTCTGATCTATTATTTCTGTATTCAAATCAAAATAATCATAAAATACTTTTACAATATCATCTGCAATAGCAGTACCAAAAAAGTAAAGTAAAGCTGTAACAGCTAAAAAACTAACCCCCATATTAAATTCTTTTGACTGGGCTACATTTCCTTCTTCTCTTGCTTTTTCAATACGTCTTTGTGTAGGATCTTCTGTTTTATCTGGATCTGCGAATAATTGTAAATCTATTGAGAAAGAAGAATCATTGATTTTTTTACCCAATAATACATATCGAAAAATATCTGAGAAATTTCTTCTTCCCATGTGACAATCACCACCATAATAATTAAAAATCCTACTAATATATTTAAAGGTAATCCAACCATAAAAACATTCATTTGTGGGATTAATCTTGAAATAATTCCCAAAGCTACTTTAATGAAAATCATAAAAGCTGTAATGGGCATTGCAAATTGTAATCCTATGACTAATATATCACCTAATTTTTGAGCAAATACAATATATGAATTTCCATCTAATAAAAAAAGAGCTGGTACTTTCTCAAATGAAGATATTATTAATTCATACATTAAAATGTGACCTTTAAATAAAAAGAAAATAACAGATGCAAAAATAAAGGACAACTGTGAAATCAAAGAAACTTGTTCATTTAAATTTGGATCCAAAACATTTGCTAAAGCAAATCCCATTTGAATTCCCATAAATTCTCCTGCAAATTGGACAGCATAAAAAATCAACTGTATCATTATTCCAATAGTAATACCAAATAAAAAATTTACAAGTAAATGGTAAGAAATCATAAACAAATTACCGTCTAAAGGAAATACTTGATTTACAGAAGGTAAAATTAAATAAGATAAAAATAAGCCTATAAATATTTTTACAACTGTTGGTACAAAAGTTGAACTCAAATAAGGAATTAATAAAGTAATACCAACAAGTCTAGCAAAAATAAAGAAAAATATCCATAATTTATAATCTAAAAATATCTCCATTTTAAATCATTCCTAAATAATCTGTAAATAACATAGTAGCATAATCAGCTATTTGTTGAATAATCCATCCAAAAAAGAAAGCGATCGCTAAAAAAGTTACTATTATTTTTGGAGCAAATGTGAGAGTTTGCTCCTGTATTTGAGTTACTGCTTGAAATATACTGATAATAAGCCCAACAGCTATACTAATTAACAAAATAGGGGTTATAGTGGATAAAAAAACATTAATCCCTGTAACAAAAGCCTCAATAAAAAGTTCTTCAGTCATTATTATACACCCCTAAAACTTCTAATTAAACTACCTATCAATAAATCCCAACCATTAACAATTACAAACAACATAATTTTAAAGGGTAAAGAAATTAAAACCGGTGGAATCATCATCATACCCATAGATAATAAAATACTTGCTACAACCATATCTACTAATATAAACGGAATATAAATCAAAACTCCCATTTTAAATGCTATTTCTAGCTCACTTAAAGCAAAAGCTGGAACTAAAATTTGAAATGGTGTATCATTAATATCTTCTACGGGTTGATCTAAATAATTTGCAAGCATAAAAACATTGTCTTGATTTTTATGAGCAATTATTTCTCTAGTCATAAAACCTTTGAATTCACCCCAAGAATTACTTAATGCCTCTTCATATCCAATTTCTCCATCATTGTATGGAACTATAGCATTATCATAAACATTAGTAAATATTGGAAACATTATCATTACTGTTAAAAACAAAGCTAATGCTAACAAAACTTGATTAGGTGGTGCTTGTCTTGTTCCCAATGCTTGTCTTAAAAAACCCAATACAACAATAAGTCTTGTGAATGAAGTCAACATCATTAAAAAACCAGGTGCTAATGAAATAACTGTAATAATTAATAAAATTTCTAAAGCTGGAGTTAAAGAATTTGCTGCTTCACCTTCAATATTTATACTAACATCAGGTAACCCTGGAGTAGTTTGAGGAAATGAAGAAATTGAAATCAATAAAATTAAACCAATTAAAATAATCTTTAAAACTCTATTTTTCATTACTCTTCTTCTCCTTATTCAATACAGAAGCAAAAGTATTTACAAAGTTATTTTTATTTTCAACAATATCTTGAATCTCATCATATTCTATTTTTTTTATAACTTCACTGGATGAATTAGAAAACAAAACCATATAATATTCATCAAATATCTTCAATATTCCTATATAAAAATTCCTATCTATAAAATATTTTTTAACAAGTCCTATTCTAGTATTTCTTGTACCACCTTTTATAAGCCTTGTAAGTAAATAATATAGCACACCCATTAAGACAAGAACTAATATTATCGTGATCAACCAAAAGAATATAGAAATTCCTCCACTGCTACCTAATGCTGTGGAGGATGCTTCATTACTAACTTGTTCTAAATTCATTAACTTTGCTCCATTTTTTGAATTGCTTCTATAACTCTATTTGATTGGAATGGTTTTACTATAAAATCTTTTGCTCCTGCTTGAATTGCTTCTATAACCATTGCTTGTTGTCCCATAGCAGAACAAACTATTATTTTAGCATCTGCGTCTATTTCTTTTATTTCTTTTATTGCTTGAATACCATCCATAACTGGCATTGTTATATCCATAGTTACAAAATCAGGACTTAATTCTTTGAATTTTTCTACAGCTTCTTGACCATTAGCTGCTTCACCTGCTACTTCGTATCCAGCTTTAGTTAGAGTATCTTTTAAAATCATTCTCATAAATGCAGCATCATCTGTAATTAAAACACTTTTACCCATTAAATAGGCACCTCCCAAAAATATATCTTAATTTATTTTCTCTAAGTTTAATATTGCCCTGATATCTAAATAGATTATTAAACGGTTATTTACTTTAATAGTTCCTTTTACTTTCCCGGTATAAACATCATTTTTTGATTGAATGTTTTCTAAATTTGTTTCATCTATAGATAAAACATTTTTCACTTCATCAACAAAAACTCCAATCTCTTGTTCGTCAATTTTCAATATTAAAATATTTTCAAATTCATGTTCTTCAGGTAATTTTATATTGATTTTTTTAGTCAAATCAACAACAGGAACTATTCTACCTCTTAAATTTATAATACCGTTTATAAATTCTCTTGATTTAGGCACAGGAGTTACTTCTTCAATATCTACTACACTTTCAATTTCTTCTACTTCTATAGCATATTCCTGATTATGAATTTGAAATGAAAGAACATCCGTCATAAAAATACCTCCTGTTAGATTAATGATGCCACGTCTAAAATCAATGCAATGCTTCCGTCCCCAAGAATTGCTCCACCACTAAATTCTTTCACATCTGTTAATAAAGAACCTAATGATTTGATAACTATGTCATCTTGTCCAAGCAATTTATCTACAATAACTCCAAACTTTTTATTTCCAACTTTAATTATAACAATATTTTCTTGTTCATCATTTTTCTTTTTCTCATATTCAAAGATTTCTCTTAACCTTACAATAGGTATAACTTCTCCTCTTAACATGAACACTTCTCTATCTTGAACTTCTTTTAATTCTCCATCACTAATTTTTTGTGTAGTATCTATATTAGCTATTGGTATAGCATAAACTTGTTTATTTACTGTAATTAGCAACGCTTCAATAATAGCTAACGTCAAAGGAAGTCTTATTGTTACTTTTGTGCCCTTACCTTTTTCAGATTCAATAGAAACAGTACCATTTAATCCTTCTACAGTAGATTTAACGACATCCATTCCTACCCCTCTACCAGATAATTCAGTAGCTTTTTCTTTAGTAGAAAATCCTGATTCAAAAATAAGACCAAAAACTTCTTCATCAGATAAAGACTGAGCTTTTTGTTGATCAATAACTCCTCTATTTATAGCTATATTTAATATTTGCTCTCTATCTAATCCTTTTCCATCATCTTCTATTTCTATTATCACACCATTTCCTTCATGCCTTGCTGATAATCTGATTGTTCCAGTTTTTGGTTTTCCTTTAGCTATTCTTTTTTCTGGAGATTCAATTCCATGATCTAAAGAATTTCTTATCAAATGAATTAAAGGATCTCCAATTTCGTCAGCTACAGTTCTATCTAACTCTGTATCTTCACCTTCAATAATAAGGTTTATTTCTTTTTTAAGATCTTTTGAAATATCTCTAACAAGTCTTGGATATCTATTAAAAACAAAAGATACAGGAACCATTCTTACCTTCATTACAATATTTTGAAGATCTAATGTAATCCTTGAAAGTTGAGACAAACTCTCATCAACTTCTTTGATACTATATTTCTTAAGAGTTTCAAGTATTCTACTTCTTGAAATGACTAATTCAGCCATTAGATTCATCAATTCATCTAATTTCTTAATATCAACTCTTATAGATTGAGTTGTTTTAACTTTTCTTTTTGATGATTTATCATTATTATCTTTTTCTGGCTTATTATCCTTTTTTTCTTCGACTTCTTCTTTTTCAAATAATTTTTCATTATATTCTTCAATCAAAACTGCCTCAACTTCAGATACAGTTTTTATAGAAGAAACTAATTTATCTTTAGTTTGATTAGAAATAATTCCAAATACTAATTCTCTATCAAACTTTTCTTCTTCAATTTCTTCACTAGTAGGATTAGAATAAACAATTTCACTTTTTAGTTCTTCAAATTTATGAACAACCATAAAAGCTCTTGCTAATTTTAATTGTACTCCTTCTTTCAAAATTACTTTAACAAAATAAAATTTCAAATCATCTTCTTGAGCTTTCTGATTAACTTTTTTCATAGTTTCTTTTGTTTCATGGTCCATATCAATAAAAAAAGCACCATCTGAAAGATTTTCTACTTTTTTCTCTTGTGCTGGTTCTACTTCATCATTTTTTTCCTCGGGTTCTTCTTTTTCTTCAGAATTTTTGACTACTTTTCCTTCTTTAAGGAGATTTTCAAATTGTTTATTAGTTTCTTCAACAGAATCCGTGTGACCTTTTCCACCATTTTGAATATCGCTTAATGAATCATCAAGCGCATCCAATCCTTTAAAAAGAAGATCCACTATATCATCATCTATTTTTATTTTCTCATTTCTAATGTTGTCAAGGGTATTTTCCATAGAATGGCACATTTTTGCCAACTCATCAAAACCTAAAGTTCCCGCCATACCTTTTAAGGTATGCATAATTCTAAATATTTCATTTAGTATTTCAAGATTTTCCTTATCGTTCTCTAAACTTAATAAACTATCATTAAGATTTTGGACATTTTCTCTGGCTTCTTCCAAAAATACACTTAAATAAACATCCATATCACTCATTGGATAACCTCCCTGTTGTTTGAAGTAAGTCAAGAACTTTCCATAAACTATAATACACTGATCTTTGTCGTATATCTTCTCTATTACCTTTAAATATTTTTTTTACTATGTATTCTTTATCATCTATAATAAAACCAAAATATACTGTTCCTACAGGTTTTTCTTTTGTACCTCCTGTTGGACCAGCTATCCCAGATATTGATATTACAATATCAGTATTGGTAATTAATTTTAAATTACTAGCCATTTCGGATACACATGCCTCAGATACTGCTCCATAAATTTCTAAAGTTTCAGTTTTTACTTTTAAAATTTTA
>CAZRTN010000003.1:0-6507 GCA_964603015.1 uncultured Thermotogaceae bacterium | reverse complement strand
TCTAATTTATAAGTTAGGTCCATTTCAGTTACATTATAAAAAAATAGATTTTTATTTATTTCATTTTCATTTTGAAACAACTCAGATGTTCTTATTATCTTATTAAAAACACTTTTAAATTCTTTTGGTGGACCTGGTAATAAAAATATATATTTTTCATTATATCTTATTATTTGCCCTGGCGCTGTTCCAAAATCATTATAAACGATCTCCGCATTCCTTATAACTCTTGATTGTCTTGTTAATCCTTCATTACTAATTTTACCTTTATCTTTATGATAATTTATTATTTTTTCTTTAACTTTTTTATTTTCTATCAATTCAAGATTAAAATATTGTGCGACTGATTCTAATGTTATGTCATCCACAGTTGGGCCTAACCCACCTATTATAAATATAATATCAGAATTATCAGATAAAAATCTTAATGATTTTTTAAAATTTTCATAATTATCTTTTATAGCCAATATATTTTGAATATCAAACCCATATTTTATTATATTCTCTACAATATAATTTGAATTAGTTTCTTCTACTTTCTTTTCTACTATCTCATTACCTGTAGCAAGAATAGATACTTTCAATTCTCAATCCCCTTTATATAACTATCTGATTTTTGCCATTATTTTTAGCTTTATACAAATTATTATCTGCCATTTCTATTATATCAGAATAATTGTCATTATTTGAATTATCAGCTATTCCACCGGAAATAGAAATTCTTATGTCTTTCGCAAAATGTTTATTTTCGACTTTATTTCTTATTTCTTCAGCAACCAAATAAGCTTTTTCTTTATCATACATTTTAATTATTATAGAAAACTCTTCCCCACCATATCTAAAAGGAATTATCATTTTATTTTCATATTTTTTTATTATTTTTCCCAAGTCTTCAAGCACCTGATCTCCTGTTAAGTGCCCATGAGTATCGTTTATATTTTTAAAATCATCTATGTCAATAAATAATATAGAATACTTTTCATTGTTTTCTTCTATTTTTTTTAATCTTTTATAAAACTGACTTTTATTGTATAATTCTGTTAGGAAGTCTCTTTTATTTATTTCTTCCAACTTATCTATATACAATTTTAATTTTATATATGTTTTCATTCTTGCTATAATCTCAGGATCCCTTAATGGCTTTAGAATGAAATCATCAGCTCCTGATGAAAAAGCACTTTCTAAAGTTTCTTCATTATTTTGTGAAGTCATTATAAAAATATAGCTATTTATTTCAGGATGTTTTTTTAATATCTGACATGTTTTCAAACCATCAATTCCAGGTAGTACAACATCCAAAAAAATAAAATCTGGTTTTTTTATATTCATTGCTATAAAATTCAACAATTCTTCAGCACTATTAAAAATAGATATATTTATTCCATCAAAATTTTTTTCGATAGTATCTTTTAATTTTTTTTGAATCAAAACCGAATCATCTACTATGAACAAATTCATATAACACCTCATATTATTAGCTATATACTTATTATATAACAAAACATAAAAATTATAAAATTAAAGGAGGAAATTATGAGAAATTACAATAAAGAAGCAAAAATAATTATTGAAAATTTTCCATATCCACATGAATTCACTGACCCTTATGTCGTTTTAGTATCTACAGTATTGTCTCAAAGAACAAAAGATGAAAACACAAGAAAAGCAACAATACAATTATTCGACAAATATAAAGATGTAAACGAAATATCAAAATTAAACCCAGAAGATATATATGATTTAATAAAACCAGCAGGAATGTACAAACAAAAATCAGAAAGAATAATAAAATTATCAAAAATTATTGTAGAGGAACATAATTCAAAAGTACCAGCAGATATAGATGAATTGGTTAAACTCCCAGGTGTTGGAAGAAAAACAGCAAATATAGTTTTATATGTATCTTTCAACCAAAAAGCTATGGCAGTTGATACTCATGTCCACAGAATAGCAAACAGATTAGGTTGGATAAATACTAAAAAACCTGATGACTCAGAATTTGAAATAATGAAAATAATTTCTAAAGATTTATGGGGACCTTTAAATGGATCAATGGTTGCATTTGGACAACAAGTTTGCAAACCAAGAAAACCTAAATGCGAAATATGCCCTTTAAATAAATACTGCGATTATTATAAAGAAAACTCAAACGAGACAGTTTAACTTTTGGTTAAACTGTCTTTTTTTATTGAAATTTTATATTTTTCATGTATAATTATACATAAGTATAATAGAGGTGATTTTTATTAAAAAATATAAAATTCTTTCAGTTAAAAAAGCATTGAAATATAAACTCACAAAACAAAACATAAATTTATACGGAAAAATATTTCTCATAGATAATGATGAGAAAAAAGATTATACACAAATTTTTATAACAGATAACGAAGAAGCTGTTATATTAAAAATATTTGAAAAAAACCTTAAATACAAAAAAGACGATTTTATAAAAGCTGAAGGTTTCTTTGAATTCGATACCATCAATGGGGATTACTCATTTTCAGTTAGCGAGCACACAAAATTTTTTAATTTCCAAAAGAAAGATACATCAGTGGAAAAAAGAACAGAATTACACCTTCACTCAAAATTTAGTGAACAAGATTCTATAGTAGACATAGAAGAACTACTAAAAACATTAAAATACTGGAAGCACAAACACGTTGCAATAACAGATCACGAATCTGTTCAAAACATACCTGAATTTTGGAATCTTTCAAAAAAATATAATATAACTCCAATTTTTGGTACTGAACTAACTGTTTTTGAACCTTTTTTAAACGACTTTTTTCATATATCTATATTAGTAAAAAACCAAACTGGTCTCAAAAATTTATACAATATAATTTCTATATCTCATATGAATTTAAACAACAAAAAACCTGTAATAAATATACAGGATATAGAAAAATACAGAGAAGGTTTATACATAGGTAGTGCCTGTACTAAAAATATATTAATGTATTTATATTTAAAAGAAGATGAAAAAACACTTCTCAATAAAATTAACTTTTTCGACTATATAGAAATACAACCTTTAGACACAAAAGAAGACGACAGAATAACAAAAGAAAAACTAAAAGAATTCTATATAAAAATCACTGATATGGCTGAAAATAAAAAACTTCTTGTTGTATTAACAGGAAATGTTCACTATATATATGAAAGAAACAAAGAAATACACAACTCCCTAAAAAAGGGTACAGAAACACAAAAAAAATACAACAAAATATACAACTCAAAAAGATATCTCCGAACAACAGAAGAAATGATACAAGCAGGAATAGAAATATATGGAAAAAGAGGAAAAGCTAAAAAAATAGCTGTTAGAAATATAAAAAAATTGATAGATACAATAGAAAAAATAGAACCTTTTGACAACAAACTACACCCACCAAAAATAAAAGATGAAAACTTAAAACTAAGAGATCTAGTCTATAAACAAACAAAAAATATATATGGAAAAAAAATCCATTCAGCAATAACAAAAAGAATAGAAAAAGAATTATCTCCAATAATACAAAACGGATATGCTATTATTTTCCTTTTAGCAAGAGAAATGATATTAAAATCAAAACAAGACGGATATCCTGTAGGGGCTAGAGGATCAGTTGGCTCTTCTTTAATTGCCTTTGTTCTTGGAATATCAGAAGTAAACCCTTTGCCTCCTCATTATTACTGTAAATGTGGTTATGTAGATTTTATAGATAATCTAAACATCAGTGGGTTCGATCTGGAAAGAAAAAGATGTCCAAATTGTGGAAAAGATTTAAAAAGCGACGGCCACAACATAAGATTTGAAATATTTATGGGCTTTGACGGTAAGAAAATACCAGATATAGACATAAACTTTTCTGGAGAATATCAAACAAAAATACACAGATACTTAGAAGAAAAATTTGGAAGAGAACATTGTTTCAAAGCTGGAACTATAAACACAATTGCAAAAAGATCAGCTCTAAAATTCTCCGAACACTACTTAAAAAAAGAAGGTCATATAGCAAAAATATTCTATTATGCAGAAAAATTAAAAGGGGTAAAAATGACAACAGGTCAACACACAAGCGCCATGATAATAATTCCTCAAGAAAATACTATAAACGATTTCACACCATACCAATACTCAGCAAATGACAAAGAAAAAGGTATTTTAACAACACATTTTGATTACGAAGCTTTAGAAAATGATCTGCTAAAAATAGACGCTCTAGCACACGATGCACCAACATTTTTAAAAAAACTAAAAGATTTAACAGGAATAGGATACGAAAACCTTCCAATGAATGACAAAGATGTTCTTGAACTATTCTCATCTCTAAAACCATTAAAAATAAACCTTGACGAAATAGATGTGGAAATAGGAACCCTTGGAATACCAGAAGTATGGACACCATTTGCACATAGAATGCTATCCGAAACAAAACCAAAGTCATTCTATGATTTAGCCAGAACATCTAGTCTTTCACACGGAACAAACATATGGTTCAACAACGCAAGAGAACTTGTACTAAAAAAACAAGTATCTGTAAACCAAGTTGTTTCTTGTCGAGATGACATTTTACTCACCCTGGAACACTACGGAATAGACTCAAAAAAAGCATTCAATATAATGGAAAAAGTCAGAAAAGGGAAAAAACTAACTGAAGAAGAATTAAATTTATTAACATCAAAAAATGTCCCAAAATGGTATATAGAATCACTAATAAAAATAAAATACCTTTTTCCAAGATCTCATGCAGTAGCCTATATGTATATGGCTTATAAAATAGCCTTTTACAAACTTTACTACAGATTGGAATTCTATTCAGTCTATTTCAGTGTAAGAGCAAAAATATTCGATATAGACATAATATTCAACGAAGAAATTATGATGAAAAAGATAGAAGAATTATCAGATGTTACCTACAAACACGACTTTGAAAAATTCTTGACCTATTCAGTATTGAGAACAGCGTATGAAATGAAAAAACAGGGATATTATTTTCTTCCTCCCGACATATACAAATCTCATATAACTGATTTTGTCATAGAAGGAAACAACTTGAGAATACCCCTAACAAAAATACCAAATGTTGGGATAAAAGGTGCTGTAAATATATTCAAAGAAAGAGAAAAGAAATTCATATCAATAGAAGACTTCAAAAAAAGAACAAAGATAAGCAAAAGAATAATAGAAAAATTAAAAACAAAAGGTTTTTTCAAAAATCTTCCAGATAAAAGCCAAATTCCCCTTTTTTAATTATCCAATTTATTTTTATTCGTATCACGAACTATATTGGTACGTTTAACTAAGTATTTTTATTATAAACAAGAATAATCATACGTAAAGCATTAAAAACAGTTATAATTTTCGTTGACTTTAACGTTCACTGTGAATATTATTATAATATAATGTAAATTAGTTTAATCAAACAAGGGGGGTAAAATTATGAAAAAACTGTTTATTTTTGTACTATTGGCTTTATCGTTATTGGTATTTTCGTCAAATGATTTTTTAGTGGGTGATCCTTTACCTGATGCACCTGATCTCTCATACAGAGGTGATTATGATGTGGGGGTTAGAACTTTAGAAATTATAAATAAAAACCAAATTGATATTTTGAATTATTCAGCAAATAATCCTAATCCAAAATATGATAGACCACTAACAGTAGAAATTTGGTATCCAAGTGAATTACCAGATAACAGAGTAGAAAAAACCGTATATGTAGATGAATATTATACTGATGATTCAATTGTTTTCACAGGAAGAGCTTTAAGAAATGCAATTCCAATAAAAGGTGATTTTCCTCTTATTATTTTGTCACATGGATACCCAGGAACAAGATTTATGATGACTTATTTAACAGAAAATTTAGCATCAAAAGGTTATGTTGTAGCAGCAATAGCACATACCGAATCAACAATTAGAGATCAAAGTGCATTTTCAAGCACTCTATTAAATCGATCATTGGATATACTTTTCACACTCAATGAAATGGATCGTTTTTCAAAAAATAAAGACTCCTTCTTATACAACATAGTAGACACAGACAATGTCGGTCTCGCTGGATATTCTATGGGTGGATATGGAATAATAAATGTTGCAGGAGCAGGATATAGTGAAGCAGGAGTAAACCTTTCATGGGGAGTTCCTGGAAATCACTTGCAAATTAGACAATCTGGAAACGAAAAATATATTAACAGTTTAGATGACAGAATAAAAGCAATATTTGCAATGGCTCCTTGGGGAGCGGGTATGTTTTGGAATGAAGAAACAATGAAAGGGCTAAAAACACCATCATTCTTTGTAGCGGGTAAACAAGATGATGTTGCAGGTTACGAAAATGGAGTAAAATTATTCTATGACTGGGCGACAAATTCAGAAAGACATATGTTGGTTTTTCAAAATGCAAGACACAATATTGCACCTAATGCATATGGAATTAATCCTTTAGCTTCATACAAAATGAGTTCTTCAGACCTAATGAGATACAACGAACCTAGCTGGGATAATAGAAGATTAAACAA
>CAZRTN010000002.1:66029-74690 GCA_964603015.1 uncultured Thermotogaceae bacterium | reverse complement strand
TCAATTTATTTGGTCTATCTAATTCTTTTACAGAATTCATAATATAATTTCTATGTCTTGATCTTGTTAGAATACCTCCCGTACCAAAGATATGTTTTATAGCCGTTAAATCTTTCCCTTGGGCGATTTTTTGCCTTCCGTTGGGACCAAATAAATATTTTATCGCTCCTGAATGTCTAATAATAGATTCTGAAAAACATTTTCTAGCCATAAAGGCTGTGAAATTTTCCATTTCTTCATTTCCAGGATATGGACTCATTTTTTTTATTAATTCATCATGATTTGGAAATATATCTGTTAATTCTTTTTCATCCAACATATCATAAACATTATCTGCATTAACAAATAGTCCCATATCTCCTTCTACAGTCCTTTTGCTGTCAGGTTCAGGAGATAAAAGTATTTTTTGTATTTCTGGGTCTCCTTCTGTTACTGAATCTACATCTGTTGTAGCTCCACCTATATCAACAACCAAAACATCTTGAAATTCTTCTGCTAAAAGTTCTGATGTCAACATAACAGAACCAGGTGTTGGAATAATTTCTTCATCTACTATATCATATATTTTTTCCATCCCCGGTGCATGAATTATATTTTTTGAAAATAACTCTTGTATAATTTTTCTAGCTGGTTGAACATTTAACTGGTCAACTTTTGGATAAACATTTTCTGTTATTATAACTTGTTTACCTTTATTTTCTAAAATTTCTTTAGCTTCTTCAGCTACATTAATATTACCAGCGTATACGACTGGAACCTTAATATCAGTTTCAGATATCAATTCAGCATTATGAAGAATGGTATCTTCTTCACCATAATCTACTCCACCAGCTAAAAGAATCATTTTAGGATCAATTTTTTTAATGTTTTCTATATGTCTTTTTCTCATCTTTCCTGAAGTCACGTATTTAAGAACTCCACCAGCACCAAGAGCTGCTTCTCTTGCAGCTTTAACTGTCATATCATATACTAATCCGTGCACTGTTATTTTTAACCCACCAGCTGCTGATGAACTAGCAATAAATTTTTCCCACTTTATCTTTTCTTTTAATTTGTCCTCTAGTCTCTTTATAGCATTAAAAATTCCTATAGTAACATCGCCCTCGGTAACCGTTGTATAATGCTCAGCTTGACCTATTACTTTTGGAGATTTAGTGTTTATATCATCAAAGACTGTAATAACTGTTGTGGTACTACCTATTTCAGCAACTAGTAAATCAAATTTCAATTAAATCACCCTCTGATTTTTTCTATGAATTGCTCTAATCTATCTAAAGCTTTTTCTAAATTTTCTTGAGAAGTCGCAAAGGAAATTCTAATAAATCCTTTTTTATAAAAACCTGATCCTGGCACTACTGCTAAACCAACATCAGATAAGAGTTTTTCTGCAAATTCTTTGTCATTATATCCGAATTCATCTACTGATATAAAGAAATAAAAAGCTCCTTTTGGTTTATTAAATCTTAAGTTCATTTTATCGAGTCTACTCGCTACATAATCTCTTCTTTTCTTGAATTCTTGGAACATAGGATAAACATCGACATCGAAAGCTTTTAAAGCTGCATATTGAGTTGGAGTTGATACATTTGATGTAGAATGTGATTGAATTTTACCTATTTGTGACATTAATTCTTCTGAACCTACTGCATAACCAATTCTCCATCCCGTCATAGCCCATGTCTTAGAAAAAGCGTTTATAATAACTGTTCTTTCTTTCATTCCTTCAAATGATGAAATTGAATAATGTGTTCCCTCATATACTAAAAGTTCATAAACTTCATCACTTATTACGAGTAATTCATTTTCTTTTGCTATATCTGCGATATCTTTTAGCGCTTCTTTACTATAAATCATCCCAGTTGGATTGTTTGGGGAATTTATCAAAATAGCTTTTGTCCTTGGTGTTATATATCTTTTTATCTTATTTTTGTCAGGTTGAAATCCATTTTCAAAATCTAATGGAACATGAACAGGTTCTCCCCCTGTCATTTTAATTTGAGCTTCGTAACTAACCCAAGATGGATCTAAAACCATTATTTCGTCACCAGGATTAGTTATAGCCATTAATACATTAAATAGAGCTTGTTTTCCTCCATTTGTAGCAACTACATTTTTAGGTCCATATTCATTATTAGTTCTTTTTGAAATATATTTTGCTATTTTTTCTCTTAATTCTATAATTCCACTTGATGCGGTATATTTTGTCTTTCCTTCTTTTAAAGCTTTATAAGCTGCTTCCACTATTTCTTCAGGAGTATTGAAATCTGGTTCTCCTGCTGTAAGTTTTATAATATCTTCACCTTTTTCCTCTAATTCTATCGCCTTGGCATTTAAAGCTAAAGTTATTGATGGTTCTACTGATTTTATTTTTTCTGATAAATTCATATAGTACCTCCTTGAAATATTTTTCTTGAAATTTTTTTCACTATAATATTCTACATTTTCAATTATTTTAATTCAAACATAAATACTTGTGGTTTTTCAAGTTTATTATAAACCTTTCATCATTTTCATTAGATTTCTGTATTAATCATAGTAATTAAAAAAATAACTGCAAAAGCAGTTATTTTTTTATAATTATTAATTCTATCAAATTATGTTCTTTGTTTTTTGGTACTATATATATTTTTTCAAATCCACTTACTAATAAGGTATATATATAATTATAATTTTTAGAGCTTGTAACTTTTAAAATTTTTTCGTTTTCTAAATCAAAAGATATATTCCCTTTTTTTATATTAATCATTTCTTCTTTATTATCTACATAATCATTTTCTTCTAAAATCGAATCGATCGTAATCAAACTCTGATTTAAAAGATTGTTTGTTATCTCTTCTATTTCATCTAATATTTTTTCATTAGGAACTACCACATATTTTATCTCTTCACCATCTTTAAACAAAATGGAGAATTCCATTCCTCTAAAATCATAAGAAGGATATCCTAAAGCTGAAAAATTTTGATTTTCATAAAAATAGAATCTTGGATCAAAAGTTTTTATTAAGGTTTCTCCTTTATCAGATTTAAATATATAATGATACTCTAAATTTCCTTTTTCAACTGAAATAGAAGAATTCTTATCTTCATACTCATTGCTTTTTAACCTTATATAATTACTATCATTGATTTTTATATACGGATGATAAAACTGGTTTCTTAGAGTCTGCTCGTACATATCCCACAGAAAAAAAGCTATTAAATAAATAAAAGCCATTAATGATAATATTATAGCAAAATTTTGAAAGGTAAATAACTTTTCTTTTTTATCTATTTTATCCATCGATAACCCTCATCTCATCCATATTTTAAATCCATTTGTAATAGGCATTCTTCTATCTTTGCCAAAAGATCTTTCTGTTAATTTTATACCTGGTGCTGACTGTCTTCTTTTGAATTCATTACCATCTACTTTTTTTATAATATCTCTAACTGTTATTTCATCATACTCTTCAATAAGCTCGTCAAAAGACATTTCTCTATCTATATAACTAAATAAAATCCTATCTAATAAATCATATTCAGGTAAGCTGTCTTGATCTTTCTGATCTGGTTTTAATTCAGCAGAAGGAGCTTTATCAATAATCTCTTTTGGAATTATATCATATCCATTTTTCTTGTTTATGAAGTTCGCCATTTTATAAACTTCTGTTTTATATAAATCTTTTATAGGAGAAAAACCTCCTACCATATCACCATACAAAGTAGAATAACCAACAGCTGATTCACTTTTATTGCTTGTTGCTAAAGCCAAATATCCATAATTATTTGAATAACTCATAACTATAGTGCCTCTCAATCTAGCTTGTATGTTTTCTTGTGTAAGACTCTTTATTTCAGACATATCATTATTTAAATTATCAACAAAAGAATCAAAAATACCTTTTATTGGCACTTCTACAGTTTCAAACCCATAATTTTGTGCTAATTTGACTGAATCATTTACACTTCCTTCAGAAGAATACATTGAAGGCATCATTATTCCAAGAACATTCTCTTTACCAATAGCATCTGAAGCTATTGCAGCAACTAATGCTGAATCTATACCTCCACTTAATCCAAAACAGACTTTTTTGAAATTATTTTTTTGTAAATAATCTGTCAGTCCTAATTTAATGGCATTATATGTTTGTTCTATTTCCTCATGCCACTCTTGATATACCTGAGCTATTTTTTCTCTATTGTTTTTTTGTTTATATTCCATTTTGTGTATTTTATTTGTAGTGTAATTATTTTGACTATAATGTTTTCTTTTCCCTTCTCTTAAATTAGCTCTTGTGGTTTCATAAGGATCTATATCTGTTGTAAATAGTCCTTCTTCAAACAAGGGTGCTTTTAGCTTAACTTCTCCATATGGATTAATTACAACACTTCCTCCATCAAAGACAACTTCATCTTGTCCACCTACATGATTTGTATAAATTAACCAGCTTGATAATTCAGAAGCTCTAGTTTTTAACATTTCTAATTTGCTAATATTCTTATTTTTATGATAAGGTGAGGCTGATAAATTCAATATCACATTCACTCCGTTTTGCGCAAGAGCAAGTGCAGGTCCATTTGGCACCCATATATCTTCACATATGTTCACACCTAATTTAACATCATCTAATTGAAATATCTCGACATCTTTCCCATTTGTAAAATATCTTTTTTCATCAAATACTGAATAATTTGGTAAGAACATTTTTTTATAATCAGTAATTACTTTTCCTTTATAAACAACATAAGCACTGTTATATGATTCTATGTCCCAATCAACAGCACCAAAAATTATTATTATATCTTTATTTTGAGAATATTCAATTATTTTGTTTGTATATTCTTTTGATTCTCTTAAAAACTGAGTTTTTAAGATCAAATCCTCTGGTGGATACCCATTCAGAGTTAATTCAGGAAATAAAATAATATCTGACTTTTCTTTTATAGCCCTTTCTATAAATTCTATTATTTTTTCATAATTATAATTATAATCACCAACTCTTGCGTTCATTTGAGCTAAAGAAATCCTCATTTTCATTTTATTTATTCCTCCTCTATTAATATAGCTTTGATAATTTCTCCTATAGTTTTATTATCAATTACAGTTAACAACTCATAATTAGTATTTCGAGCCTTATAAGTAAAATTATAGCTACCCAAAACTATTCTTTTTTCATCTACAATTATAATTTTTGCATGTAAATCATCGTAATCAAATTTATTTATTCCCTTTAAGTATTTAACTGCCTCAGAATAATAAATGTTCCAATCATCCAGATACAAATCAATTTTTATACCCTTAGATGCAGCTTTTTCAATTTCATAAACCAGAAAAGGATCTGTTAATGAGAAAGCGAAAATATCGATTTTATTTTTTGCATTTTGGATTTCTTTTTGAATCACTTTATAAATAGAATCATTTGGTGTAGAAGAAAAAGAAAAATAACCAAGTTCTGTGTTGTGTAGTTTTTTTTCATAAGATTTTTTATTCTTCACCGAGCTCAAATTGTAAAATTCTTTTTTAAAAATATTAACTATATTTTTATCCTCTGTATATATATAAATATTTTTATCACCTATTATTCCGCTATATGTCATATTTCCAGTTCCATAAACTATCGAACTATCATCGAAAATATAAAATTTTTCATGTTGTATTCCAGTGTTGGGAGCGGTTACTTTTTGAATATTTAAATTTTCTTTAGCTTTCACTCCTGAAAAATCTGCTATGATATGATGTTTTTTATCTTTAAGAACAGTAGTTATAGTATCATCAATACTATAGGTCACTATTTTTATTTCTCTCGATGATTTAATTTTACTCTCTAAAAAATCTTTGAAATATAAACCATTAGAAAATATTTCATAAGAAAAAATTAAATTTGAAATGATTAAAACTATAAAATAACTATATTTTAATTTGTTCATAATCTTCAGGAGCTTCAAGAGTTACTTTACCAAATACCCCATCGTTAAAATCTTTCAAAAAAGTGTTTCGTCCTCTTTCATAATCTCCAACTCCACCTTTTTTTAAAAAATTCCTTTTCTTAGCAAATTCCAGTATGAATTCATATGCATTTTCTTCCTTAGATCCATTTTCTACAATATTATCTAAAAATTTTGGATAATTATTTTTTAAATAATCAAATATATAAAATACTGCATCGTCTTTTATTACATCATCGCCTTTAATAGAACCAATAGCCATTAATTTATTTTTAATTCCTTCATTGTACAATTCTGGAAAAAGAATTCCAGGTGTATCTAAAATTTTTATTTCTTTGTTAACACTTATCCACTGGATACCTTTTGTAACGCCTGGTGTGTTACCAATTGTTGTTGATTTTTTACCCTTAAATCTATTAATAAATGTAGATTTCCCAACATTTGGTACACCCACAATAATAGCTCTTTTTTCTTTATAGTTTGTCGGTATGTGTTTTGCCACTTTATTTTCTAAAAACTTTTTTATGTTCTCTGATTTTAAATTAGTTTTTAATACTATATACCCTTTTTCTTGATACAACTCAACCCATTTCTCCGTTTTTTCTTCATCGCAGATATCGTATTTATTCATTATGAGTATTTTTTGTTTTTCTTTGAATAGTCTTTCATATTCATAAGCTCTTGATGCATAAGGAGCTCTTGCATCTAACAATTCAATAACAGCGTCTACAATTTTTAAATTCTTTTTTATACTATCTTTTGCTTTTTTTATATGACCGGGATACCACATATTTTTGCCTCCAAGTTAATCTTTAAATTGATAAAATATGTTAAAATAGATAATGATGTGTCTTAATATCTCAACAATTAGATTTTATCATAAATAAGGAGATGATTCTACTGAAAGCATATATAAACATGCCTAAAGATTTAGAACCTGTCGAAGTTTTTGGGGCTTATAATAAAAGGGTAAAATATTTATCTAGAAAATTCGATGTAGATATTTATTTAAAAGACAATAAAATTACAATAAATTCTGAATCAGACAAAAATAATAAAATAGTAAAAAAAATCTTTAAAGAATTGATTGACATATTGGAAGAAGGACATCTACCAGAATGGAATCAGTTTTTATATATAATTTCAAGAAACACAGGTGAAGATATTGATACTTCTAAAACCATGAAAGAAGTTGTAAACACTACAATTAACGGAGTTAAAATATCAGCAAAAACAGACGGACAAGCAAAATACATAGAAGATTTAAAAAATAATGAAATAGTTTTCTCCATAGGTCCAGCTGGTACAGGAAAAACCTATTTAGCAGTTGCTATGGCTGTTGATTATTTAAAAAAAGGAAAAGTTCAAAGACTTATTCTTACAAGACCTGCTGTTGAAGCGGGTGAAAAACTTGGGTTTTTACCAGGAACTTTATATGAAAAAGTAGATCCTTATTTAAAACCTTTGTATGATTCACTTATAGATTTTTTAGGTGTAGAAAAAGTAAACTTTTATAAAGAAAAAGGAATTATTGAAATTGTTCCTTTAGCTTATATGAGAGGTAGAACACTAAACAACTCTTTCATAATTTTAGATGAAGCGCAAAACAGCACTTATCAGCAAATGAAGATGTTTTTAACTAGAATTGGTTTTAACTCTCAAGTAGTCGTAACAGGTGATATCACACAAATTGACTTAGAAAAGAAAAAAGATTCTGGTTTATTAGCTGTTAGTAAATTTTTAACTGATATAAATGGCATTAAATTTAACGAACTCAAAAAATCGGATGTTGTAAGAAATCCTCTTGTAAAAGAGATTATAAACGCTTACGAGATTTTCGAAAAAGACTCGGAGTGATAATATGAAAAGAAAAAAAAAGCTTAAAGAAGAGATTATAAAAGAAAAACCTCAAAACTTAGAATCTATAATCATAAGAATGCTTATTTTTGCTATAGTTAGTTTTATTGTTGAATTCATTATATGGAGAAGACTATCATTTGATTTCCAAATAAAATTCAATATTGTTTTCCAAACATTTTGGTTCTTCGTAGTAGAATTATATGTAAAAAAGAAAAAAATGTTTCAATTACATTCAACAAATTATTGGGCTGCTTTTATGATACCTTTGGTTTTTGCAATATTATTGAATGCATTTATATATAAATATATTAGTGTCTATACTGTCACAGCCCTTTTATCTACTATGCTCATTACTATGATGATAGATTTTGATATGGGAATTTTATCTTCCCTATCTTTTTCTTTATTTTTTGGGATTATATATGGGTTTGATATTACATTTATGATGATTATTTTCTTACCTTCAACATTTGTTGCATGGGTGTCAAAAAAAATTGTAAGAAGAATTGAAATATTTTTACCATTTATAATTTCTAGTGTTTTACAGATTGGCCTTATGATTATGTTTAACTATACAAGAGATACAAACCAATTGCTATCAATCTTTTTAATCAATTTTTTTACCATGCTTATTTCAATGGGTATATTACCATTTTTTGAATATATAACTAGAATATATTCTGATTTGGGTTTATTAGAGCTAGGTAATTTAAATCATCCCGTTCTTAAAAAAATGACTTTACATGCTGCAGGAACATATTATCATAGTATGATAATTTCAAATATAGCAGAGAGTGCCACAGAACATATACAAGGTAATTCGATATTAGCTAGAGTTGGTTCTTATTTTCATGATATAGGTAAAACTTGGAGACC
>CAZRTN010000002.1:37457-65929 GCA_964603015.1 uncultured Thermotogaceae bacterium | reverse complement strand
CAAATGATAAAAGGTAAAATCATAAGAACAATAATGGAAATGAACCATAAAAGAATAAAATATCCAAAAATAGATTCTAAAGAATTGAAAAGGTGATTTAGGTGATAATAAATATAAACAATCAAACTGATGAAGAAGTTAATATTGAAAAAATTGAAATAATTTGCAAAAAAATTATATTAGAAGAATATCAAGACGGAGACTTTGAATTGAATATCCTTTTGAGCGATAATGAGACAATTAAAGAGTATAATTCAAATTTTCGAGGAAAATCAACGCCAACTGACGTTCTTTCCTTTGAATACGGTTTGAAAGAGAATATTATAGGTGATATAGTTATATCGATCGAAAGAATAAAAGAACAAGCAGAAAACTTCAACAATAGTTTTGAAGAAGAATTTTTTTATATTTTGATACATGGAGTGTTACACATACTTGGTTATAACCATAAAGAAACTGACGAAAAAGAAGAAAAAATGTTTGAAATACAAAATAAATATTTTAATAAATATTATGAGGAGGGATAACCTTGTCTTTAGTGAGACCGTTTAAAGGATTACGACCTAAAAAAGAACATATAGAAGAATTTTCATGTCCACCATATGATGTTCTTGAGAGTGATGAAGTAGAAAAAATTGTATCAGAACATCCAAATAGTTTTTTGAGAGTAACAAGAGCAGAAGTGGATTTCAACGGTGAAATCGACCCTCATTCTGATGAAGTATACAAAAAAGCTGGAGAAAACCTTAAAAATTTTGAGGAAGATGGAATATTAATAAATGATGAAAAACCTTCTTACTACATTTATAGAGAAACTTGGGAAGGTCAAACCCAATTGGGTTTATTCGCAACTGTTTCTGTCGACGAATATGATGAAGGCAGAATTAAAAAACACGAATTAACAAGAGAAGAAAAAGAGGATGATAGAACTAGACACATAACTTTATTAGGAGCTCAATCAGGTCCTGTTTTTTTAACTTTCAAATCAAAAGATGAAATAAAAAAACTATTAGAAGATTCAATTAATGAAAAGAATAAAATTTCTGATTTCATCGATGATAATGAAGTAAGACAAGAATTATGGTTGATTAATGATGAAGATAAAGTGAACGAAATTAAAGAAACTTTTAAAGGTATTGATAATCTCTACATAGCAGATGGACATCATAGAGCTGCTGCTGCATCTAGAACAAGAAAAATAAAAAAAGATGAAAATTCTAATCACACTGGTAATGAAGAATACAATTACTTCTTAGCTGCAATTTTCCCACATGATGAACTAAGAGTTTTAGATTATAATAGAGTTGTAAAAGATTTAAATGGCTTATCAAAAGCTGATTTCCTAGCGTCAATAAAAGATAAATTTGAAGTTGAAAAAGCTCCAAAATCACCATATTCTCCAAACGAAATTCATAATTTTGGAATGTATTTAGATAAAGAATGGTATCTTTTAAAAGCCAAAAATGAAATTATTGATAAAAATGACCCTGTAAAAGAATTAGATGTATATATCTTACAAGAATATCTGCTAGATCCTGTTTTAAACATTAAAGATCCAAGAAAAGATTCAAGAATACATTTCTTAGGTGGTATTAGAGGTGTAAGCGCTTTATCAAAATGGATAGATACAAAGGATTGGGGCGTAGCTTTCTCAATGTATCCAACACCATTGGAACAATTGATAAATGTTGCGGATGCTGGAAAAATAATGCCTCCAAAATCTACTTGGTTCGAACCTAAATTGAGATCAGGTCTTGTTGTTCATAAAATATAAGCCTTATGATATAATTGAAGGTGACTCTATATAAGAGTCACCTTTTTTTAATATTATATTGTTGGAGGAAATTATGAAAAAATATAGATTTGATCTTAAAAGCAAATTTGAAAAAATTAAAACTCATATAAATGACACAAAATTTGATTTTACAGAATATAGAGAATTCAATCAACATGTATTTGGATATAAAAGATCATGGGAAAAATTGTCTACTCATAATTCTATAAAATTTGTAAAAAGATTATTAATACCTCAAACAAATTTGATGCTTTCTTATTTTCAAGATGATTTTGGTGAAAAAGCTGATTATTTAATTTATATTGATTTTGGAAAATACAAACAAACTAAAAACTATATTTTATTTCATGATTTAGAACTAGATATTTTAATAAAAAAAGATTTTTCTTTTGAAATATTAGACATGGACGAATTATTTGAGTCCTATGAAAATCACAGAATTACCGATTTGGAAATTAAAAAACTATTGTTACTTTTAGAAAATTTAATAAATGATTTTTCAAGCAAGGGAGTTTTAAATACCTTGTATGAAATTGCTGGAGAAGAACCTGTTGATTGGTTAACTAATGATTATTTATGATTTAGATAATCTTTTAAATAATCAGAAGTAAATCCACCTTGTTTTACAATATCTTCAGGTGTACCCTCTGCAATAATTTTCCCTCCGTTTTTCCCGCCATCTGGACCTAAATCAATAATGTGATCTGCATTTTTTACTACGTCCATATTGTGCTCGATAACTACTACTGTGTTTCCCTTTTCAACTAACATATCCAAAACAGCTAATAATTTTCTTACATCTTCAAAATGTAACCCTGTCGTTGGTTCATCTAAAATATAAAAAGTTTTACCAGTAGACCTTTTCCTTAATTCAGAAGTAAGTTTTATTCTTTGAGCTTCTCCACCTGAAAGTGTTGTAGCAGGTTGTCCAAGTTTTAGATATCCCAAACCAACTTCTTTTAGTAATTCTAAAATTCTACTAATAAAAGAAACATTCTTAAAAAATACAGAAGCTTCATCTATACTCATTCCAAGCACATCAGAAATTGTTTTACCTTTATACTTAACTTTCAATGTTTCTTTATTATATCTTTGTCCTTTACAAACATCACAGGTTACATAGACATCTGGTAAAAACTGCATTTCTATTTTCTTTACTCCATGACCTTTACAAGATTCACATCTACCACCTTTTACATTAAAACTGAATCTACCTTTATCATACCCTCGAATTTTTGACTCTTTTGTTTGTGAAAAAATATCTCTTATAAAATCAAAAACTCCTGTATACGTAGCTGGGTTACTTCTTGGTGTTCTGCCTATAGGACTTTGATCTATAGAAATTATTTTATCTACATGCTCTAATCCCTTTATTTCTTTGTAATAACCAGGTACAACACGTGATCTGTTTATTTCTTTTTGTAAAGCAGGATATAAAGTATCCATAACTAATGATGATTTTCCTGACCCAGAAACACCAGTTACAACTATAAATTTACCCAAAGGAAAATCTATATCTATATTTTTCAAGTTATTATGTGCAGCGCCTTTTATAGATATTTTCTTTTTATTTTTCTCTCTTTTTTTATCTAAAAATTCTATTTTAGCTTTACCTGTTAAATATTGCCCAGTTAAAGATTTTCCCGGTTTTTTTAGAATATTTTTTACAGTTCCTTCAAACATTACTTCTCCACCGTTGATCCCTGCTGCAGGTCCTAGATCAACTATATAATCAGAATGTTTAATTATTTCTTCATCATGTTCTACAATGATAACTGTATTTCCCAAATCTTTTAGTTTATGAAGAGTTCCTATTAATCTATCATTATCTCTTGAATGTAAACCAATGGTAGGTTCATCTAAAACATATGTTACTCCAGTCAAGCCTGAACCAATTTGAGTAGCTAGTCTGACTCTTTGAGACTCTCCTCCAGATAATGTTCCAGAAGTTCTCGAAAGAGAGAGGTACCCTAATCCTACATCCATCAAAAATTGCAATCTTAATTTGATCTCTCTTAATAATTCTTTAGCAACTTCTTTGTTAAAATCGCTTAGTGATAAATTTTCAAAGAATTTAGATGTATCATCTATAGGTTCATCTGTTATTTCAAAAATATTTTGATCTTGGATTTTTACAGATAAGGCTTCTTCTCTTAATCTATGCCCACCACATGATTGACAAGTAGTTTGAAGCATGAAATTTCTTTCTATCCATTCTTTTATGTCTCTTGAATTAGTTTCATAATATCTTCTATTATACCAATTAACCATACCCTCGAAAGCTTTTGAGAATTTATGAAGTCTACCTTCTTTTGATTCAACTTCAAAATCTATTTCTTTACTGCTGCCATAGAGCAAAACATTGATTATTTTATCAGGTAGTTCTTTCATTGGTTTTGATGGGTTTTCATTATATTCTTCCAAAATCTGAGTCATTACTTTTACCATGTAAGTATCTTTACCCATATTCAAAACTCCACCATTGTTAAGTGGTTTTTCTAAATCAAAAATATATTCTGGTTGGACTTCCAATTTATAACCAAGCCCATGACAATCTTCACAAGCTCCGTAAGGGCTGTTAAAAGAGAATAACTTAGGATTGATTTCTGGAAAACTATATCCATCTTCAGGGCAGGCTAAGATTTCAGAAAATTGTTGTTCTTTTAAAACTTTATTATTCTTATCCATTTCTCTTATATCTACAAAACCACCAGATTCCTTCAAAGCAATTTCAATTGCTTCATAAAGCCTTTCAAAATTATCTTTTCTTAGTTTCAATCTATCTATTAAAAGGTTAATATCATGTCTGTAGCTTTTTCTCAACGATTCAACATCATCTAAATCAATCATTTCTCCATCAATTTCTATAACTCTAAATCCTGATATTTTTAGATTTTTTATTTCTTTTTTAAACTCTCCTTTTTTTTCCTTAGCTATTGGAGCAAAAATATAAATCCTTGAATCTTCTTTAAATTCTTTATATATGTTATCTATTATTTCATCAACTGTTGAACTTTTTAGTTCCGTGCCACATTTTGGACAAAAAGCTTTCCCTACTCTTGCATATAAAACCCTCATATAATCATAGATTTCAGTAACAGTTCCCACTGTAGATCTTGGATTATTTGAAACTGTTTTTTGTTCGATAGCTATTGCAGGAGATAATCCTTCTATCATTTCAACATCAGGTTTTTTTAAATCTCCCAAAAACTGTCTAGCATAAGAAGAAACAGATTCTAAATATCTTCTCTGTCCTTCAGCATATATCGTATCCAAAGCCAAGGTAGATTTACCAGATCCTGATAAACCACTAATAACAGATATTTTATTTTTTGGAATGGTCACATCAATATTTTTTAAATTATGTTCTTTGGCTCCTATTATCTTTATTTCATTTTGCATTATATACCTCCCACTTATTATACATATATTTACTAAGTATATTTTACTATAGTTTTTATAAGAATATTTTACGATTATTTTTACAAAAGAAATCTTTTAAAAATAATCTTCTCATGCATTCAAAAATGAAAATATTGTAAAAGCTTTAAAAACGGTTATTTTTAACTATTAGCATTTTTCTTGAGCTTTTATTTACATTAATGAAATTTTATAAGATATAATTTTTAATATAAATCAACAATTTATCTGTTACAATAACAATGTAAAATTGAATATTTATCAAACCGAATCCTATATAATCTTGAGAATAAGGCTCAAGAGTCTCTACCAGATAACCGTAAATTATCTGACTATAGGAGAAGATTTTTTTTAATGGTATTTTCCATAAATAAACCCTTCTCCTTATTTTTATAGGAGAAGGGTTTTCTATTTTTATTTTTTATTACTTTAAGGAGGTTTTTACCTTGGACAAGTTTTTTGGGATTTCTAAAGCTGGTAGTTCTGTTAGAAAAGAAGTTTACGGGGGTATCGCAACTTTTCTAACGATGGCTTACATTATTTTTGTTAACCCTTCTATTTTAGTTGATGCTATTCCTGGAACAGCATCAAACCCAGCATTATATGACCAATTTTTTGGTGCTATAATGGTTGCAACAATTTTAGGTGGAGCAACTGCGACCTTGTTAATGGGATTATTTGCTAATTATCCATTCGCATTGGCTCCAGGTATGGGATTAAATGCTTACTTTACTTATACTGTTGTCTTGAACATGGGCATAGATTGGAGAGTAGCTCTTGGTGCTGTTTTTGTCGAAGGTATAATTTTCATTATAATTACTTTGACAGGTATCAGGACTTTTATTGGTAATGCAATTCCCAAAACTATCAAAATAGCTA
This sequence comes from uncultured Thermotogaceae bacterium, assembly GCA_964603015.1. GTDB lineage: Bacteria > Thermotogota > Thermotogae > Petrotogales > Petrotogaceae > Geotoga. Next base: position 59,835 of record CAZRTN010000002.1, on the reverse strand, counting down.
CAGCCGCTGGTATTGGATTGTTTATTTCTTTCATAGGTCTTAAAGGGTCTGGTATTGTTGTTTCTGATCCTGAAACTTTTGTTGCATTAGGTAATATTACCTCACCTGAAGCTTTAACAACAATCATAGGTTTGTTTTTAATAGCTATTTTATATACTCTTAAAGTTCCAGGTTCTGTTTTGATTGGAATTGTAGGAGCTACGATTTTTGGTGCATTCGTTGGAGTTACAGAATTCCAAGGAATTGTTGGTAAAATACCAGATGTCTCACCTACTTTTGGTAAATTACAGTTAAGTCTAGATAATTTATTAGAACCAACTTTTTGGATAATAGTTTTAACTTTCTTTTTTGTGGATTTCTTTGATACGACAGGAACTTTGATGGGGCTTGCTCATTCAGCGGGTTTCGCAAAAAAAGATGGTAGCTTACCAAGATCTAAAAAAGCTTATATGGCAGATGCAACAGGTACTGTAGTAGGTTCATTATTTGGTACTTCTACTGTTACTTCTTATATAGAATCTGGTGCTGGTATAGCACAAGGTGCAAGAACTGGTTTAGCTTCTGTAGTTACTTCAATTATGATGTTGTCTATGCTTTTCTTTTCTCCTTTAGCTGCTTCTATTCCAGCTGCTGCTACAGCTCCAGCTTTGATATTTGTTGGATCGTTGATGTTAAAAGGATTAAAAGAAATAGACTGGGATGACACTACAGAAGGATTGCCAGCTTTCATAACCCTTGTTATGATGCCTTTTACTTATTCAATAGCAACTGGTATTACACTCGGTATGATAGCTTACCCTCTCGTTAAATTTTTCGGAGGAAAAAGAAAAGAAATTCATTGGTTCACGTGGATTTTGGGAATTCTATTTGTTTTATATTTAATTTATTTAAGATAAAAATATTTGAAATAAAAAAAAAGACAGAGTATATACTCTGTCTTTTTTTATTATGGCGTACCCGGCCGGATTTGAACCGGCAATCTTCGGATCCGCAGTCCAACGCTCTATCCAGTTGAGCCACGGGTACTTTTCTAAAAATTGATAAAAAAAATGGCGGAGAGGGAGGGATTCGAACCCTCGGTAGGGAGAAAACCCTACACTTGCTTAGCAGGCAAGCGCCTTAGGCCGCTCGGCCACCTCTCCGTCAACATTTTAATGACTGAAATTATTATATCATGCTTGTTTTATTCTGTCAAGGCGTATAAAATAATTCTCATTCAATTTAGAATAACTAATCATTATCAAAATCTTTAATGTATTCTTCATATTCTTTTAGTTTTTCAACTATTTTTTCTTCTAATATCTCTGGATTTTCTATACTTACAAGCTCTCCATTTCTTTGACCTCTTAATTTTATTTCTATTTTTCCTTCTTTAAGTGTTTTACCAACTACAATTTTTAAAGGTATCCCTATTAGATCACTATCTTTGAATTTGAATCCTGCTGAAACTTTTCTATCGTCTAATACTACATCATATTTTTCCTTAAGCATATTGTATATATTATTGGAAGTTTCTACTACATCTGCATCTTTATCTGTAACTTGAACTACTTCTATTTCAAATGGAGCTAAACTAATAGGCCAAATCATTCCGTTATCATCATGGAATTGTTCTACAACAGCACCTAAAGTTCTTGAAACACCCCATCCATAACAACCCATTATAAATGGTTTATTTTTTCCATCTTGGTCTGTAAATGTAGCTTTTAATTTTTCTGAGTATTTAGTTCCCAATTTAAAAACCTGTCCAACTTCTATTCCTTTTTTGAATTTTAATTCTGAATTACATGAAGGACATTTTTCTCCTGGTTTCACTTCTCTAATATCTGCATATTTTGTTACCTTAAAATCTCTATCTAAATTAACATTGATTATATGAAAATCTTTTTTCATAGCTCCAACAACAATATTTTTAATCCCTTTTAGAGATTGATCTGCTAAGATTTTGACATCTTTTATATTAACTGGTCCTATAAATCCTGTTTCTACACCATATTCTTTTTTGACTTCTTCTGGTTCTATCATTTCTAAAGTTTGATCCTTAACAACATTTCTCAATTTTGAAATATTTATTGTTTGATCTCCTCTAACTAAGGCTAGTATGTTTTCTTCCCTTCCTCTTAAAAGAATAGATTTAACTATCTTATTTTTCGGAATATTCAAAAATTCAGAAATTTCATCTATCGTTCTAACATTTGGAGTGTCAACAATTTCTTTATCTTTTAATTCTTCTTCTGAATAATCGAATCTTTCGTTCGAAGTTGCTTTTTCTAGTGTAGCTGAGTAATTACAATCATCACAATAAGCTATCACCGATTCTCCATTTTCTGCTAAAATTTGAAATTCATGAGATTCGTTCCCCCCCATTGCGCCATTATCCGCTTCAACAACTACATATTTTGCTTTCATTCTATTCAAGATATTTTCATATGCTTTATAATAGTCTTTATATGTTATATCAAGAGATTCATCTGTTTTATGAAAACTATATCCATCTTTCATAATAAACTCTCTGGCTCTTAAAACTCCAAATCGAGGTCTTATTTCATCTCTATATTTTGTAGTAATTTGATACAAGTTCATAGGTAATTGTTTATATGAATTTAATTCATTTTTTATTGTTGAAGTTATCATTTCTTCATGTGTTGGTCCAAGAGCAAATTCTCTTCCATGTCTATCTTCAAATTTCATCATTTCTGGTCCATAATCGTACCATCTTTCAGATTCTTTCCAGATATCTGATGATTGAATTACGGGAAGAAGCATTTCTTGAGCTCCTATCTTTTCCATTTCTTCTATTACAATTTTTTCAATTTTTCTAACAACTTTCCACCCTAAAGGAAGATATGAATAAATTCCAGATGCTGCTTTTCTTATGAATCCACCTCTTATCAAAAGTTCCTGACTTTTTGTGTCAGAATCTGCAGGAGTTTCTTTCAATGTAGGTGCATATAAATTTGAGAATTTCATTGTAAAACCTCCATATTTTATTATCACGTAATTATATCATATTGAAGTTCAAAATATTAAAATTATTATTAAAATGTGTATAAAAATATGTATTCTTATATTTTAGTTCAATTATCTATAATAAAAGCATTAAAAGATGTTTAAGTACATTTATGAATACCATCATTTATGGTATAATTATATTTGAAAAGATAACGGAGGTGCTCTAATGGAAAAGTATTATGTAACAACGCCAATATATTATGTAAACTCTGAGCCTCATATAGGTTCAGCGTACACAACTATAGTTGCTGACATTGTAGCTAGATACAAAAGAATGAGAAATTTTGATGTATTCTTTTTAACAGGTACAGATGAACATGGACAAAAAATTATGCAATCTGCTACTGAAAAAGGCATCACTCCAAAAGAACTTGTTGATGACCTTTCTAATAAATTTAAAACCCTTTGGGAAGATATGGGATTAACTCATGATTATTTCGTTAGAACAACTGATAAAGAACATGAAAAAACTGTACAAAAAGTTGTTCAAAAAATGAAAGATAAAGGTGATATATACAAAGGAAAATATGAAGGTTGGTATTGTATACCAGATGAGTCTTTTTTTTCTGATGAAGATATAGAAGAAAAAGATGGAGAAAAAGTTTGTCCTGAATGTGGAAGAGAGTTAAAATGGGTAGAAGAAGAAAATTATTTCTTTAAACTTTCAAAATATAATGATTCTTTATTAAAACTCTACAATGAAAACCCAGAGTTTATTCAACCAGATTTTAGAAGAAATGAAATGTATCAAATTCTAAAATCCGGGTTAAGAGACTTATCTATAACTAGAACGACTTTTAATTGGGGTGTTCCTCTTGAAGATGATCCTGAACATGTTGTTTATGTTTGGGTAGATGCTTTGATTAACTATATAAGTGCTTTAGGATATATCCATGATGGAGAAAACTTCAAAAAGTTTTGGCCTGCTGATTTACATTTGATAGGAAAAGAAATAAATAGGTTTCATTCAATAATATGGCCAGCTATGCTTATGTCAATAGAGATTGAATTACCAAAAAAAGTTTTTGCACACGGTTGGTTGACAGTTAATGGAGAAAAAATATCTAAATCTTTAGGAAACGCTATAGATCCCAGATTACTAATGGACGCTTACACAAAAGACGCTGTAAGATATTATTTGATGAGAGATATTAATTTTGGTAGAGACGGAGATTTTTCAGAAGATAATTTAATAACTCGTTATAATTCAGATTTAGCAAATGATCTTTCAAATTTAGTTCATAGAACTCTTTCAATGCTATCAAAATATTTCGATGGAGTGATTCCAGAGAAAAAAGTTGAAGAAGAAGTGGATGAAAAATTATACAATATTATAAAAGAAAATACTGATGATTTTTTGATGAACATGGATGATCTTAAGTTTACACAAGCCTTAGAAAAATTATGGGAAATTGTTAGATTTTCCAATAAATATATTGATTTAACTCAACCTTGGATTTTAGGTAAAGATGAATCAAAAAAAGATAGACTTTCGACTGTTTTATATAACCTTTTAGATTCTATAAGAAATATCGCTATAATGATTTATCCTATCATGCCTGATAGTTCAATTAAAATAGTTGAAAAATTAGGGTATGATAAAACACATGTAAATGAAAATAAATTAGGTTTAAATAAATTAGAATCAAATAAAAAAACTACAACAGGTGATCCTGTTTTCCAAAGAATAGATTTAAAAGATTGGAAAAAAGTTATTGTTATGAAAATAAAGGAGGAAAAGAAAGTGTCAGAAGAAAATGTAGTTGAATTAATTGAATTCCCAGATTTTACAAAAGTTGATTTAAGAGTTGCAAAGGTGATTGAAGCTGAAGATGTAACCAAATCAAATAAATTATTGAAGTTACAATTGGACGTAGGCGAATTTGGAAAAAGACAAATAGTTGCAGGTATTAAAAAACATTACTCTCCAGAAGATTTAGTAGGTAAAAAAATTGTTATTGTTGCTAATTTAAAACCAGCAAAATTAATGGGTATAGAATCTCAGGGTATGTTATTAGCTGCAAAAAACGAAGAAATATTAACGGTTTTAACCGTAGATAGAGACATTGAACCAGGGATTAGAATTTCTTAAATGGAGGTATTTCTGTGAGTGATGATAATAATGAAAAAATAATACATAGTGGCCATGAAGATCAAAGATTTGTAGATGAACTAAGAACATCATATCTTCTTTACTCTCTTTCTGTTATAGTCAGTAGAGCTATTCCAGATGCCAGAGATGGTCTCAAACCTGTTCAAAGAAGAATCCTATATTCCATGAATGAATTAGGTCTTAAACATACATCAAGTTTTAAAAAGTCTGCACGTATAATTGGAGAAGTTATGGGTAAATACCATCCACATGGAGACTCATCAATTTATGACGCGTTGGTAAGAATGGCGCAGCCATTTTCTATGAGGTATATGCTTGTTAATGGTCAAGGTAACTTTGGTTCTATTGATAGAGACCCAGCTGCTGCCATGAGGTATACAGAAGCAAGAATGTATGAAGCTTCAGAATATATCCTTAAAGATATTGATAAAAATACTGTAGATTACATAGACAATTTTGATGGTTCTTTGAAAGAACCAGTTGTATTACCAACCAGATTACCTACTCTTCTAATGAATGGTGTTTCGGGTATAGCTGTTGGTATGGCAACAAATATTCCACCACATAATCTCTCTGAATTGGTAGACGGTATAAAACATGTCATAGATAATCCAGATGCAGAAACAACTGATTTGATGGAATTTATAAAAGGACCTGATTTCCCAACTGGAGGAACAATTGTTGATGGGGAAAATATTGAAGAAATGTTTGATAAAGGTAGAGGCAAAGTGACAATTAGGTCTAAATATGAAATAGAGGAAAATGATAGCGGTTCAGCAATCGTAGTTTCCGAAATTCCATATGCAGTTTCAAAAGTAGATATAATAGATCAAATAGTAGCATATGCTGTTAGAAAGAAAGAAAATAAAAAAGATTCAGGAATTAAAGATGTTAGAGACGAAACAGATAAAAGAGGTATGAGATTAGTTATTGAGCTAAAAAGAAATGCCAATATAAAAAGATTAGTTAACGATCTTTTAAAACATACTTCACTTCAAACTTCTTTCTCAGTACAGATGAATGTTATCAACAAGGGAAAACCTTGTTTGATGAATTTGAAAGAATTAATAGAAGCGTTTATTGAGCATAGAGTTGAAGTAATCACTAAAAGAACAGAATATGAACTTCAAAAAGCTAAAAGAAGAGCTCATATTGTTGAAGGTTTAATAAAAGCTGTAGATGGCATAGATACTGTTATTGAAATAATAAGAAATTCAGATGGTGTTGATGATGCCTTAAAAAATTTACAAGTAACTATAGATGTCACAGAAGAACAAGCTAAAGCTATTTCTGAAATGAGATTGATAAGTCTTTCAAGATTGGAGACTAATAAATTAACTGACGAATTAAAATCTTTAAACGAAAAAATTAATTTTTGCAACAACATTCTTCAAAATAAAAATGTTTTAAATGACATTATTAAAGATGAATTAGATGAAATTAAAAAGAAATTTGGAGACGAAAGAAGAACTATTATTAACAAACATATGTCTAATTTAAAAAAATACGAAGAACTAATAGAAGATGAAGATATTATTATTGTTCTAACAAAATGGGGATACATAAAAGCTATACCTTCTTCTCAATATAAAGCACAGGGAAGAGGAGGAAAAGGCGTAAAGGGTTTAAAGATATCTGATAATGATAGTGTATTAGAAATTTTATACACAAATAGATTATCCAAACTTATGCTTATTACTTCTGCAGGTAAAGCTTATCAATTACCAGCTTACGAAATTGACATGTCCCAAAAAACCACGAAAGGTAAACACATTGCAAATTACCTAGGACTAACAGAAGATGAATCAATTAAAGCTATTACAACAGTTTCTCTCAAAGGAGATTATGAAAAAGATGTTATGATCTTTACTAAGAATGGTAAAGTTAAAAAAACTTCTTTAGCAGAATTTGCAAATGCCAGAACTAAAGGTATTAGGGCTGTTAATCTTAGAGATGACGATATGGTTGTGGATGCTTTAGTTTTGAATAGCACTGAAGACGATGTTTTATTAGTTACAAAAAATGGTATGTCTTTAAGGTTCAATTCTGAAGATGTTAGAAATATGGGTAGAGGAGCAACAGGAGTTAATTCTATAAAATTAAGAAAGAATGATGAAGTAGTAAATGCTGTTTTAGTAGAACATGATAAAAAACTTATGATAATTACAAGAAAAGGTTATGGGAAAAGAACTAAATTCTCATCTTATAGAAGACAAAATCGTGGTGGAGTTGGAATAAAAACTGTTAGAGACATATCGAAAATTGGAAATATAGTTACTGCATTATCAATACATGATGGCTCTGATATTCTAATTTTCACCAAAAACGGAAAAGCAATTAGAACAACTATAGACAATATAAGCGTTTTAAATAGAGTAACTCAGGGTGTTATTACAGTTAGACTTTCTGCAGATGATGAAGTAGTAGGTATGATAGTAGTAAAAGTAGATGAAGAAGAAAATTAAGGGGGATAATATTAATGAAAGAATTGACAAATAGGCAATCCCAAATATTACAATATGTTAAAGAATACATGGAAGAAAACAGCTATGCTCCAAGTGTTAGAGACATAATGAAACATTTTGGTTTTAAAAGTCCAAGGGCAGCTCATAAACATTTAATTACTTTAGAAGAAAAAGGATATATTGAAAGAAAAGGTGTTTCTAGAGGAATCAAATTAACAGAGAAATCAGGAGAAGTATTCACAAGAGAAACTCTCGTTCCTGTAATAGGTACAATTGCTGCAGGAGCAGCAATTGAGGCTGTTGAGGAAATAATTGATAGAGTTCCTCTACCTGTTAACTATTTCCCTAAAAATAATGAATACTTTGCTTTAATGGTTGATGGGAACTCAATGATCGAAGCTCACATAAAAACTGGTGATCACGTTATTATAAAAAAACAAACTTATGCTGAAGATGGAGATATTATTGTTGCTTTAATAGAGAATAATTTTGCAACTTTAAAAACTTTCAAAAAGGTAAGTGATGAACTAATTCATTTGATTCCAGAAAATAAAGACATGGATGTTATAGAAGTGAATCCAAACGATTTAACAATACAAGGAAAGATGGTTGGCTTGATCAGAACCATGTGAAGGAGTGGGGAAAATGGAATTATATTCAGATAAGAAAAATAATACTGTGAAAATTAAAGGCGAAATTGATTTAAATAACTCTAAAACATTAAAAAAAGAAATTCAAAAAATCGATAGCAACAATATTGTTCTTGATTTCAGCGAGGTTAGTTATTTAGATTCGTCAGGAATAGGAGTCTTGATATCTATTCACAAAGATCTTCAAAGCAAAAGTGGTTCGCTTGAAATTATAAATCTGGATAAAAAAATGAAAGAATTATTTGATATGGTTGGTTTATCTAAACTAATGCATATATCTTAAAAATTTTGACAAGGGGGATTACATGAAAATATCATTAGGTTCAGACCACGCTTCTTTTGAATTAAAAGAACACATAAAAAAATATTTACAAGAAAAAGATGAAATTGAAGTAATAGATCTTGGAACACATGATAAAGAAAGCACTGATTATCCCGATTATGCTAAAATATTAGGAGAACACGTTTCAAAAAAAGAATCAGATATAGGTATTTTAATGTGTGGAACAGGTCTAGGTATGTCCATAGCTGTAAATAAAGTGAAAGGCATAAGAGGGGCATTATGTTTATATCCTACTATGGCTGAATATGCAAAGAAACATAACAATGCAAACGTCCTAGTTATGGCTGGAAGACTAACCGGTCCAGGCCTTGCAGAATGGATAATAGATAAATTTTTAGAAACTGAGTTCGAAGGGGGAAGACATAAAAGAAGAGTTGATAAAATAAGCTCTATGGAGGAAAATTTATGAGAATAATTTATGATCCTCGCCATGTTTTTTACAACCCAAAAAATAAAATAGAAAACAATAAATTTGTAGAACATCATGATAATCCAGATTGTATTGAGAGTTTAGCAAAATCATTATCTATTGGTTATAAAGATAATTTTATGAAACCTCAGGATTTCCCTAGGTCATATTTATACTTAGTTCATGAATCAGATTATGTTTTTTGGTTAAAAAATAAATCTAAATCTTTAAATAGTGGAGATGAATATTTCCCTAAAGTTTTTGGGTATGATAGGGTTTATGATAATCAAACTCCTATTATGTCAAATTCTTTTGAGATGGCTTGGATTTCTGTAAAGAATGCTTTAACAGGGGCTGATTTATTATTAAAATATCCAGAAACAACCGTTTTTTCTCTAACAAGACCTGGTGGTATACATGCAGGCATAGGTATAGCTGGAGGCGGATGTTATTTAAACAACGCTGCAATTGCTGCAAGATATATCCAATCTAAAACAAATGGATTCATAGCTATTTTAAACCTCAATTTAAATCACGCTAATGGAACTCAAGAAATTTTTTATAACGATAGTAATGTATTGAATGTCAGTATTCATATTAACCCTATTAACAACTTTCCTTATACTTCAGGTTATGAATGGGAAATAGGCGAAGAAGAAGGAAGAAGCTATAATATTAATTTCCCTCTTGAAGAAGGATCAGATGGCAGAACTTTTAAAAGAGTATTAGAAAAAGCTATTTTAGAAATAGATAATTTCGAACCAGATTTTCTTATAATTACTCTTGGTAATAATTTAGATACTATAAGTTCTGAAGGTAAGCTCAATTTAAATGGTTCTGATTTAATTGATATGGGAAATATGATTGCTAATACAACATATAAAAAACTTATTATTTACGAGAACGGAACAAATTTAAGCCAAAATGAAATAATTTCAAATTTTATTTCTACTTTTGATTAAGGTGATTTTTTTTGAAAAATTTTTTATATTCTAAAACATATGAAAAACATATCAATATTTTTATAGAAGATGATATTTCAAAAATAATTTTTAATAAGTATAAAGATTATTTTTCTTCTTTAATTGTTTTAGAATCCAATTTAAGAGATATTTTTAAAACTAAAAACATAAAATTTATTAGATCAGGTAAAGAAGCAAAATCTTTAGATAAATTTCTCGATTTATCTAATATAATAAACAAAAATAAAATCTCGAATTTAATTAATTTTGGAGGAAAAGAATTATTGAATTTATGTGGTTATACCTATAATTCCGTAGACTTCTATAAAAAATTATTAATTTTTATTCCAACTACATTAGATAGCATGATTGTTCCTCCATTAAATGGTTTTTTTAATTTAAATATGAACTTCCAAGAAAATTTTTTAAAAGTAAATGGATCTCCAGATTTTATATATATTGATCCAAAATTGTTAAAAGAAAATCCTAAATTACGGTCAAAAAAATCATTCATATACCCTTATTTTTTAGGATATTTGAATAATAGTAAATATTCACAACTATGCGTTAATTATATAAAGAAGAATGAAAAGCTTGATTTTCATGATTTTGTTTTGAATGGTATGAGTAATTCTCTATCAATATTATCTTCTTTTGAATATTTCCCTGGAAGCAGATTAAAATATAAATTATTTAATAAAACATATCTATTTAAAAACGATATTGTTGATATTGACAGTGTAGTTTATCTTTTTATTTCTTATTTAAGTTTTTTGAATGGTCAAAAAATTGAAAGTGTTTATGATCTCATTCGATTTATAAATTACATTGGAATCGATATTAAAAGAATTATAAATAATTTTGATTTATCTAATAATACAAGATCTTTTAAAGAAATAATTCTAAAGAACAATCATTTAAAAGAAATTATGATAACAAACCAAGAACTTAAAAATTATTTGGATGAATTTTTAATATTCATAAGAGGTGAATTATTTTGAGTGATAACACAAACAAGGGCTTTATAGTAATTATACTATTTGTATTTATTTTGCCTTTTATAGCCTTTCTATTAACCTCTTATTCAATATATTTAAAAGAAAGAATGGAAACACTTGAGGTTAATATCAATGATCTCAAAAAGAATAACGAAGAATTATCAGCTCAAGAAAAATTCAATGAAGAAACTTCTGAAATAAATTTACCAGAATTGAATATCAAACCAAACGATACAAATATAGAACTTAAAGAATTAAATTATTATTCTCTTTTACAAAGATCAACAAACACTCTTTTCATGAACAACAGAGGAGCTGTTAAGGTTTTTGAAAGTAAAGAAAATCTTTTAGAAAATACTGTAGAGGCTTATGAGAATGATATTTTATATTATATATTTATAAATAATGATAAATATTATCTTTATAGAGAGGACTATAAATCTGAAGAAACTCAGAGAATGTATGCTGTCCAACTTTATTTATATTTTGAACAAACACCAGCTTATCTACCTGCTAGCACTTTGAGGAAATCAGGTTTACCTGTTTATGTACTAAATGCATATACTCAAAGTAATAACGAATATTTCGCTATAATGGTAGGGCTTTTTGAAGAATATTCTGAAGCAATAGCTTATCTTGAAAATATGGATGAAGAAAGATTTCTAAATTTAACTGGATTAAGTATAAAAGACAGATTTTTAAAAGCTTTAAACTTTTATAATATAGAGGAAGAGTAGATGAAAACAAAATTTATTTTCGTTTTGATTTTTATTATAATCGTTTTTTCTTTAGGTATTTTTATGAAAGATAAATCATCTAGAATAAATGAATATAAAATCAAAAAGATTGATTTATTAACTAGTGATATATACGAGTTAATTAAAATACCTGGTATAGGGGAGTCTAAAGCTCAAAATATTTTAGATTATAGAAATCAAAATTCTTTTTCAAAAATAGAGGATATTATGAATGTAAATGGTATAGGACCAGCTACTTTTGAAAAAATTAAAAATTATATTTTCATATCTCAAAAGACAATAATAATTAAAAATGATAAAATAAACATTAATAATGCTTCAAAAGCACAAATAATGTCTTTACCTGGAATAGGTAAAGTTTCAGCAGATAAAATTATTGATTACAGAAAAATAAAAAAAATTAAAGATTATAATGATCTTATCAAAATAGGAATAAATAAAAATGTTTTAGCTGATTTGGAAGGAATGATCGAATTTTGAAAATTTTTCTTCATGTTTGTTGCGCGCCCGATTTAACTGTTTCTTATGAAAAATTAATAGAGAGAAATTATAATCCCTCTCTTTTCTTTTACAACCCAAATATTCATCCAAAAGATGAATATATCAAAAGAAAAGATGAAGTTATTAAACTTTCTAAAATTTGGAATCTTGACATGATAGAAGATTTATATGATCCAGAAGATTTTCATAGTTATGTTACTGAAAAATTGGAAAATAGATGTTCTGAATGTATAAAATTTAGACTAAAAGAAGCTGCCAAAAAATCTAAAGACCTTGGATTTGATAATTATACTACCACACTTTTAGCCTCTCCAAGAAAATCCCATAAAATAATTAAAGAATGGGGAGAATATTTTGCTGAAAAATATAATATTAATTTTGTATATATTAATTTCAGATCTAATAATGGAGTAAAAAGAGCAGCTGAGATATGCAGAAATTATGATATATATAGACAAAATTATTGTGGATGTATTTATTCAATAAAAGAAGCTAAAGAAATAGAACAAAAATCTAGGCTTTCTAATTATAATAATTTGTCTAAACTATTAGGAGAAGAAAAAGCAAAAATAGCTTTTAATTTTTATAAAAAAGATATCTTAAAATTCCCAGAAGACCTTTCCTCAGAGTTACTTTATTTAGGTGGCTTAGAAGTGATTAAAAATTTAAAACCAGTAATTACTTTAATAAAAAAAGACATAGCAAATGATTTTAACTTAAAAACAGGTCGTGTTAAAATAGATAGATGGAAAGGCAAATTTTTAATTTGGTGATGGTGAAAAAATGCAAAAACTCAATTTAGGGATATTATCAGAAAAAAAATATATTAGATTAGTTCGCTCAACTTTAAAAGACTTTTTAAAATTAAATAATTATGATAATGCTGATGAAATATTCATGATAGAATTAGCTGTAAATGAAGCTATTGCAAATATTATAGAACACACTTATAAATTTGATGAAGATAACTTTATTAATTTAGAAATTATGCTTGATGAGAATAAACTAATAGTCACTTTAAAAGACAATGGGCCAAAAATTGATGTAAAAGAAATTAAACATCGTGATCTTGATGATTATCAAGATAGCGGTTTAGGGGTTTATATAATTAATAATGTTTTTGATAGTATTCAATGGGTGGATACTGAACAAGGAAATTTACAAATATTATCAAAAAATTTAGTTTAATCTGGAGGTTTATCAATGGCTAAATACAAATTAAAGGTTTCAGGGGATAACATGGTTGCTAGTATCATATTAACAGACGATGGAGCTGATCCATATAAAGAAGAGATTTATTCAATTTTAGAAAATAATGAAATTGTTTATGGTATTCAAGAAGATGTAATTTCAGATATAGTTCAAAATCCTGTATATGAAAAAGAATACTCTATCGCTTATGGGGTAGGGCCTAAAAACGGGGAAAAAGGACGGCTTGAATTAAAGGTAAAAAAGAAAGAAAGTAAAACTTCTGAGAAGTATATGAATATGAGGGAAAGATCTAATATTATTTCTCTTGAAGAAGATGATTTAATCGCTGAAATCATACCAGCACAAAAAGGTGAATCAGGAAAAGACGTTTATGGTAATGAAATAGAGGGTTTAAAAGGACAAGAACCAAAAGTGGTAACAGGAAAAAATACAAAAGTAGAAAACGGAAAAATATACGCATCAACTCCTGGTGAATTAATATTTAAAAGAGAAAATGAAAATACTTTTTATATTGATGTTTCTAAGGTTCATACCATTCAAGCTGATGTAGATTACTCTACTGGGAATGTTAGGTTCCCAGGAAAAGTTATAATAAAAGGCAATGTAAAACCTGGATTTGTTGTTGAAGCAGAAGAGGACATAGAAATAGAAGGTGTTGTTGAAGCAGCTACTTTAATTTCAGGAGGCACCATTATAGTTAATGGCGTAAAAGGTGGTAGTAAAGGTATTATCAAAGCTGAACACCTTGAAACAAATTATGTTGAAAATGCAGACATAGAGGTGGAAAAAGATGTCATCATAAGACAATCTTCTATCAACTCTCTTATAAAAGCTGGTGAAAAAATAGAAATAACAGATAAAAACGGGAGAATATCAGGTGGCACATTAATGGCCGGTAATACAATTTCAGCTGCTTATATAGGTAGTAGAATGAGTGTTAAAACAAGCTGTGAAGTTGGAGTCCCTCCTACTTTGAATGAAGAAATGACAGTTTTAGAAAGCCAAATAGCTTTAGATGTACAGAATCTAAAGAAGTTATCCATGATTTTAAAAGGATTAATGAAGTTAAAAAAAGAGAAAAAATTAGACAAATCTAAAGTTGAGCAATATCGAAAAACTGTTCAAACTGCAAAAGAATTAAAGAGTCATTTATCTAAAAATGAACTACATCTTGAAAGGCTGCAAAAATCTATAAAAAATTCAAAACAGGGTGGAGAAATAATAGCTAAAGAAGTCATTTATCCAGGCGCAGAAGTAATGATTCATAAAAAGAAATTTTTCCCAAATAAAGAAATAACTAAAGTTAGATTCATATTACATGAAGAAAAAATAATCATGAAAGGATACAACGAGGAGAATGAAAATTAATAAAAAAATTTTTTTATTTATATTTATTATTTTAATTTCATTAATTTCAATTTCAACAAAATTAGATAATTATGTTTACAGTTTTGAGCCTGATGAATTGATAAGAAAAAATGATAATAATTTAAACTCATTAGGTTTATATCTGAAATATATTGAAACTGGAAATCAAGAGTATAAAAATACTGCTAATATGCTTAGGGCTGAAAATATAGATAATTTAAGTACAGACGATTCAATAGCTTTGAATATTCTATCAGAGAGCATTCCAAATAATTATAATTTTATTCAAAATAAACTGAAGAATGCTTTGAACAATTATAGTAATTCAATAATATTAAATGGTTTGTACACTGTATTTACCTTCAAAGCATGGGAAGAAGATAGAAATCTTTCTACTGAACAAATAATAATTGATCAATCCAAATTTATTGAAAATAAAATAGGTATAAATCCATTATCAGCATACCATTATTCTTATGTTAAATGGTATTCAAATTATATATCTGAACCGGGAAAATCCTTTGAAAAGTTAGAAGAAATCTATAGAAACTTTCCAGAGAATAAATCAATAATTGAGTTGTTAACAACTATTTCTTACGAATCTCATAGATTTGATAATTTAGAAAACTTGTATCAAATATATTCAAATTTAAATGAAAAAAATGATGCAACATTGTTGATTTTTGCAAAAGGATTCTCTAAATCTGGCCAAGATAAAAAAGTAAACCCCATATTAGAAAATATAATAAATGACACTAATGATAAATATGTATTAGCGTCGACATATGAGCTAATGGGGGATATTTCCAATACTAATTCACAAAAAATTAAATATTATGAAACTTCTCTAGATTTTGATCCTCACAATCCAGATTCTTTATATAAACTTGCAAATGCTCATTATGAAAAAGATGGAAAAGAAAATTTAAATTTAGTTAGAATATACCTTCAAAAATCAGTACATTATGATAACACTAATGAAAAAGCTATAGCATTACTAAAGAGAATTAATTATGACTTTATGATAGAGAATTTTTTGATTAATATTTTACCATATTTTTTAGTTTTTAGCTTTGTTTTTTTTCTATTATATTACTATATTAATAAAAAGCCTCAAAAAGAAAGGGATGAAATTATAAATGAAGAACAAAAAGATTGAAGTGCTAGATAAAGGTTTCGTTCAATTGGTTGATCATATGGGCGATGATAGATCTGCTGTAAAAGCAGCAAGAGTTTCTTATGGAAAAGAATTATCAACAGATGAGAGAGATAAAAAATTAATAAATTATTTATTGAAACATGGACATTACTCTCCTTTTGAGCATATATCATTCACATTCCATGTTAAAGCTCCTATTTTCGTAGTCAGACAATGGTTTAGACACAGAGTCGGAATGTCTCCAAACGAAATTAGTAGAAGATATACCAGTAAACAAGCTGATGAATTTTATATTCCAAATCATATAAGAATCCAAGACACAAAAAATAAACAAGGAAGTTTTAAATCAAACGATGATAATATCACAAAAGAATCCATAAAAAAAATAGAAAAAGCCTATGAAGAAACTTATAGAGTATATAAAAACCTTTTAGAACAAGGTGTTGCAAGAGAAATGGCTAGAATGGTGTTACCGGTCGGTCAGTATACAGAATTTTATTTAACCGCTAACGCAAGAGCTTTAATGCATTTTTTCAATCTAAGGGCTGATTCTCATGCACAATGGGAAATTCAAGAATATGCAAGAGCAATGGCAAATATCTTCAAAGAATTTTGTCCTTGGTCATACGAATCATTTTTAAACAATGATTATAAAGGAAACATACTCGGATAAGGAGGATAAAATGAATTTAGATAAACTAATTGAAATAACAAAATCAGAAGTTATAACTAAATCTGATAACATAAATGATTTTAATATTGAATATGCAGGAGCCTCTGACTTAATGTCAGATTTTCTTGCTTTTTCTAAAGAAAATATGTTTTTAATAACAGGTTTAACAAGTCCTCAAACTATCACTACTGCCGCTGTTATTGGGGCTAAAGGAATTATATTTGTTAGAGGTAAAAATATTAGTGAAAATATTAAAAACATTGCCAATGATTTAGATATAACCATTCTCAAAACAAATCTTTCTATGTATGTAGCTTGTTCTATTCTACAAAAAAACGGTCTGAAAGATGCTATGGGCACTGATGAGGGATTATTATGATTGACCCTCATAATGATGTAGATAAGCTTGTGAATACTTTATCAAAAGTCTTTTCTAATACATCAATTGAAAACATAATGAGTTCTCCTCCTATTGTTGTAACAGAAGAAACAAAGATAAAGTATGCCAAAGAAGTAATGAGAATTAAAGGAATTTCAGGAATGCCTGTAATTAAGCGAAATTTAAAATTAGCTGGTATAATTTCCATTGAAGATATAATCAAAGTTTTCGAAAAAGGAAATTTAGAAGAAAGAGTGGATAAATGGATGACCAAAAACGTCACTTATCTTCAAACTAATGACACTATTATGAAATTTCTTGAATTGAATGATACAAAAAGATATGGAAGATATCCTGTTTGTAATGACTCGGGAAAAGTGGTAGGAGTTGTAACTAAACTAGATATTTTAGAATGGATGTTTAAAAAATTAGGCTATATCTATGTTCATGACGACAGGAGATATAAAGCTTTAAACAAACAATTTGTTTCTTCTATAACTGGAGAAGAAGTAAACAGAGAAAACTCAGATTATAAATTTAAAGTCGATTATGAATCTGTTGAAATGATTGGCTTAGGAGCAACTAAACTAAAAAAATTCTTACTTGAAAAAAATGTTGAACCTGACTTAGTCAGAAAGATATCTATTTCAACATATGAAGGAGAAGCGAATATAGTAATTCATTCTAATTCACCTGGTTGTATTTATTGTTGGATAAAAGAAGATCATATAAAAGTTTTCTTAGAAGATCAAGGAAAAGGTATAGAAGATATAGAAACTGCTTTAACTGAAGGTTATTCTACTGCACCAGAAAATGTTAGAGAAAAAGGTTTTGGAGCGGGTATGGGACTACCAAACATGAAAAGATTTTCAGATAGAATGACTTTAATATCTAGTTTGAATAAAGGCGTTAAATTAGAAATGCTTTTTTATTTAAATAAAAAGGGGGATAAATGAGTTGAAATTAAACACGATCATAGAAAAATTGGACTTAGAAATCATTAATAAAGGAAATTTAGATATAGATATAGAAAAGGGTCACATAGGAGATCTTTTATCTGAAGTAATGAGAAACGCAGAGGAAAAATCAATTTGGGTTACTCATCAAACACATCAAAATGTTATCGCAGTTGCTGAAGTTGTAGGAGCGAATGCTGTTTTAATTCCTGAAGATTTAAATTATTTACCAGAAACTTTAGAAAAAGCTAAAAGTATGGATATAAATTTGTTAAAAACTAAGATGTCTGGCTTTGAAGTAACTGGAAAAATTTACAATATTTTACAAAAATAATGGCTATTTTTAACTGTTCATTTCATAACCATACTGTACTATCTCCATGTGCTGATATAACTATGACAGCAAATCTGTATAAGGAACATTTGACAAAAAGCAACATAAACTGGATTGCTATTACTGATCATAATTCTACTAAAAATATAAAACCTTTTCTAAATTTTTTTAAAAATTCTGACATAAAAATAATTCCAGGAATAGAAGTAGAAACTATAGAAGAAATTCATTTAGTAGTATTATTTAAAAATGTTGAAGAAAGTGTTTTATTTGGAGATTTTATAGAAAATTCACTTTCTATAAATGAATATAACCCTGAAAAATTTGGCTATCAAATAATTTTAAACGATCTATCCGAATTTGAATCTGTTTTAGAAAAACCTTATTTGGGAAGTTCTTCTAAATACAGTATAAACAAAGTTTATCAAGAGGCCTCTAAATATGATACAATCATTTTTCCAGCTCATATTTTTAGAGCTTTTGGTCTTATAACTCAGCTAGGAATTCCGCCTAAAGATTTGAAATTTGATGCTGTTGAAGTTAAAAGAGATTCTGAAATTGAAATGGCTAAAAAATTAGGATATGAAAATTTTATATATGGGAATGACACACATACTCCCGATCAATTAAGCTACCATTCTTGTGAGGTTGAAGCAAACTCAAGATCATTTGATGAATTAAAAAATGCTATAAAGAATAAGAAGGTGTATCCCAAATGGCAACATTAAATACTATCTCAGATCACTTATTTGATATTTGTGAAAATGCAGCATACTCAAATTCCACTTGTTGTATTTTGAAAATAATAGAAGATGAAGAAAATTTTAATTTTGAAATAGAAGATAACGGTAGAGGTATGAACAAAGAACAAATAAATTTAGCTTTAGATCCTTTTTTTACAACAAAAAAAGAGCGAGTTAAAAAAATCGGTGTTGGTTTACCTTTTTTAAAATATTCATCAGAATTAACAGGAGGATATTTTAAAATAGATTCTAAGAAAGGCAAAGGAACAAAAATAACTTGTAATTTCAAAAAAAACCATATCGATTGCCAACCCATAGGTGATCTGGCAACTACAATTTTTAGTGTGATATATATTAACACTGAAATAAATTGGAAAATAATAAGAATATTTAAAAATGATGAATATAACATAGACACAAAGAAATTGAAAGAAATAATTGGAGACATCAATAAAATATCAGTAATGAAAGAATTAAAAGAAATTATAATTTCATCAGAAAATGAATTAAAGGAGGAAAAAAAATGAAAAAAAGTTTGTTGTTCTTAACTCTATTAATGTTTGTAGTAATTTCATTTTCTATTACAAAATTAGATACTATAGAGTTTAACAAAGACATTAGTTTTACTGCAACAGATGTAAATTCCATTTTAAAAAATTATGATATTGAAGAAGGTAAATACGTAGGAGAAATAGATATCAAACTTGCTATAAAACAGATGGGTGAAATTGGTTTTTTTTCATCTATTGACTTTATCCTCAATGAAGAAAAAGGTTATTTGGAATTTTTAATAACTTACAACCCTATTGTTGAAGATTATGCAATAGAAATAAAAGGGGATGAGTTAGTAAAAAAAGAAGATTTGATGAAATCTTTAAAATTTGAAACTGGCTTACCTTTAAACATCAATACTTACAAATCAACTATTCAAAGAATTAATGAGATATATAGTAGTAAAGGATACCCATATATTACAGTTAATTCAAATATTAATCTTTCGGGAGATAATTTATCTTTTGATGAATATAAAACTGAAAAGACAACTTATGGTACTGATACATTAGTTTTTGAAATTACTGAATTTTCATTATGGGATCTTAAATTGTCCGATGAATTTAGTAATTTAGATAAAGAAGATTTAAAAAAGAGAGTTAATTTTAATTTTAGAAAAGACTGGTCTAAGAAATTTTTCTTATTTAGAGCTTCAAAAGAAAAAACCTATCCTTCTAATGAATCAATGCAAACTCTAATTGGAACATTGAGAGAAATGCCTTATTTTTCAGAAAAAACAAAAATCAATTTTGAACAGATAGATATAGAAGATAATATTGGTGGAGAACTTTTACTCGTTATAGGCGGTCAAATGCCTCATTATATAGAAGAAGAAAAAATACTTGAAAACATTGAATTATCAGGAAATAATTTTGTAGAGAGTTTTAGAATTAGAGATTCAATTAAAGAAATTTCTTCTCAGTCAACAATAAATAATTTAGACGTATTAAAGGCCTTGGATAAAATCACTCAACTATACAAGGAAAACGAATATCTTTTCACAGAAATTCAAGTTGATTATTCAGAACCAGAGTTAATTTTTAATATAAAAGAAAAGAAAATAGGTAATGTCGAAATAACCAAAGAAGCCACTGCAAAAACACAGGATTATATAATGAACTCTTTTGTAAATATGGAAAAAGATGATCCAGCAAACTCAAAATATTTGAGGAATACTGTTAGAGCATTTACAGGATCTGGGTTTTATGAGGATGTAGAATTGTATCCGACTTCAATGGATGAAGATTATGTTAACTTTGCATTAAACCCTATAGAATCAACCAAAAGAGGTAAGTTCATTGGAGGAATCAATTGGACAATGCCAGAAGAATTACCTTGGTACTATGGTTTTTCTGGTTATGCAGAAGTAAACACGCCAAATCCATTTGGATATGGACAAACTTTTGGAATAAATACAGAAATAAATCCATTAAATGAAGTTTATAAAATTGGTTTAAGTTATGATGTCATTAAATTATTCAAATCAGATATCAATTTAGGAGTTAATTTCGATTATAAATATACTCCTAAGGGAATCTCAAATGATACAATTAATGCTACAGTTACAAATCAATTTTCTCTTGATATTTCTCCTAGATATAAAATAAGTGATTTTTCTTATATAACAAATAGTTTAGCTTATGATTATTTTAACACTGAAGAAAAAGGAGAAATTCAGCAAAGTTCTGGTTCGCTGGGGTATTTATATAACAGATTAGATAGTCCTTATAGACCTTATGACGGTGAATATTTTTCATCAAGTGTATTTGGAGCTGCGAGCTTAGATGACTTTTCAAACAATTATTATGGGTTAAATTTAGAAGGAAAATTTTTCAGAAGTCTTTATAAATTCACAAGTGGTACAAGATTAAAGTTAGGGTATGCAAATGATTCTTCTGATCTATATAGATATTTAGTTGGAGGAATGAACACAGTTAGAACATATGACTCTCCAAATGTTGGAGATAAAATGTTCCTTTTCAATACTGAAATAATGTATGAAGTTTCTAAGTCACCAGTACCAGTTGACTTATTCACATTTTTTGATATGGGTAATGCTAATGATGAAATGGGAAATTTACTTAACGATCCTATTTACTCTTTTGGAGCTGGTGTAAAATTAACAGTTCCTTTCTTAGGCCAACTTAGATTTGAGTATGGATGGGATAAAGACCTAATAGGTGGATTTGAGTTTGGATTCGGACAAGTATTTTGATATAATAACTTTATAATAATATAAAAATTAATATTTCCTCCATTTTTTGGAGAGGAAAACAGTGAAAATCTGTTACGGTCGCGCCACCGTGATTGAGAACGAAAGCTGAAATAAACCACTGGTAATTACCGGGAAGGTTCAGCAAGTAGGAAGCTCATAAGTCGGGATATTCTTCAAAAAATAGGAAAATTCATCTCTTCGCGCCAAAGAAGATGAATGTTTTTTAATGGCGTAATACAAAAAAACAGGAGGATTTTTCATGAAAAGGCTTATTTTAGTAAGTGTATTAGTTTTGATGTTTAGTTTTTCTTTTGCTTTGACTCTCGTAGATGATTTAGGTAGGGTTGTTGAATTCAATGATCCAATAGAAAAAATAGTATCAGCAGCACCAGTTGTTTCTGATTATTTAGTACATCTTGAAAGTCAAAATAAAGTTGTTGGAGTAACAGACTGGGATGTTCATATCGATACAGAAAAAATAGGAAATGTTTTTCCACTTAATATGGAAAAAATCATTTCTCTTGAACCTGATGTTGTTTTTCTAACTGGTGGATTTCAAGAACCTGAAGCAGAAAA
>CAZRTN010000002.1:34588-37357 GCA_964603015.1 uncultured Thermotogaceae bacterium | reverse complement strand
TCTTATTTTGTAGGAGACAAATCACTTGTAGATACAATAAAAAGAACAGAACAATTTAGCGATTTAAAAGCTGTACAAAATAATAATATTATGACGATTAATAACGATAAAGCTTCACAAGCTTCTCCTTCTATAATAGATGTAATAGATGAAATGTATAATTATTTTAAGGAGTACAAATGATCAATAAAAAACTAACAAGGGGATTTTCTCCCCTTTTTTTGCTTTTTATAATTTTAATTAGCTTTATTTTGGTTTTGTTTTTTACATCTTTTGGTTCAGTAAAAGTACCATTTACTGAAATAATTAATATTTTTTCAGATGAAGCAAATCCAATGTATAAAAAATTAATATTGAATTTAAGACTACCAAGAGTTATAGGGAGTTTTCTAGTTGGTAGTATTTTAGCTATATCGGGAAACATTTTACAGTTAATTATACAAAACCCATTAGCAGATCCTTATATTATAGGTATTTCTTCTGGGGCTAGTTTTGGTGCTGTTTTATACACAGCTCTAAGTTCTGTTTTTGGATTAAGCTTAATTTTTGGTATAGAATTTTTTGCTTTTATTTTTGCAATTGTAACGACCTTTATGGTTTTGTATATATCTAAAGAAGGTCGTAAAATACCTGTGTTATCTTTAATTCTTAGCGGGGTAATAATTAGTTTTCTTTTTAATTCTCTATCCACTTTATTCACAGTAATGTATTGGAGGAATTTAATTCATGTTAATCTATGGCTAATGGGATCAACAGGAGATATAGGATGGAATGACAATACCCTTCTTTTAGGAGTTTTATTAGTTCTTGTGTCTTTTATTTTCTTTTTTTCAAAGGAACTGAATGTGTTATCTATGGGAGATAATTTGGCAGTATTTTCAGGTATTAATCCAGAAAAAATAAAGATTATTTTAATTATAATAAGTGTATTAGCTGTTTCTGCAGCAGTTGCTAAAGCTGGTATTATAGGTTTTGTTGGGTTAATCATACCTCACATTGTTAGAATGATTAAAGGACCACATTCTAAGACTACTACTTTGTATAATTTATTTTTAGGTGGAATTTTTCTGATGTTTTGTGATTATATATCCAGAACTATTTTTGCCCCATCTGAGCTGCCAATTGGAGTTATAACTGCAATTGCTGGAGCACCTTTATTTATATATGTTATGAAGAAAAGTAGGAATAAGTCATGATTAAAATAAATAATTTGGAATTTACGTATGGTGATTCATTCAATTTAAAAATTAATAAATTACATATTAAAAATGGAGAAAGGCTTTCTATTATAGGTCCAAATGGATCTGGGAAAACAACTCTTATTAAAATAATATCAAGATTAATAAATGATTATAATGGAGATATTATTATAAAAAACAAAAATATAAAAAGTTTTTCTAATAAAGAATTATCAAAATACTTAGCTGTAGTACCTCAAGAATTCAATACGATTTTTAGTTATGATGTTGAAAGTATCGTTTCAACTTCAAGGTTACCTTATTCAAAAAAATTTTCACTTTTTGAAAGCCATGATGATAAAAATATCATTGATAAATCATTGGAATATACAGATTTAAAGAATATGAAAAATAAAATTTTTTCTAATCTTTCTGGTGGAGAAAAACAAAGAGTTATGATAGCCAGAGCTTTCGCTCAAGAGACAGATATTCTTTTATTAGATGAATTTACATCTCATCTTGATCCTGGTCACACTGATTTATTGATGAAATTAGTTGAAAAATTTTCTAATTCAATGAATAAAACAGTTATTTCTATTTTTCATGATATTAATTTAGCATCTTTTTTTTCTAATAGAATCATTGTAATGAAAGGTGGTAGAATTTTTAAAGATGGAAGTCCAAAAGAAGTTATAACAAAAGAAACAATAAAAGAAGCTTATGATTTTGATGGTTATATTATTGATCATCCAGTAAAACATGTTCCTCAAATTCTTTTTTAATTAATAAAATCCCGACTGATAACAGTCGGGATCATTTATTGTTATTATTATTTTTTTATTGAATAAAAAGAATCTAAACCTTTATATTCTGCAACTTCTCCAAGTTGTTCTTCTATTCTTAATAATTGATTGTATTTAGCAATTCTATCAGTTCTTGACAATGATCCAGTTTTGATAAATCCAGCATTAGTAGCAACTGCCAAGTCAGCTATAAATGTATCTTCTGATTCACCAGATCTGTGAGAAATGACATTTGTGAAATTATATTTTTTCGCTAACTCTATAGCATCTAAAGTTTCTGTAACTGTTCCAATTTGATTTAATTTTATCAATATAGATGTAGATGCTTTTAAATCAATACCTTTTTGAAGTCTTTTTACATTAGTAACGAATAAATCATCTCCAACTATTTGAGCTTTTTCTTGAACTTTTTCAGTAAATAAAGTATAGGCATCCCAATCATCTTGATCAAATGGATCTTCAATAGATTTTATTGGGTATTTATTGATTAAATTCAAATAGTAGTCAGCTAATTCTTCTCCTGAAATATCTTTTTTATCTATGTGATAAGTCTTTTCTTCTTCATTGAAAAATTCTGAAGCTGCACAATCTAAAGCAATAAATATTTCTTCACCAGGCTTGTATCCAGCATTTTTAACCGCTTCAACTATGAATTCTAACGCTTCTTCGTTTGAATCAAAATTAGGAGCAAATCCACCTTCATCTCCAACTGCTGTTTGATGACCTTTTGATTGTAGTAATTTTTTCAAGTTATGGAATATTTCAGCTCCAGCTCTTAATGCCCTTTT
>CAZRTN010000002.1:26618-34488 GCA_964603015.1 uncultured Thermotogaceae bacterium | reverse complement strand
TCTAACTCTAACATTACTTTATCAACTAAAGCTTGATCAAAAGCATTTAATCCTAATAATTCTTCAGCTATTTTATCATTAACATTTTCAACAGCTTTTGTTGTTCCTTTACCTAAAAATCTTTCTTTTTCTCCATCTCTTAATTCTAATGCTTCAAATTTTCCTGTTGAGGCTCCTGATGGAACAATAGCTGATCCTTTTGCCCCGTCACCTAAAGTAACTTCAGCTTCAACTGTTGGGTTACCTCTTGAGTCTAATACTTCTCTTGCATGTACAGAAACTATTTCGTTGTAAAAAAGTTCCATAAATAATGCACCTCCCATAAGTGTTCATTTCTTTAAGGTATAACTTTTGTCCCCACATTTTTATTTAAAACTGCATTTAAAAGATTATCTTTTTTGAAAAAATCTAATACAGTTATAGGCATTTCATATCTTTGAGCAATCGCAAAAGCTTCAGTGTCCATAACTTTAAGATTTTTTGCTATAGCATCTTCATATTTAATTGTATCATATTTCACAGCATCTGTAAATAATTTCGGGTCTTTATCAAAAATTCCAGATACTTTTGTTGCTTTGATTAATACTTCTGCTTTCATTTCAACTGCTCTTAATGCAGCTGCTGTATCAGTAGTAAAGAATGGATTAGAAGTCCCACCAGCAAATATAACCACATATCCTGAATTGAAATATAATTCTATGTCATCATAATGAATATTTCTAACTGATGGTAATTTAACTATTTGAGAAACTACTACAGTTTTAATTCCATTTTTTTCGAAGTAATCTTTTAAATACAGTGCATTACTGACAGTACCTAACATACCTATATGGTCAGCAATACTATTAGTAACACCTTTTAATTCTTTTCCTCTAAAAATATTTCCAGCACCTATTACCATACCTATATTCATTCCGTGTTGAGATACTTTTTTTATTTCTTCTGATAGGTATTTTATATGTTCAGGATTAAATCCTTTGTTACCTTCACCAGATAATACTTCTCCACTGAGTTTTAACATAATCCTTCTATACATATTTTTACCCCTCCACTTAAAAAAAAGGGGGGTATACCCCCTTATTATTATTCTCCTATTGCAAATCTTGAGAAATTATCAACAGTTATATTCTCACCAATTTTAGCAATGGCTTGTGTTATCATATCTTTAATTTTTTCACCTTTTCCAAAAACATATTCTTGTTCTAACAAACAGTTTTCTTCAAAGTATTTATCAACTTTATTTGTAACAATTTTCTCAATAATATGTTCTGGTTTACCTGAAGCTTTTACCTCATCAACATAAATAGCTTTTTCTTTTTCAACTAATTCTTCTGGTACATTTTCTCTTGAAATGTATTTTGGATTCATTGAAGCTATTTGTAAACTTATTTTATTTGCTAATTCATGAAAATCCTCTGTTTTAGCTACAAAATCAGTTTCACATCCCAATAATAATAATACTCCAATTTTTTCGTTGTGATGTATATATGAATATACTATACCTTCTTTTGTTTCTCTATCTGCTTTTTTAGCAGCTTTTGCTGCACCTTTCTTTCTTAAAAATTCGATAGCTGCATCTAAATCTCCATTTGTTTCTTCTAATGCTTTTTTACAATCTAACATTCCTGCGCCAGTTTGTGATCTTAATTTTTTGATCAATTCCGTGCTTACGGCCATTATTAGTCCCTCCTTGTATGTTTGTAAATTCAACCAATATATTTTATCATATTAAAAAATACAATTCAATAAAGATTATTTTTAATATTTATTAAATTTTTTATTTAATCCATCCTCTACATTAGGTGGAACCCAAGTGCTTACATCCCCACCATGTTTGGAAACTTCTTTAACCATAGATGAAGATATAAAAGAATGAGCAACATCAGCCATTAAAAAAAATATTTCTAATTCTGGAAATAATGATCTATTACCATTTGCCATTTGCAACTCATATTCAAAGTCTGTAACAGCTCTGAGTCCTCTTAAAACAGTGTAAATTTGATTTTTTTTACAATATTGAACAAGAAGACCTGAAAAGCTATTAACTTCTATATTGGGGATATGAGATAAATTTTGTTTTGTCATTTCAACTCTTTCATCTAGATCAAAAAGATATTTTTTTTGCATATTGTTCATAACTGACACATAAATTTTATCAAATCTTTCTGCTGCTCTTTCAACAAGATTAATATGTCCATATGTTATAGGGTCAAAACTTCCTGGGTAAACCGCAGTTCTTTTATCCATTTTTAATCCTCCAAATATTTATCTATTACTCCACTGCCTAATACTACACCATGTTCATCGTATATAGTTGCAAATTGCCCAGGAGTTACTGCAAATATGGGCTCTTTAAAAACAATTTTATATTCATCATTTTTCAATTTTGTTATTTTAGCTGGTTTTTCTTCTGATCTTTTTCTTATTCTACAAACTGCTTCAAATTCATCTTCAAACTCAACAAATTTATTCATTTTTTTTGCTATAAGACCTTTATAATGAACTTTTTCCGTAGGAGCTACAATCAAAGAATTTTCTTTTGCATCTATTTTATAAACATGTAGTCTTTCATTTTGATTTTTAATATATTCAATTCCAGCTCTTTGTCCGATTGTATAATCGGTATATCCAGTATGATAGCCAATATGATTACCTTCCAAATCATATACTTTTCCTTTGGAAGTTTTTACCCCAGCATCTACCAAATATCTTTTGTAATCATTATCAGGGATAAAACATAATTCTTGGCTGTCAGGTTTATTTGCTACTGTTAGTTCTAAATCTTCTGCGATTTTTCTAATTTCATCTTTTTTCATCTTTCCTAAAGGAAAATACATTTTCTTTAGGTAGTCTGGTCTAACCATTGACAAGAAGTAAGATTGATCCTTGTAATTATCTACTCCTCTTTTTATTACCCAGTCCTCATATTTTTCTGAATATTCAGAAATAACATAATGACCACTTACTACAATATCAGCGTTCATATCTTCAGCCATTTCAATTGCTTTTCCAAACTTGAAGAACCTATTACAAAGCATACATGGATTTGGTGTTTTCCCATTTTTATATTCTTCAATAAAATAATCTATAATTTTTTCTTTAAATTCTTCATGTATTTCTACAGTCAAAAAATCATCTAAACCTAATTTTTTTGAAACATTTATTGCATCTATAGTATCTGAAGGGCTACAACAAACTTTTTTCTTTTCAGGTATTAAAGAAAAAACCTCATCTTTAACAGTTTTAAAATGAACTGCTATTACCTCATATCCTTCTTTTTTTAACAAGTAAGCTGCAACTGAACTATCTACTCCACCACTCATCAACATTATTGCTTTTTTATTCGTCATTTTTTAGTTCATCACCGCCATTACTTAATTTTGAAAGTTTTATTCCATAATCTATAATATCTTGTAAAGTCATTTTATCCAATTCAAGCATCATTATGTTATGAACTCTTTTCCAAACAAACTCAACAGCACAATTAATTTCCAAATTACAATCTCCACTTACACATTCATAAGATTGCAATGGTTTGTCCAAAACATTTACTATTTCACTTAATCTGATATTTTTTGGATCTTTTAATAATACATAACCACCATATCTACCTCTTATAGATTTTAAAAAGCCTGCATCTCTTAATTCTGAGAAGATTTTCTCTAAAAAATCTTTTGGGATTTGTTGTCTCTGAGACAATTCAGATATAGAAACTTTTTTTATACCGTCTTTATTTAGAAGAGCCAGTTCGAATAAAGCCCTCATAGCATAACTACTTTTAACAGTTAATCCCATTATTAACCCTCCTTACCAACTACATATATGGTAACATCTTCTGTTTTTTGAGCGAGTCTAACATCGTTTACGTATATGTCTATTCTCTTCCCTATTACTTTTCCCCCTGTGTCTTCCACAACAAAAAATCCGCTATTTGGTAAATCTTTTAACTCTGGAATATATACTATAGTTCCAAGTGGAAGGACATCAGGATCAGCGGCGATTGTTTTCCAAGTAGTAGGAATTTTACCAGATTTCGTGATTCTAAAAGTGGGGTAATGTACATATTTATCATCCCATTCAGTATAGTAGGTTGCCATAAAATCTCCAGAAACTTTAAAGAATAATTTTAATGGGTCTTTCGGTTCCCCACTTTTCCATAATTCTAATGAAACAATTTTATCTTTTTCTACTAAACCTAAAGACTTATCATTGTTCACCCAATCACCTTCATTGACATAGATTGTTTTTATATTACTTATCATGCTAACTATTGCATTTCCATGGTCTATTTTTACATACCAATTGTTATTAGCTGATTTTCCTGTTTCTATAATCCTACCTGGTAATAAAGGATAAATTTGTTCATTTTTAGCAGGTAGCACACCAATCCCAGAGGAAACTCCATTTTCAGTTCTTTGGCCAAATTTTATAACTATTCTATTATATTCTGCTGAGGTTGTAGATTTTAATGGCCATTCAATGTATTTTTCAATATTACCTACTGGAATTTTTAATTTTTGACCCACTCTAATATAAGTTCCTTCTTCAATATTATTAGCAGACATCAGAATATCGACCCCATTTGGACCTAAAGAAAATGCATTTGAAATTTTACCTAGATAATCTCCTGATTTTACAGTATATAAAATTTCTTCTTGATTCTCAAATAAGCTTCTTAATTCCGAATCTCCTATAGAGAATAAAGCTGCATTTATCTTTTTTTCTAAATCTGTAATTTCACTTAAATATCTCTCTTGTAAACTATTTGAAGGTTTTGATGAAACATTTTGAAACTCATATTTCAAACTTCTAAGTTCATCCTCTAAATTCCTTATATCATCATTTAATTCATTAATTTGTATCAAACTTTCACTTTGAGAACCATAATATAATTTTGAAACAGCTTGTTCAGTCTTGAATTCTATAGTATCTTCTAAATAAACTCCAAGATTCATATTTGAAATCGTTTCATCTATTATTTTTTTTATATCCTCTTTGTTATATTCAACATTTGATGAATAATTTTTATCTGCTAAAGAGTCCAACCTTTCATTTATTTCACTAATTTTGTTTAATATATATATATCTTCTTGATTGTTTTTAATATTTGATATTTCATTTTTTAAACCACTTATTTCTTCTTCTAAGCTTTGTACTTTTTTCCCAACTACAGTTGAAGATGAAGCGTCACCACCTGTTTCTATAGACGTTAATGAATCTTCAATGCTTTCCACTCTTTCATTCAAATTCAATATTTTCTCTACTTTTTCTGAACTTTCTCCCTTGTAGATTAACCCTTCTACTAAAGTTAGTCTTTCTCTCATGGAAGAAAATTGAGTTTTTAAATCAGATATAACATTATAATCATAACTCTCTTTTCTTTTATTCTGATAAAATTCGTCGGATAATTCGTTAATTTCTCCTTCCATCTTTGTTAACTTTTGATTTAAAGCTTCTATGCTAGTTTTTATTTCTTCAATATCTTCTCCTGGTAATTTAGGACTTTCTGGTTGAGAAAACATTGAACAGCCCGACAAAACCATAACAGTAAAAATTAATAAAATAAAAAATATCTTCCTCATTCAATTTCACCCCGTAATTCTTTCGCAGCATTAATATAAGGAGATTTAGTTTTTCCATAACTCCTCATTAGTCTCTCGATATTTTTGGCAGCTTCTTTTCTAATTCCTAAACGAAAATTAATGTATGAATTATAAAATAAAAGAAATATAGTATCTCTATCATTATTTGCAGACTCATAATATTTTTCATTAATCTTCAAAATATTATTTAATATTTTTAATTCTCTTTTTTCATCGCCTTCTTCTCTATAAACCCAAGATAACTTCAACAACAACCTAGAAACCTCAAAAGGCTTATCTAATATAGAATATATTTCAGAAGCTATGACTAATTGTTTCTTATAAAAATCTATTTCTTTTGTTTCATAGTTGTCTATCCCTTTCATGTCTTTTTCAGATAATGAATTTAAGAAGTCTTTTATAACAGAAAAATGTTGTTCTTTGATCTGTTTTTTAATTTCTTCAGAATCTTTTTCATTAAATGTAAAATAACAATTTGGACAAGTGATCAAAGAAAATTTCAATGGATTAATACCTTTATAAACAGGTTTTAAATCCAAATCTCTTTCTCTTACTTTTATTGCGGAACTCGAGACTTTTGTGTACATAAATTCATTACTACAAATTGGGCACTTAGCGGTATCCTTCCAGTAATCAGCCATTATCTTCAACTCCAAGAAGAGCATTCACATAGAATTTAGGATCAAACATTTGTAAGTCATCTTCTTTTTCTCCCACACCAATCATTTTAATAGGAATATTTAATTGATTGTTTATAGAAAAAGCAATACCACCTTTGGCAGTTCCATCAAGCTTTGTTACAACCACCCCTGTTATATCTACAGCTTCTTTAAAAGCTTTTGCTTGTTGAATTCCATTTTGACCAGTAGTTCCATCAAGTACCAATAGTGTTTCATGAGGACCATCAGTTTCTTTTTGTATTACTCTTTTTATCTTCTTTAATTCTTCCATAAGGTGACTTTTATTATGAAGTCTTCCAGCTGTATCTACTATGACTACGTCTTTATCTTTTGATTTTGCATGTAATAGTGTATCAAAAACTACAGCTGCTGCATCAGAACCATGTTCATGAGCAATGACAGTTGCACCAGTCTTTTCACCCCAATGCTTTATTTGCTCTATTGCAGCGGCTCTAAAAGTATCAGCTGCTGCTATAGCAACTTTTTTACCTTCATTTAAATATTTTTTAGAGAGTTTTGCTATTGTTGTTGTTTTTCCACTTCCATTTACCCCTACAACGAAAATGACGTATGGTTTTTGTGATGGATTAGCGTTAAACCCTTCAGCTTCAAGGTTAGATATCATTATATCTCTTAATAATATTAATGAATCTTCTGGTTCATTCTTTTTATACTCTTTTTTTAAATCATCTAATATTTTTTCAACTGTTTCCATACCCATATCAGACATGACCAATATTTCTTCTAATTCTTCAAGAACATCATCATCTAATTTCTTTCCAGTGAATAGGGTTTTTATACCTCCAAAGAATGATTCTCTTGTTTTGCTTAATCCTTTTTTAAATTTATCAAAAAGCCCCATTACGCACCTCCGAGTTTTAAGTTTACACTTAGAAAATTATAACATTTTTTGACTGAAAAATAAAACTATATTAAAGTCTATATGCTATTTTATAGACTTAATAATAATAGGTTCTTTTCCAATTTTTAAATTTTCTTGTATTTTTATGTTTTCATTATTAATCATATCAAATCCATTATAAGATTTACTTAAATTTATATCACCATATTTTTCTTCAAGGTTTAAAAATATATAATAAATTACATCTTTACTCTCCCAGACCATTTTTACAAATCCATTTTTAATTTGTTTTATTTTGAAAGTTTTTGCCTCAGATTTGATTTCTTTAGATATCTTTATTATTCTTTTTATAAAATTTAGAAATTCATAATCACCACTATCCCAATTTATTGAGCTTTTTTCAAATAAATCGGGATATAACCCTGTTTTTATTTCTTGACCAGCATAAATTAATGGAACACCAGGTAAGAGCATATAAAAAGTTGTCCAATTTTTTAATTTTTCTTTAGAAGAAATTATACTTGCTATTCGAGGTTTATCATGATTTTCCAAAAACCTCATTTTCAAGGATTTTTGGGGATATATAGCTTGTTGAATCTCTATATAATCTATTAAACATTCTATCTCTTTTTCACCTCTAAAATATTCATCTATATATTGATAACCATCATAGTCGTAGGTCAAATCAAATACTTTATATAATTCACTATCAGAAAGAACTTCAT
>CAZRTN010000002.1:22830-26518 GCA_964603015.1 uncultured Thermotogaceae bacterium | reverse complement strand
TAGATAAATAAGAGTCATTTGAAGTGTGATTAAATACTATATCAATCATTACTTTCATTCCTAGTTCATTAGCTTTTATTATTATTTTTTTAAATTGATCAATATTTCCAAACTCTTTTGACAAATCATCAAATTTTTTTATTGAATAAGGAGAGCCATATGAACCTTTTCTTCCTTTTTCACCGATTGGATAAAAAGGCATAAACCATATTATATCTGCACCTAATTTTTTAATTCTTTCTAAATCATAATAAATATCATTAAAAGTTCCAGATTTTGAATAATTCCTCGGAAATATTTCATATATTATTTTATTAATTAATTCTTTATAATTATTATTCATTAAATTTCCTCCTTTTTTAATTAATGATACTATTTTATTATTTCTCCTTTTTTAAAAATATAAGAGAAATAATTAACAATAAAATTTTTTATATAAATATAAATATTTTTAATAGATATTTTAATTTTTTTATCTTTTTTTAAATTTTATATTGACATATCTCATTTTTTGTTATATAATTTATTTGTAGATTAATATTTTTATAAATAAAATCATATTTTTAAATTGTTTATTAAAAAAGGAGGAAAGATTATGTATAAGAGAAGACTTACTATATGCCCTATTTGTGGTGGTCAACTTAAGATCCAAAAATATAAATGCGAAAAATGCTCTACAGAAATAACTGGTAGTTTCCAAATTGAAGAATTTGCTCAATTGACAGATGAACAGTTAATATTTTTGAAAATATTCATAAAAAACAGAGGAAACTTATCTGAACTACAAAAAGAATTGGGAGTATCTTATCCAACTGCAAAAGCTAGATTAGAAGAACTTGTAAAAGCACTAGGATATGAATCACAAGAAGATAATAGAAAAAAGACTATGGAAATTTTAGAAAAAATAGAGAAAGGCGAAATAACACCTGAAGAAGCCAAAAGTATTTTAAAAAAGTATAGAAATTCATAAGAGGTGAAATTATGAGAGAAGACTTGATTAAAATTTTAAAAATGTATAAAGATGAAACGATAGATATATATGATGCAGCTGATTTTATTGAAACTTTATATTCAGAAAAAGAAGGAACAAAAAATAAACAAAAAAAATATTTGAGAATAGTAATAGAAAAAAATAAAAAAAGTATTGTGAATATAAAAATACCTCTTTCTGTCTTAAAGATATCTAAGGGGATTATTAAAAAAAGTTTGAAAAATTCAGATTTAGAGAAGGAAGAGTTAAACGATATCAATGAAGCTATAGATAATTTAATTAATTCAAACTCAAACCAAGAAATAGAAATTAATACTGAAGATGGACAAACGGTTATTTTAAATTTAGAATAAAGGGGGATTTTACATGTCAAAAATAATTGATTTAGAAGGGTTTAAAAAAATTAGCATCAACTCTAAATTCGATGAAATTAAACTAAAAATTTTAAAATCTAGCAAAACTTATTTCGAAGTAGAAGAAGATATTGATGCAGATCTTTTCCATGAGAAAGAGAGTGAAGATAGTTATTTTATAAAATTTACAAGAGATAATGATTCTTTTTTAAACAAATTTTTTGGTTTCATGTCAAACGAAACATTTCACGCAACTTTACATCTATCTGAAAATTTTGAAGAGGTGAAAATAAATTTTACCCAAGGTGATATTTTTTTAGAAGGTATAGAATTAAATTCCTTTGATAACAAAATCATTACAGGAAATACAAGTATAAAAAATTGTAAAATCAAAAATAACAGAACAAAATTAATAACCGGAAATTTCTATGTTGATAATTCTGATATGATAAATGAAGAAATATCAGTTACTACAGGAAACATAAAATATAGAGATTCTAAAATACATAATATTGATTGTCATCTCATAACAGGTAATTTGAAAATTGACAGTTTAAATTCAAATTTTGATTTGATTAAACTCAAATTGATTACCGGAGACGCTAATTTATCAATTTGTGGTAAAGACCCAATATATATAACAAAAAAATTAACTCCTTATTCAGCTACCTTGAAATCTAATATCGATTTAATTGAAAAAGATGATGTTGAAATGCTTAATGAAAATAGAAAAATATCAGTAAAAGCTATAACTGGAAATGTAAAGATAAAAGGAATTGATCAAGAACAATACAGCACACAAAAAGGTTTTGAAGAAAAAGAAGTAGAGAATGTACAAAAAAATGAAAATAATATTAATTCAGAAGATTTTTTAACTCAAGAAGAAAAAAAGATTTTAGATTTAGTAAAAAATAAAAAAATTTCATATGATTTTGCAATAGAATTATTATCTGAAATAGAATATGATAAAGAGCAAGCTGAAAAATTCCTTGATGATAGGGGGATTTCCAAATGAGAAAACTTGCTGTAATTATGATAGTAGCAGGTGTTTTATTGTTTTTAAGTGTTTTTTATGATTTATCTATGGGCTTTTGGAGAATTGTAGAGTTGATTTTCTCAATTGTATTGATCTCAAGTGGTTTTGGTTTGATAAAACCATCCATAAGTATCGATGGAAAGAGCTTTGATAATTTAAGCCAAGATGAAATTCATTATGCTAATGAACAGATTAATCAAGCTGAAGAAGAAATAGAAGAAGAAAAAGATATGCCTGATTTCGCAAGAAAAATCGCTAAAGGATCCTTTCGTATCGCCAGAAGTTCTTTTACGAAAAGAAAATTATTAAAAAAGGTTATAAGAAGAACTATTTTTGGATTATTAGCTGGTATTATTTTATTTATGGATTCATTATCTTTATATGATTTTAATTTTAACTTTTGGGAAATTATATTGGTTATAATAGGATCATTTTTACTCGCATCTGGAATTAGTTCTTTTGTACCGAATGGGAGGAGAAAAAATTGACTGGAGCTTTTGTATCAATTTTAATAGGTGTAATTATACTTTTAGGAATTGTTTTCGAAATAACAATCAGCTTTTCAATTGCCCTTGAAATTTTCTTTGGTATTGTTTTTTTAGCTGATGGTTTTAAAGTTTTTAAACATCCAAAAAATGATAAGATTGGTAGTTTGATTTTTGGTTCTATTTTGATAATGGATGCTTTTAATCTCTTTTCCGAAAATCTTAGTTTTTGGCAGATTATTCTTTTAATGATTGCTTCTTATTTAGTAGGTTGGGGAATTTATTCAATTTTTAGATCGAATAAATTTGTTAATATAATGAATAATAAGATTGTAAATGATCATATGAAAATTGAAGTCCCAATTAATTCGAATAGATATGATATTAAATATTCTTTAGATTGGACTAAAATGAACTTATCTTCTAAATTATCAGAAGAATATAATATAAAAATTGATTCTTATGCTGATGCTGATATATTCAAAAGATCTTTTGATTGGAACGATACGGAATTAAACGTTGAAAATAAATTAAAAGTATCAAATATCAAAGTTCCTGAAAGATCTAAAATGAATACAGGAATTCGTAATAATTTAAAATACAATTTATTCACTCAACTAAGTGTTTCTGATGTTTTTTTTGATTTAAGAAATTCTTTTCCAGATAACATTAATATTAATTCTACTGCTTCTAAAATAGTTTTAATCCCTACTAATAAAAAAGATTCATCAGTTGATGCTGATTTAGAGATATCCACATTAACCGTTAAACTCCCTGAAAATGTAGGATTAGTTCTTAATCAAGTTGGAGAATTAAATTTAAG
>CAZRTN010000002.1:20274-22730 GCA_964603015.1 uncultured Thermotogaceae bacterium | reverse complement strand
GAAACTTCTATTTCATTACCCATTCTAAAAGATATTTCTGTAAATGGTGTATTTGTATTAAAAATATAATCTCCAGTTCTTGAACTTAAAATTGTGAAATCTGCTTCTTTACCAGGACTAATCATGCCTAATTGTAAATCAAATTCATCAGAAGTAAACTGATAGTTATTCATAAATATTGTTCTTTCGACTTCGTTATATAATATATTATGTTTAGCTTTGTTATTAAATTTTTCTGTAATTAATAAAGTTTTAGCTTCATTAAAAAGAGAATAATCTATTAAACCAGTTCCTATAGCAACCTTCATGCCTCTACCTAACATATCTAATAGATTTGGAGATGTATTGATTTCCATTAATTCTGTTCTTACACTTTTAATCAACCTTACACCTTTTGAAGCAAAATAATCCATTTCCTGAGAATTGACGTTTCCAGCAAATATAACATCTACTTTTTTTGATAGTAAAGAAAATTCTCTAATAATTGTCATCAATTCTTTTCCATGTTTAAGCATTGCATATCTTTCTTCTTGTTGAAAATCTACTATAACTATCCTCAATCTTCTTCCATCTGATAAAAATTTTTCAAGAAAATCGTAATCTTCTTTTTCTAATCCCCAAACACCCAATATAGTGATTGATTTTATATCTTTATTTTCTATTAAATCTTCTCTAATGTTTCTGGGTATTCCATTTTCAGTAAGTAGTATTGGAGAAGGTTTAACTCTTACACCTATATCATCTGCTATTTTCTTTACCATATCTATATTTTTGCTATAAGGGAATGATACTATTGAGGAAGTTATTCCATTTATAAGAGATTTAAAACTACCTAATGTCATGATATCTTTGAAAAATTCTGTATCTTCAGCTTTGCTGAGGGCAAAATTAACTATTTTTGAAAATTTTTCATAAGGGGGTAAATTTGAATCTCTTAATTTGCTATTTAAATACAATTCATTGATATAAAAACTTGTGTATGGATTTGTTAAACCTGGCAATAAAATTTTCTTATTTAGATCTCTTATATTTTTTTCTTCAACTCCATATTTTTCTAATATTTTTTCAGCTGATCCAACATCAATAACTTTTCCATCTTGTACATAAACTGCTCCATTTTCTATTACCTCACCAATGGCACCAGTTAACAAAGTACAATTTTTTAAAATCATTTTCACACCTCCAATTTATCTTTTTAAATAATAATTTAAATAAAATTTAATTAAATCTGGAAATTTATTAAATCTTTTAGGTTCTGCTATCATTCTATAAAACCATTCAATACCTAATTTTTGAAATAATATAGGAGCTCTTTTAACTTCTCCTGCAAAAACATCTATACTCCCACCAACTCCCATCATCACTTTTGTGTTTAATTTTTCATAGTTTCTTAAAATAAATTCTTCCTGTCTTGGAATCCCCATCCCAACAAAAAGAAAATCTGAGTTAGATTCATTTATTTTCTGAACGATTTTGTCATCATCTTCTTTTTGAAAAAAACCATTTTGATAACCATTTATTTTTGAATTATAGATTTTTTCAATATTTATCTTAGCTTTTTCTAATGTTTCTTCTTTAGTACCAAGTAAAAATATCCCTTTACTTTTTTCACTTGAAATCTCACAGAAATATTTCATAGTTTCTATCCCTGGACATCTTTCTGTATAAAACTCTTTTTTATTCATGTATTTAACAATACCTATTCCATCAGGTATTAATAAATCTGCCTTTAAAAACGATTTTTTGTATATCTCACTTTTGAAAAATTCCATATACATTAATGTATTCAAGGTAATAATCCAATTTTTTTCACCATTATTGTATTTTTCTTCTATAAAATTTAATATTTTTTGTTTCTCTCCATATAATACATTCGCACCATCTATAAAAGATTTAGTAATCATTAAAAAGATTCACCTCAAAATTATTTTGAACATTAATCATAAAGTCTATAAAAGTTTATTATCACTTAATATTCTAACATTATTAATTATAAATAAACATTATAATTATATAAAATTAAAGTAACCATCCACTATATATCAATCATATCATATTTGATAGGTAAATTACAAAATTATATTAAGTTCATTGTTGTCAATTTTGATACCTATTTTTTACCTTATAAATTAAATTTGACTTTATTTTAACAAAATAAAAGTATTTAAAATGTATAATATTTAAAGCATGTTGATTATATAAGTTTATGGAGGTATTGAAATGGATAAACAGTTAGTTTCTCAAGACAAAAATGTGAAAAAGTATTTAGTACAATTTGAATCAAATGAATATCAAAAAGCAGAAAAAGATGTAGTGAAAGAAGTAAATAAAAATTACAAATTTCCTGGTTTCAGAAGAGGTAAAGCACCTGCTGGCATTGTAAAAATGAAATTAGGTGAAAATTATGATAATTGGGTTAATGATATTCTTATGGAAGATGCGATGAAAGGCATACA
>CAZRTN010000002.1:16946-20174 GCA_964603015.1 uncultured Thermotogaceae bacterium | reverse complement strand
GAATACGTAGAAAATTATATTGCACAATTAAAAAAAGAAGGAAAATATGAAGAAGAATTAGAAAAAAATGAAAACGATGAAGAAAAAATGAAAGAAAACGTTAAAGAATCATCTTTAAAATGGATTAAAGAACTAGTTGTTGTAGACGAATTAGCAAAAGAAAATAACATAGAAGTTTCTGATGAAGAAATTACAAACTCAATTAAAAACATATCTCAAATGTGGCAAATGCCTTATGAAAGAACAAGAGAGGCTATTTATTCTAATCAAAAACTACTTAATGATGTAGTTTG
Organism: uncultured Thermotogaceae bacterium; assembly: GCA_964603015.1. Lineage (GTDB taxonomy): Bacteria > Thermotogota > Thermotogae > Petrotogales > Petrotogaceae > Geotoga. The sequence goes on along the minus strand of CAZRTN010000002.1, from coordinate 19,881 downwards.
GGATACTTTGAAATCTAAAGTTGTTGACACAATTAAAGATAAAGTTAAAATCGAGGAAGTAGATTCTGAAAAATTCGAAAAAAAAGATACAGAAGAATAACATCTTAAATATACAAAAGCCAGACTTAAAAGTCTGGCTTTTCATTTATAAATTTTCTTGAAAACTTGGTCAATATCTTCATCAAAAATAAATTTTATGTTTTCTTCTTTCAAATAACTCCTTGAAAATTCACCTTTATTAACAATTATTATTTCAGCCTTTGAATAAGAAGGAAGAAAGGCTGCAGGAATAACCATTAAAGATGAACCTAATATAAGTAAAAGATCTGAGTTTTTCATCAAATTTATCGATTCATCCATATTTTTTATCATTTCTCCAAAAAATACAATATCAGGTTTTATAACTCCTCCACAAGACTCGCATTTTGGAATAACTTCTTTTTCCATCTTTTCTTTTAATTTATCATAACCATATTTTTCTCCACAGATCAAACAGTAATTTTCATATAATCCACCGTGTATTTCATACACTTTTTTGTTTCCAGCTATTCTATGTAAAGAATCAATATTTTGAGTTATTATTCCAGATAATTTTTGTTCATCCTCTAAATCTCTTAATTTTTTATATGCAAAAGTTGGTTTTGCTTTTTCAACATAATTTAAAAAAGTTTTGTGAAAAGCATAGAATAATTCTGGATGATCTTTAAAATAATAATAATCAAAGATCAGTTCTGGATTTTCAATATCAGCTTTTGTATATATACCATTTTCACCTCTGAAATCTGGGATGCCAGTGTTTGTTGACATCCCTGCTCCAGATAAAACTACTATATTATTAGAATTGTCTATAATTTTTTTTGCTTTTTCATATTTGTTCAACAATTTTATACCTTCTTTTATTGTAAATTACCCTTTTAATACTGTTAGAATTGACTCTGTCAATTCTTCCATTCCCTTATTTTTACTTGCTGATGTTTGAAAATATAGATATTCTCCATATATAGATAAATCTCTTTTTATTTCTTTTAATTTTTTTATTCTTTCACTTTGTTTCAGTTTATCAGATTTAGTCAACACAATCATAAATGGGAGGTTCATACTTTTTAACCACTGAATCATCATATGATCATTTTTTTGCGGTTTATGTCTATGATCTATTAAAACATATACCATTCTCAGTGACATTCTATTTGTAAAATAATCATCCATCAAATCATTCCATTTTGCTTTTTCTGTTTTAGCAACTGATGCAAAACCATAACCTGGTAAATCAACAAAATAATATTTATCATTTACAAGGTAATAATTAATAGATCTTGTTTTTCCTGGCTTAGAACTGATTTTAGCAATTTTAATTTTCATTAAAGAGTTTAAAAGACTAGATTTACCCACATTTGACCTACCTGCAAAAGCAACTTCAGGTTTATCTTCTGGAGGAAGTTGATCTTTTCTATAGGCTGTTTTATAAAGCTCTGCTTTTTTAATCATTGAAATCACTTCCCACTAAGGCTATTTTTAATACTTCTTCTATTTTTGTTACAAAGTTAAATTTTATTTTTGCTCTAATTTCATCAGGTATTTTTTCAACATCTTTTTCATTGGCTTTTGGAAGAATTACCTCAGTTATACCAGATCTATAAGCAGAAAGAACCTTTTCTTTAATACCTCCAACTGGTAATACTTTTCCTCTTAATGTTGTTTCTCCTGTCATAGCTATATCATTTCTTATTTTTTGATCCATAATGACTGAAATCAAAGCTGTAGTTAATGTTACACCAGCTGATGGCCCATCTTTTGGGACTGCTCCTTCTGGTAAGTGGATATGAAAATCTTTTTTATCAAATAGTTTACCTCTTTCTTTATCTTTTGATTCTACTATTTTTCTTGATAATGACAATGCGATTTTGGCTGATTCTTTCATTACATCCCCCAGTTGCCCTGTCGTTATAAGCCTTCCTTTACCTGACAAAGATAATACTTCAACATGAAGAATGGTTCCTCCATAAGCTGTCCATGCCAAGCCTGTTACAGAACCAACTTCTGATTTTTCATTTTTTTCAGAATCGAAATAAGGGGGTGCACCTAAAAAGTTGTTTAAATTATTAGATCCGACTTTGACTTTTTTCTCTGTTTCTGAATATTTTAAAGCTGATTTCCTCATTATTTTTGCTAATTTTTTTTCTAACTGTCTAACTCCTGCTTCTCTTGTATATTTTGATATTACATCTTTTACTGCTCTATATGATATTTTAAAGATATCATCATTTAAACCATGCTCATCTAATAGTTTTGGAATTATGTATTTTTGAGCAATTTGATATTTTTCAATATCTGTATAACCAGAAATATATATTATCTCCATCCTATCTTTTAATGCAGGGGGTATTGTATGTAATACATTTGCAGTGGTAACAAATATAACTTCAGATAGATCTAAAGATAGTTCCAAATAATGATCTACAAAATCTACATTTTGTTCTGGATCTAAAACTTCTAATAAAGCTGCCCCTGGATCACCTTGAAACGAAGAACCAAGTTTATCAATTTCATCTAATACGATAACAGGGTTCATAGATTGTAATTTTCTTATTTTCTGAACAATTCTACCTGGTAAAGCTCCAACATAAGTTCTTCTATGTCCTCTTATCTCTGATTCATCTCTAACACCACCAAGGGATAATCTACCAAATTTTCTTCCCGTTGCATCTGCAATTGATTTCCCCAATGTTGTTTTACCAACACCTGGTGCACCTACAAAACATAAAATTGGTGCTTTTGAATTTTTAGATAGTTTTCTAACAGATAAAAATTCCATTATCCTTTCTTTTGGTTCTTTTAAACCATAATGATTTTTTTCCAGTATATCTTCTGCTTTTTTTATATTTATGTTATCTTTAGTTCTTTTTTCCCATGGTATTTCAATTAACCAGTCTAA
>CAZRTN010000002.1:0-16846 GCA_964603015.1 uncultured Thermotogaceae bacterium | reverse complement strand
TCTTCTATTTCAAGAAGTTCTATTTCTCTTGCCAATATTTCTAATTCTTTTTTTAGTCTTTGTTCTGTATCGACAATCTCTAATAATTCTTGTTTTTCTTCCAGCTCTAAAGGCATTATTGATGCAACGAGATCACTTATTATTTCAGGATCGGATGTCTCTTCAATAGCCATTATTGCTTCTTGGGGAAATTTTTTAGACAATTCCATATAATTTTGTAATAAAGCTTTTATTTTTCTAACTAACGCTTCAAGTTTTTTTGTGCTTCTTTTTTCAGAATCTAATTGATTTATGTTGAACATAAAATATTTTTTATCTTGAACTGTATTCTTTATTTTAGCTCTTTTAACTCCTTCAACCAAAACTTTCAGATCTCCGTTAGGTAATTTAGAAACTTGAACTATTCTTGCTACAGTACCTATCCTATAAAGATCAGATACTTTTGGTTCTTCTGTTTCTAATTTTTTTTGTGATACAAGAAAAATATAATTATCATATTTTTCCAAAGCCATTTCCAACGCCTTAACAGATTTTTCTCTTCCAACAAACATTGGAATAACAGAATTAGGATATATAAGCATTTTTGATCTAGTTGCTATAGCAGGTAATTCTTTTGGTATATTTTTTTTGTTTGATTCATCTATGAACTTATCAATAAAATTATTCTCTTTACTCATTTTTACCTCCGATTATATTTCTATTATTTTATATTCTTTATTTTCTGGATTCAGAATGCAAAGCGTTGATTTACCATTTAAACATCCACATGCTTCACCAGGATTAATTATTAATGTATTTCCAACTTTTCTTGTTACTATTTCATGAGTGTGTCCAAAAAAAACGAAATCATATAACCCAGAGTTTTCTGCTGCTTTTAATGAATAAGGTTCATGCATCATAAATATTTTTTTACCCTGGTGTTCAATCGTTTTAGGACCTGGTGTTATAATTCCATTCGATTTTTTATTCAAACCAAGAATTTCTCCATCGTTGTTTCCATAAATACCTATAAAATCAATCCCATCAATCAATAAATAAGGTAAACTAAAAGGAGCAACATAATCACCACAATGAAAAATCGTATTAACATTATTTTCTTTTGCTATTTTTTTTACTTTTTTTAAATTTTCAATGTTATCATGAGTATCTGATATTATCATCCACATTTTATACACCTCACTCTACTTGACCTTTGTAATGTATATAAAGAACTATGCCTTTTTTTAAAGAAATATTTACTACTTTCTCTGTAGATTTATTACTAACTCCAATGGAATTATATTTATCAAGTTTTTGTTCGTAAAGGTTATATTTGAACCCTTTAAGGGTTAGTCCTTCTATATTTTCTCCCAATGGAAGTATTGCCCAAGAATCATCTTTATCTGTAATAATATTTTTTTTATCTTTTACTATACCTATTTCATATTTTTCTTCAATTATTTCTGGGTCTAAATTTGAATATTTCCCAAGCAAGTATATCCCTGCTAAAGTATGATCTATTCTTGAGCCAGTAACTGAAGAAATATATACTTTTTCACAGCCCAATTGCTGTGCCTTCATTATTGATAGTTCTGAATCAATTTCATCTTTTTGTGAAGGATATTTTAATATTTCTACATTATTTTCCTTAGCCCAAGCAATATCAGATTCATCAGCGGAATCAAGATCACCTATGAGATAATCTGGTTTAATATTTAATCTCTTATAAACCTTTATCCCAGAATCAGAGGCTATATTTACATCTACCTCTAATATTTTTTGTTTATAGAAAGATAAATTTTTGTTCTTTTCTCCTCCTGATATTATATATGCATTTATTTTCATTCACCTCTTAATTCATTTAATTCTATGTATATATTTCTAACTATTTCTATTGGTGTAATTGTATATTTTGATCTTTTGATCCCTAACTCAAAAGCTGTTTTATAGACCAAGTAACTTGAAATGATTGATGATTCTATTAAAGAATTACCTTGAGCTACAAAAGATGCAATCACCCCAGACAACAAGTCGCCTGTTCCACCTTTTGATAGACTGTCATCTCCGAAAACATTGAAATAACTATCTATACCATCTGTTATAAAAGAAGTTGAACTTTTATATAGAATTTTAATCTTTTTATTTAATGCATATTTTTCTATTTTTTCAACATCAAACTCGTCAATTCCCGTAAGACTATTAAATTCTCCACAATGGGGAGTAATTATAATATTTTTACATGAATTTATATTCTTAATATTCTGAATAGCGTTTGCATCAACTATTAATTTTTTATGAGAAAAAACATTAAGTATTTTATCAATAAATTTTCCTGATTTATTCCCAATACCTGGACCTATTAAAATAGAATCACTTTTTTCTAATTTTTCTTTAATTAATTCAAAATCATTTTCTTCAAAATAATCTTTATTTAAATTTTCGTATATTATTGAAGGTTCATAATTTAATATGGGTGTATAAGATGGAGTAATCAAATTAACGATTCCTGTACCAGTTTTTTGTGCTCCAAGGGCAGATATTATTGAAGAACCAGGATATTTTTTGCTTCCTGATAGAATAGTTACTACTCCGTAATCATATTTATGAGAATCAGATTTTCTCTGAGGTAAATAATTTTTAACCATTTCTTTTGTGATTAACTTTCTTTTTAATTCTTTTTCATAATCTTTATCAAAAGACATTTTTGTTAACTTGATTTCTCCAGAATATTCTCTACCCGGATAAACAATATGACCGATCTTTAGATATCCAAATGTAACTGTTATATCTGCTTTTACTCCCTTCCCCAATATTTTACCGTTATCAGAAGAAATTCCTGTTGGAATATCTATTGATATTATAGTCGAATTAGAATCATTAATTTTATCTATTACGTCTAATAGATTCCCTTTTATATTTCCTTTTAGCCCAACTCCTATTATTCCATCGATTATTGTGTCATATTTTTCTAAATTCAACATATTCTCTATAAAATTTACTCCGTATTTTTCACACAATAACTTCTGATTTTGAAATCCGTAAGATGCCTTTTCTATATTACCTTGAATGTAAACATCTAAGCTAAACCCATCATTTTTTAGAAGTCTTGCAGTTGCTAGGGCATCTCCTCCATTGTTACCAGTACCAGCTATTATTAATATGTTTTTAGGATTTAAATTTGAAACAATTTCTTTGACTGAAAAAGAAGCTTGCTCCATTAATACGTTTTCTTGTAGTCCTTTTGAAATTGTAGAATTATCAATTTTTTTCATTTCTTCCGAATCTACAATAAACATAAAAATCCCCCCTAATATTATATTATAACAAAAAGAATCGGGCTTAAAAAGCCCGAAACAATATCTTATTTTATTCTCATGATCATATCATTTTTTGTACACATTTCATCTGTTTTAGGACCATAAGAAATATAATTAATTTTCACACCTGTATATTCTTCTATAAATGACATATATTTCAAAAAGTTTACATCATTTGTTGATTTCCATCCTTTTAATGATTCGTAAATAGGTTTCGCTTTATAAAAATCATATGATGAATCTGGAATTTCCTTAGTTTTACCATCGATATCATATTTTGTACATATTTTTACTTCATCAAAACCATCCAGTACATCTGCTTTAGTTATTACGAAATCATTCAATCCACTTCTTATTTTAGCATATCTCAAAGCAGGTAAATCAAGCCACCCCACTCTTCTAGGTCTTCCTGTGGTCGCTCCAAATTCATTACCTAATTTTGCAATCTTCTCTCCAGTTTCATCAAAAAGTTCTGTAGGGAAAGGGCCTGCACCTACTCTAGTAGTATATGCTTTCAAAACTCCCATCACTTTATCAAGTTCAAATGTAGAAAAACCTACAGATGAAACACCATGTGCCATACAAGAACCAGAAGTTACAAAAGGATAAGTACCAAAATCGAGATCTAATAAAACCCCTTGAGCACCTTCAAATAGAACTGATGTGCTTCTGAATACATCTCCCATTTTTACTGCACTGGCAAAATTGACATTCAATTTATCTAATTCTTTTCTTACTTTTAATAAATACTCATAAACTTTTTTATCATCACTTTTAATTTTACCTGAATATATATTATTTTTAAGATAATAAATTTCCGATAATCGTTCTTTTAACAATTTTTCATCAAATATATGATATAGTTTTATACCTTCACGAGAAACCTTATCAGTGTATGCTGGCCCTATTCCTTTTTTAGTCGTCCCTATAGGATTTTTTCTCATATTTTCTCTTAATTCATCTTCCTCTTTATGCCAAGGTAAAACTAAAAAAGTTTCATAATCTATATATATTTTAGAAGAAATACCAGGAAAATCTGCTTCTAAAATTTTAAGTTCATCTATTAATTGCTCAAGATCTATTACCATTCCTGCTCCTAAAAAACCCTTTGAATAATCATTAGGAGTTATAGAAGGTAATAAATGATTGACATATTTCTTTCCATCTATGTATATAGTATGTCCAGCGTTCGCACCACCAGAAAATCTGACTATCCATTCAAATTTTTTCGAAAAGTAATTTACTACTTTCCCTTTTCCTTCATCGCCCCATTGAGAGCCAACTATTGCAACTCTTTCCATTTTATTTCCTCCTAATTAAAAAAATCTTTTATAAACTTCTTCAATATTTTTTAAAAAATATTCATTTGAAAATAAATCATCGATTTCTTTTTCATCTATATGATCAGTTATTCTTTTATCAGATTTTATATAAATTTTGAAGTCCTTTCTATCTTCCCAAGCATTTAGAGCATTTTCTTGAACTATTTTATAAGAATCTTCTCTAGACAGTCCTTTTTCAATTAAACCCAATAATACTCTTTGTGAATAAACTAAATTATAACTTCTTTCAAATGTTTCAAGCATTCTTTCTTTATTCACAACAAGATTTTCAACTAAATACGTTGCTTTTTTCAACATATAAAATGTAATCATGGTGGCATCTGGTATATTTATTCTTTCAACAGAAGAATGAGAAATATCCCTTTCATGCCATAGAACGATATTTTCATAAGCAGGAATTGTATAAGATCTCAAGAGCCTTGCCATTCCAGATAGTCTTTCACAAATAATTGGATTCTTTTTGTGCGGCATTGCAGAAGAACCTCTTTGCCCCTTCTTAAAAGGTTCTTGAAGTTCTAAAACTTCAGTCTTTTGTAAATGTCTTATTTCTGTTGCCAATCTATCTATTCCAGACCCAATTAAAGCAAATACAGAAAATATTTCTGCATGTACATCTCTTGGAACTATTTGTGTAGATATTTCTGTTGGTTCTAATTCTAAATAATTCAATGCTATTTTCTCTATTTCAGGAGAGATATTTGCATAATTTCCCACAGCTCCACTTAATTTACCAACTTTTATACCTTCATAAGCTTTTTTTAATCTTGAATAATTTCTTTTAGTTTCAGCAAGAAACGACAACATTTTTAATCCAAATGATGTTGGCTCAGCATGAATTCCGTGGCTTCTACCAACTGTCAAAGTCTTTTTATGTTCTACACTTATTTTCTCTAAAGACTCAATATATCTTTTTAGTTCTTCTAATATAATTTCTGTTGATTCTTTAAGCCCCATAGCCCATGCTGTATCCACAACGTCGGATGAAGTTAGTCCCATATGAAAATATCTAGCTTCATCACCCATATTCTCTGTAACTCCTTTTATAAAAGCAATTACATCATGGTCTACGACACTTTCTATTTCCAATATTCTATCTACATCAATTTCGGATTTTTCTTCAATTGTTTCTGCTGTCCCTTTTGGTGCAATACCTTTTGCCTCAAAAGCTTTTACAACAGCAATCTCAATTTCTAACCATCTTTCATATTGTTTTTTCAAAGTCCAAATATCCCTCACTGGAGATAAAGCATACCTTTCTATCATTATTGGCCTCCTTGTTCTTTTATACTTTTAGATAAAATTTCTCTAAAACCTATGACAAATATTATTATTCCAAAAATAATCCCCAAATTTATGTTCCTCAACTCTGTAATCAAATAACCTATTGAAAAAGAATTCAACCCCCAAGCAAAAAATATGAATATTTTTTTTGAAATAACAGCATTCAAATATGAAAAAAAAGCAGAAATATTCATTAACAAATAAAAATAAGTAGGGTTGAAGTCTTGAATAAAACCTACTCCGCTAAATAATGCTGAGATAATTAAAAACATATTGGTTATTTTACTCTCTTTTTTATATTTCAAAACCATAAAAATTATCACTGAAGGTATTATTAAAGAAGGATACCAAATATTTAAATCCACAAAAATAAATCCAACAACATAATTGATCAAAAGTGAAGCGATAACATAAGCCATTTTCAACTCTCCTTGATTATATTTTATTTATTGACAATCTATTTTATCATAAATAAAAAAATTAAAAAAGGCCCTATAAATAGGGCCTTCCAATTAAATCTATGCTCAAGGATAAATTCCTCTTAATTTTGTAGCTGTTGCAACTCTCTTTATTGCGATAACATAAGCAGCTGTTCTCATATCTGTATTATGTTCTTCCATTATTTCTATAACATCATAGAAAGCTTTTGTCATTTTTCTATGTAATGCTTTTCTTACATCTTCTAATTCCCAGAAATTCCATTGTAAACCTTGAACCCATTCGAAATATGAAACTGTAACTCCACCAGCATTTGCTAGGAAGTCAGGAACAATGAATACACCTCTTTCTGTTAATTTTTCATCTGCTTCTGGAGTTATAGGTCCGTTTGCTCCTTCAACGATTAATTTTGCTTTTACACTATCTACATTTTCCATTGTTATTGTATTTTCAATAGCACATGGAGCTAATATATCAACGTCTAATGAAATAATTTCATCATTTGTAATAGCTTTATATTTGCCATCATTAATATCTTGAACTCCAGCTTTTCTTGATAATGTTTTTTCACTTAATTCTTTTAATTCTGCAGGTGAGAAACCATCTTCTTTATAAAGTCCTCCTGTTGAATCAGATATAGCTACAACTTTCATACCTACTTCTTCAGCTGTTAAAGTAGCAGCATATGTTCCAACATTACCAAATCCATGAATAGCTACTGTTAAATCTTTATTTTCTTTAGTTGTTTTCCCTGTTTTTCTAAGGTAGTTTGTTCCTTCTTCAATACAAATTCTAACTCCTCTACCTGTAGCTTCTGTTCTTCCTTCAGAACCACCAATTTCTAATGGTTTCCCTGTAACTATACCCAATTCTGTTCTTCCAACATTCATTGAATATGTATCCATAAACCAAGCCATTATTTGTCCATTAGTGTTAACATCTGGTGCAGGAATATCTTTTTCTTCTCCAATAATGATTTGTATTTCAGAGAAGAATCTTCTTGACATTCTTTCTAATTCTCCATCTGATAATTCTTTAGGATTAACTGTAATTCCACCTTTTCCTCCACCATATGGAATATCGACAACAGCTGCTTTCCAAGTCATCCAGAAAGCTAAAGCTTTTACTTCATCAATAGTAACCTCAGGATGGAACCTTATTCCACCTTTTGCAGGTCCTCTTGCAACGTTATGTTGTACTCTATGTCCTGTAAAAACTCTAACTGTTCCGTCGTCCATTCTAACTGGGAAATTTACAGTTAGTTCTCTTTTAGCTTTCGCCAAAACATCTTTTAAATCTTTTTCTAAGTTCATAATATCAGCAGCTTTGTTAAACTGTCTTACTGCATTTTCATATAAGCTCATACTCATTAACCTCCCTTAAAAATAGTTGGGGAATATTTTTTCATACACCTTTATTTTAGAACTTTTTAGAAAAAAAATAAAGCTTGATTAAATTTAATGTATATCATTTATAATGAATTAGAAGTAATTAAAAGAGTTTATATATATAATCCCCATCAGTATGAAATATTTTTCACGAAAATTATTTCAAAAAAAGAAGAAGCTGTAAAATAAGCTTCTTCTAAGTATTTGCTTTTAAATCGCTATTAATTTTGGTTACTATTTTTGGTAAATACATATCTTTAAATTTCTTTTTGTCTAATATTGATAATATAAAATAGCTAACTCCCATTCCTCCAACTGCGATTAAAAAAGACCATAAATCGTTTAAACCTATTCCATAAGAAAAAATGGCTAAAACTAAAAACATAAGTAGTGGAAACCCGTATACAAGCATTGCAATTTTAGTTAAAGGAACTTCAGGCAACTCTACCAAGACTTTTTGTCCAGGGATGTAAGAATCTTCTTTTAAAGCTTTTAATTCTATATCAGGAGTCCCTGTTAGATTACACGCTCCACTGATAGAACATGTTGAACATTCAGAAGCTCTATTTGTTTTTAAATAAACGTATTTTTCATCTATTTTTTCTACAATCATCAATTCTCTCATTTTTTCACTCCTTATAATCTTCATCAATCATATTTTTGACTTTTCTTCTGGCATAAAAAACCCTACTTTTTACTGTACCAATGGGTAAACTTAACAGATTTGATATTTTTTTATAATTATAATGATTTAAGTCTTTCATTTTTAGTATAATTCGATCTTTAGGTTTAAGTTTATCTATATAAGTTATCAACTGGTTATATTTTATTTTATCAAAAATATGTTTTGTAAAATTGTATGATTTATAAAGTTTCTGTTGATCTATATTTATATTCTGTTTATTTTCTTTTATGTATATTTTTCTATAATCTATAGCCACGTTTTCAGAAATTTTGTATATCCAAGTTTGGATCTTAGATTTTCCTTTAAAATTATTCAATCCTTTATAGATTCTAAAAAAAACCTCTTGAGTGGCATCATCTAAATCATTAATATTTATTGACTTTTTTAATATATTTCTAACGTATTTATAATTTTCATTATAGATCTTCTTATAATTAAGCTCGCTTTTGATTTCATCACACAAATTTCTCACCCTTCATTATTATAACAAAAAATGCCGGCTTTTTAAGCCGGCAATAATTAAAAATTAACCTTTGAATTCTCCTGCATAATGACAGGCAACTTGATGATCATTTTCTAGTTCTACTAAAGGTGGTTCTTCTTTTGAACAAAGATCTTTAGCAATAGGACATCTTGTATGGAACCTACATCCAGTTGGTGGATTTAATGGACTAGGTACATCTCCCTTAAGTATAATTCTTTTTGATTTGTTTTCTGGATCAGGAACTGGAATTGCAGACATTAATGAAACTGTATATGGATGTAATGGTTTTTCAAAAAGTTTCTTTTTATCCGTTAATTCTACAATTTTCCCTAAATACATTACTGCAATTCTATCACTTATATGTTTTACAACTGCTAAATCATGAGCTATGAATATATAAGTTAAATTAAATTCTTTCCTAAGATCATCCATCAAATTAATAACTTGGGACTGTACAGAAACATCAAGTGCTGATACAGCCTCATCAGCTACAATTAGTTTTGGATTTAAAGCCAAAGCTCTAGCTATTCCAACTCTTTGTCTTTGACCACCAGAAAATTGATGAGGATATCTGTAAATATATTCTGGAGAAAGTCCAACTTTATCTAATAAATCAGCAACTATTTCATTTACTTCTTTTCCTTTTGCGATTCCATGAGTTTTAATACCTTCACCTATAATATTTTTTATTCTCATTCTAGGATTTAAAGATGAATAAGGATCTTGGAAAATAATTTGAGCATCTTTTCTGAAGAATTTTTTCTTTTCATTTAAATCTTCTCTGAGTTCTTTTTTTAATCCATGATAGCCATGTTCAAAATAAATCTTAGCCATTTTTTTGTCTATTTCTTTTTCCAAATTTTTTAGTACATCATCTTCGGTTTTAAACTCTCGCATCATCTGTTCAAATCTATTTTCATAAACCTCTTTAATATATTTCTTAGCATCTTTCCCTTTCATATACCAAGCAGTAGAGTCTTTACCTTCTAAAATAATCCTACCAGCAGTTGGATCAATTAATCTTAAAATAGACATTCCAGTTGTACTCTTACCACAACCAGATTCACCAACAAGGCCTAATGTTTCACCATAATTAACTTTAAAAGAGATATCATCAACTGCTTGAACTTGATTTACAACTCTTTTAAATACTCCAGCTCTTACAGGAAAGTATTTTTTCATATTCTCTACTTCAAGTAATGGCGTTTTTTTATCCATTTGATTCACCGGCCTTTACTTTATCGATTTCTTCTTTTAATTTATCTATATGGAAACATCTCGATAAATGATTTTCTCCTACTTCAACTAATTCAGGATGGTCATCTAGACATTTATCTGTAGCTAAAAAACATCTATTCGCGAACTTACATCCTTTTGGAAATTTCAAAGCACTTGGAACTGAACCAGGAATTGCCCAAAGTTTTTCTTTATCAATATCTATTCTAGGAATAGAATTCATGAGACCCCATGTATAAGGATTTCTTGTGTTTTTGAAAATATCTACTATATCACCTTTTTCAAAAATTTCTCCACCATACATTACTATAGCTCTATCTGACATTTCAGCAACAACACCAAGATCATGGGTTATAAAAATAATTGCCATACCATAATCATCTTGTAATTTGTTCATTAATTCTAATATTTGTGCTTGGATTGTAACATCTAATGCTGTTGTTGGCTCATCTGCTATAAGTATAGAAGGATCACAAGATAACGCCATAGCTATCATTGCTCTTTGCCTCATTCCTCCAGATAATTCATGAGGGTATTGATCTATTCTCTTATCCGGTTCAGGAATACCAACTTTTTGTAATAAATCTACAGCTCTATTTCTTGATTCTTTATCATTTAATTTCAAATGAAGTTTGATCATTTCCATTATCTGATCACCGATTGTATAAACAGGGTTCAAGGCGGTCATAGGTTCTTGGAAAATCATTGCAATTTCATTTCCTCTTACTTTTCTCATTTTATTTTGTGATAATTTCGTTATATCTTGACCTTTATAAATCATTTTACCTTCAGGAATAAATCCATTTTCATCTAATAAATGCATCAAACTTAATGATGTAACAGATTTTCCAGATCCAGATTCTCCTACAATAGCAAGAGTTTCACCTGGATACAATTCAAAATCCATTCCATTAACTGCTTTAACTATTCCATCTTCAGTCCTAAAATATGTTTTTAAATTTTCTATTTTTAATAAAGGTTCTTTATTTTTATTCTCTGTATTCAATTATTTCCACCTCACATTCTATTTTTAGGGTCGAAGATATCTCTTAAAGCGTCTCCAACTAAATTCCACCCTAAAACGAATAGAACCATTGCTGTACCAGGGAATATTATGGTATACCAGTATTGGAATGCTGTATCTCCTCCGCCTAACATCCAGTTTCTTGCAAAAGATAAAATTGAACCCCAATCTGCATATCCTTGTGGAGCACCTAAACCTAAAAAGCTTAACCCTGATGCTGTGATAACCATAGTTCCAATTCTCATTGTTGCTTGAATAACCACAGGGAAAATTGTATTAGGTAATATATGAACAATAATAATTTTCCAATCTGCAACACCTAAAGCTCTTGCAGCTAGAACATATTGTTCATTTTTTGCTTGGAGAATATTACCTCTAATAAGTCTTGCTGTTGACATCCAGGTAAACGTCATCATAGCGATCATAACTTTATCTATCCCCGTACCCAGCACAGTTGTTAACACCATCGCTGAGAGAATAAACGGAATACTTAAAAATATATCTGTAATCCTCATTAATATTTCATCAATCCAACCACCAAAATATGCAGCAATTGAACCAATTAATAATCCAACAAAAGTTGCTACTGCTACAACAGAAAAACCAATTTGAAAAGCAGTTCTAGTACCCCAAACAACTCCATAATAAATATTTCTACCATTTGATAGTCCAAATGGATATTCTTTAGATGGAGGTTGAGGAGCATTCTCTAAAGATTCTTTTGGCATAATAAAAGGATTATAATCTATACTATCTAAATAAAAATCCTGAAAATCATCATACATAGAATTAGCCTTTTTTAAAAATGCATCACCCTCAAGAGTTTTTAATTCTGACAACTCTTCATTAACAAGTATACCTTTTTCATTATATTCTTTATACTTCTGATAAACATTTTCTACTTCATCTACTACTTCATCTGGATTATTTTCTATTTGATCAAGCAATGATATATCAACTATATAATAATCTGTCAATCTTTTTAAGCTAGATTTAGCTTCTTCTAAAGAAATATTACCTTTAGAATATTCTTGTAATGATTCATGAACTTCTTTAACTATTTCAAAATCTTGCATATAAAAACCTAAATTAAATTCCTGAAAATTTTGAAATTTTGATATAATTTCATCTTTATACCCTGGTTCAAAATTTTCAATCATCCTTTTGGATTCTTCAAGGTCCATATCTTGCGGTATATCTGGCGGTGCTATATATGGAGCTATAATTGCAATTACTACAAAAAAACCTAATAATATGAATCCTATTATAGCCCCAGTATTTCCAAATAATTTTTTCAGGGTTCTTTTGAGTTCTTCTTTATTCACAAATATTCACCTCACTCAAGCCTAATTCTTGGATCTATAACTGCATAAAGTATATCAATTATAAGATTACCAACTACAAGTATCATCGAGAAGAAAAGAAGACTTCCCATTATAGATGAATAATCTAATTGAGTTGCTGCATCAGCGACAAATCTACCAATTCCTGTTCTATTAAAAATGGTTTCAACAAAAACAGTACCTATAAATAATCCTATAACCATGGCACCAGCAACTGTTGTAACAGGTATTAAAGCATTCCTTCTTGCATGCTTATTAATTACAACCTTTTCTGATAAACCCTTTGCTCTTGCAGTTCTAATATAATCCTTTTTCATTACTTCTAACATTGCAGATCTAGTAATTCTCAATAAAAATGCCCACCACAAATAAGCAAGTGTAATTACAGGAGCAATTATATGTCTAGCAGAATCCCAGAAAATATCAAATCTACCATTTAATAAGGCGTCAATTGATATTATATGCGTTATAGTGTTAAAAGAATCAGATGCAATAGCTTGATCAGCCCATAATGATAAATTACCTGGCGGGAACCAACCTAGTATTCCATAAAATACCATCAAAATAATTAGACCAAAAACAAAATCAGGTAAAGAATAGCCTACTAAGGCAAATATTCTTATAAAGTTATCTGTAAAAGAATTATGCTTTACTGCTGATTTTATTCCCAACCAAATACCAACAAAAATTATTGGTATTATTGCATATAAAGCTAACTCTAAAGTGTAAGGAATTCTTTGCGTTATTGCGGTTAAAGTAGGTTGTTTTCCAACAATAGACCAACCTAAATCACCTTGCAATGTTTTCCCAAGCCAATTTAAGTACCTTAATGGCAATGGATCGTTTAGTCCATATCTTTCTTTTACATTTTCAATTTGCTCATCAGTCATTCTATCTATTTGAGACTGAGGAATATAAGCTGTAACGAGTTTATCTGTACCTAATAATTGCATCATACTGAAAACTATTAATGTAACTCCAAACATAATTAATGGTAATAATAATAGTCTTCTGATTATGTAGGCAGTCAAAAAAGTTCACCTCCACATAAAATAAGAGGGCAGACGCTTAAAAGCGCCCCCCCTCTGTGATTTAATTTTTAAAGTAATTTAAAATAATTTTATTCTGTTTTTGATAATTGATAGAAATAATCACTATTTCCTTGCATTGGATTTCTTTCCCATCCTTTTAACCAATCTCTGTAAGCTTTTCTAGCTAACACTTGGTCAACAGGTAAATTAACAGCGTGTTCTACAGCAAATTCAGAGATTTTTTCGTACATCATACCTCTTTTTTGTGTATTTGTTTCTTCTAAAGCCATCATAATATAATCATTCAATGAAACTCCACCAAATTCTGGTTGAGGTAATTTTGCAAATCTTGCATATGAATCTCCCATGTAAGCTGCATAATATCCACTGTCAGAATTATAGTAAGTTGAAATAAAGTTATGAGGATCAGGATAATCTGCTAACCATGAGAAGAAGTTAGTAGGGTTAGTATATGATCTTCTTGAAGCAACATAATCTGGCCATTGTACCCCTCTTACTTCTACTTGGAATTTAGGATTAATTTGAGCTAAATTATCTCTCAAAATTTCCATTGCAGATTGTCTAGCGTCATTTCCTGAATTATAAATTAAAGACATTTTAAATCCTCTATTCCATAATTGTCCTCTAAATGCTCTTCTGAAATAATTTGTAGCAGCATCTATATCGAATGATGGTTTATATAAGTCTTCATTATAACCTAATAAGCCTTGTGGTAAAGCACTTGCAGGTTGAATTGCTTGTCCTTCTAATACGTTTTCAATATATGCGTCATAGCTAAATGCATGTTGGAATCCTTTTCTAACATTTTCATCAGCAAAGAAATTAGTTGGAATACCTTCTCCGTCTAATCTTCCAGAACCGATATATTTAGAATCAGGATTAATTCCCCAAATAAAGCCAATAACATCTGTACTTAATGTTGTTAATCCTTCAACAGTAATGATACCTTCGTCTTCTCTACCTCTTAATTGAGACATATATTGTTGATCTGGAGTCATTATATCAATATCTCCAGCTTCAAATGCTGTTTTAGCTGTTGACCATTCTGTGATTGATCTAAGCACAACATTTTCAACAGGTGCTGGGTCTCCCCAGTAATTTTCATTTCTTTTCATGATAACTTGTTGAGTTGTTCTATCCCATTCAACTAATTCATATGGTCCTGTTCCCATAATGTTGTCATAGAAAGTTGTATCTTCTGTTCTTAAATCATGCCATTTCCACCAGCCGTCAGGATTTCCATCCCAAGCGCCTTGTTCAATTGACCAATCTTTATCGAGAATAACTGACCAAGCTGAGAAATGAGCAAGAACATTTAAGAAAGGTCCATAAGGAATTTCTAGATTAAATGTTACTTCTTGACCATTAACTTCTACTGCAGGATCAATTACTTCTTCATAGAAAGCTATTAAATCTTCTTTATATTCTTCTTTTACAGTTCCATCTTCATTAAATAAATCTGACCATTCGTTAACTCCAACAAATGGAGGAACTGATTGTTCTAAAAATTGGTAACCTGTTAAAGGTTCTAAGTACATCCATGTAGGTCCACCAAATTGTGATGCTAACATATTTCTTTCAAATGAATATTCAACATCTTCAGGAGTTAATGCGTTTCCGTTTTGGAAAGTTACTCCCTCTCTAATAACGAATGTGTAAGTTAAACCGTCTTCACTTAAGTAACCATTTTCAACAGTAGGAACAACTGTTGATAACATTGGAATGAATTCGTCTAAAGCTTCTCCGTCATATGCGATTAGATTTTCTGCAATGTTAAAAATAACTTCTCCACTAGCAGTATCGTAAGCATACGCTGGGTCCAATGTTTGAGGTTCACCAATTTCTCTCTTAATAATAGTATCAGGATTTGATATTGCAGCGAATGATAATACCAAAACTGATAAAACAAAAAATACCAATAAATGTTTCTTCATTCTTTTCCCCCCTTATGAATTTATGAATCTATTTTTATTACTGAAAAGAAATTCTTTTCTTAATTTTAATCACAAAGAAATTTTATCATAATATTTCAAAAAAAGCAAGTATGTTAATAGAAATGCTTGGTATATTTCCTTTATATTAACTAAATACATTCTATATTAAATATTTTTTTTTATCAATTCAATTGAATTTAAATAAAAGCCAATTAAGAGTGATTATAATTCTTTATTATAAAAAATATTTCATTATTATAAATATTGACTAAAAAAATAACTTATGATATACTTATTTTACTTTGGGTCTATAGCTCAGTGGGAGAGCGCTTCCTTGACGTGGAAGAGGTCGTAGGTTCAATCCCTACTGGACCCACCAAAAAAGCCACTTGTTTGACAAGTGGCTTTTTTATTATAATTCAAATTTGTTTATATCGTTTTGTAATTTTTCTGAAAGTTGTTTTAATTCTTTTGAATAATTACTTATCCTTTCAGAACTTTCGTTTTGGTTTTTAATATCTTTATAAGAATCATTTATTTTATGGGCTATTTCGCTTACTGTTTTAGAAATCCTATCTATAGCTGAGCTCATCTCCTCTGTACTAGCACTTTGTTCTTCAGAAGTTGATGTCATATTTTCAATTTTTTGATTAATGTCATTTACCTTTTCAAAAATATCTTCAAATTGTTCTGAAACTTCTTTATTAAATTGCGATATTTTTTCAACTATATTAGAGGTTTTTTCAGTATAATCATTAACTTCAGTGCTACTATTAGTTAAACCTTTTAATATTGAAGCAATTTTATCTGTTGCATTTTTGCTTTCTACAGCTAATTTTCTTATTTCATCAGCAACTACTGCAAAACCTTTTCCAGCTTCTCCAGCTCTTGCAGCTTCTATTGCTGCATTTAGTGCTAATAAATTTGTTTGCTCTGTTATTTGATCTATAGATTCAATAATAGTTTCAATATTTCTTGCTTTTTGAGATAATTCATTAGCTTTTGTTTTTGTTTCCCTTGAGTTATCTACTGCATTTTCTATCATATTTTTTATTGATTCCATTTGTTTTCTACCTTTATTAGCTGATTCAGAAGTGTTTGAGGCTGATTCGGATAATGAATTAGATGTCGAAGATACATTTTGAGCTGATGATGAGAGTTCTTCTACACTTGCATTTATTTCTTCTACAGATGAAGAAGTATCTTGAGAATTTTCGCTAATAACACTTACTTTATCCATCAATTGATCAGATATTTTTTTTGATTCTTCACTGTAATCTTTTAAGTCATCTGCTGATTTGTTTAATATATTAGAAATTTCAAATATTGAACCCATTGATTC
>CAZRTN010000001.1:10393-81146 GCA_964603015.1 uncultured Thermotogaceae bacterium | reverse complement strand
ACAATTCTGGAACTAACAGGTCCATTCTCATATTCTAAATCCATAATTTTTGTAGGGTATTCAGGAGTTAAATTTTCAAATGAAATTCTATCTTTACTATTTTCAGGTTTTAATGAATTTACTGCTTCTATTCTCAATAAAGCAAAATATTTTTCTCCCTCTTTAGGAGGTCTAACTTGCCCTGCAACTACATCACCTGTAAATAAATTGAATCTTCTTATTTGAGATTGAGATACATAAACATCATCTGGTCCTTGAAGAAGAGAATTATCTACATTCCTAAGAAACCCATAACCATCAGGTAATATTTCTATTACACCTTCATAGAAAAAATACCCAATAGATTCTGTTTGTTTTCTTAAAATAGAAAACATCAATTCGTTTTTAGTCATTTTTGAATAATTTTGTATGTTAAACTTTCTTGCAAAATTATACAATTCTTTTCTTGTCATTTCACTTAGTTTTGCAATATCAAATTCTACTGCTTTAATGTTATCTTTGGAACTTTTATTATTATCTGACAAAAAGTACACCTCCGTAGTTTTTTGAAGAAATTGGAAAGAAATAAATCCGGTAAGACCTTCTATTAACATTGTATCATAATTCCTTATGAAAAAGACTTTTTGAAGTTTTTAATTTTTTATATAAAAAAAGAGGGTTTATAAATAAACCCTCTTTCATATTTTTTATTATTATTATTTTTCGTCTACTGGTAAAAGTTGGAATAAAGACATTTCAGAAGCGTCTCCTCTTCTGAAACCAATTTTCAAGATTCTTGTGTATCCACCATTTCTATCTTGATATTTTGGAGCTATCTCATTCACGATTTTATCGACTAATTTTCTATCGTTAAAATTTCTATTTATTTCTCTACTTAACGCCATTTTTCTTTCTGGTGTATCAGCAGCATTTGCTTTTCTAGCTTTTGTGATAATTTTTTCAACTAATACTCTTGCTACTTTTGCTTTTGCTGTAGTAGTTACTATAGAACCTTCTTCAAAAACACTTCTTGCAATGTTTTTAACGAGGGCTTTTCTATGTGAAGCATATCTATTGAGTTTATTTCTCTTTACTCTATGTCTCATTCTTCAGAGCTCCTCCCTTCATCGTACAATTTTTCATATTCAATATTGAATTTCTCTTCTAATTCTTTCTTTATTTCTTCTAAAGATTTTCTACCAAAGTTTTTAATCTTCATTAACTCTTCAGGTGTCTTGTTTAACAATTCACCTACATTGTTGATTCTTTCTCTCTTCAAACAATTTTTTGCTCTTTTAGTAAGATCTAAATTGTCAATAGAAGTTTCAACAATTTCTGTGGAAAGACCAAACATATTTGAATCAGAGTCTTCTAATTCATCTTCTTCTTCAGCTCCACCCATATCCTGGACAGGTTCAAGCGTTTCTAATAAGTTAGTGTCTTTCCAAAGTTTTGCGATAAAAATAAAATGTTCCATCAAAATTTCAGTAGCTCTTTTTAGTGCAGATTCTGGAGTAACATTTTTCTTTGTCCAGATATCTAATATCAGTTTATCATAGTCAGTTCTTTTACCTACACGAATGTTTTCAGTTAGATAATTTACCTTGGTTACGGGACTAAAAGCTCCATCAATGAATATATATTCTATATCTGTCTGGTGATCTAATTCATTTGCTGGTACAAAACCTTTTCCAGGTTCTGCAAATAATTCCATTTCAACTTCAACATCATCTGTAATTGTTGCAATGACAAAATCTGGATTTGAAATTTCAATACCTGTAGGAGTATCTATATCTCCTGCTAATAATTCTCCAGGACCATTTTTGCTAATAGTAAGGGTTACTGGTTCTTCTAATTCTTTTATTTCTTCTACGTTGTCTGCAGATATTTGTACCTGTTTCAAGTTTAAAGCGATTTCTAATAAATCCTCTTTTACTCCTTCTAAGGTGTCAAATTCATGCAATTTACCAGGAATTCTTAATCCTGTAATTGCTAAAGCAGGTATAGAAGATAATAAAACTCTCCTTAAAGCATTACCAATAGTTATAGCATAACCTTTTTCTAAAGGATATAATTCATATCTTGAATAATTATAATCTTTTTCCTGTCTTTCTTCTACCAACTCAAATTTATCTGGTTTAATTAATAATTCCATACGCTTCCCCGGATTGCCTTGCTATTAACCGGGTACACCTCCTTTCCTTGATTTTGGACGAGGTGATCCTCATTTTTTGTATTAACTGAAGACAAATATATTATTTTGAATAAAGCTCGATAATATCCTGTACATCTACAGGTACGTCCATTTCATCGATTGATGGTATTCTTACAAAAGTTCCTTTAAATTGATCTTTATTTACATCTATCCAAGCAGGAGTTCTTCCTAATCTATCTGCAAGGTCAATTCCTTCTTTAATTTGTTGAATGTTTCTGCTTCCTTCTTTTACTTGAATAACATCACTTTCTTTAATTCTATAAGAAGGGATATCAACTTTAGAACCATTTACCAAAATATGACCATGTCTTATCATTTGTCTTGCAGTTCTTCTGTTAACAGCAAAACCCATTTGGAATGCAACTGTATCTAATCTTGATTCTAATAATTGCATTAAAGTTTCACCTGTTTGTCCTTCTCTCTTTGCAGCTTCTTCAAAATATCTTCTGAATTGTTTTTCTAAAACGCCATAAATTCTTTTTATAGCTTGTTTTGATCTTAATTGTTTTCCATATTGTGTTAATTTTTTATTCTCTTTACCATGCTGTCCTGGTGCAAAATTTCTTTTAACAGCTGATGATTTTTCTGAATAACTTCTTTCCCCTTTTAAAAGAAGATTGAATCCTTCTCTTCTTGAAAGTTTTTCAAGAGGGCCTCTATATCTTGCCATTATTGTTAACCTCCTTTAATAACTCTGATTAAAATCTTTTCTTTTTAGGTCTACATCCATTATGAGGGATAGGAGTTACATCTCTTATTCCTTCAACAGTTAAACCTGCAGCTTGTACTGATCTTATTGCAGATTCTCTACCTGATCCTGGACCTTTTACTTCTATATCAACTCTTTTTACTCCTAATTTCATTGATTCTTTAGCAACTTTATCTGCAGCTAATTGGGAAGCATATGGTGTACCTTTTTTTGTTCCCTTAAATCCTGCATTTCCTCCACTTGACCAAGTAACAGTATTTCCGTTTGGATCAGCTAAAGTAATGATTGTATTATTAAAAGTTGAATTGATATGTATAACACCTTTTTCAACTGATATTTTCTTTTTCTTTGGTCTAGCTTTTTTCTTAGCCATTCAGTTAACCTCCCTTATTTTTTTCTTATTTTTGTCAATCTTGGACCTTTTCTTGTTCTTGCATTAGCATGTGTTTTTTGACCTCTTACAGGTAACTTAGCTTTGTGTCTTTTACCTCTGTAAGATCCTATTTCAATTAATCTTTTAATATTTTTATTAGTTTCTTGTCTTAAATCACCTTCAACTAAATATGTTTCGTTGATGTAATGAGCTAATTTAGAAATTTGATCATCAGTTAAATCTTTTGTTTTCATTTCAGGTTCTATTTCCAATGAACTTAAAATATCATAAGATGTGGTTTCACCAATACCATAGATTGATTGCAATGATACGTATATTTTCTTATTATTTGGTATTTCAACCCCTAAAATACGAGCCATTTATATACCTCCTTTATTAACCTTGTCTTTGATTGTGTTTTGGATTTTTGTCACAAATAACCCAAACTCTTCCTCTTCTTCTAATAACTCTACAATTTTCACATCGTTTTTTTACTGATGCTCTAACTTTCATAATAGTTTCCTCCTTAGTTATTGTTATCATCAGTTCTTTTTATCTTTTCTCTCCTTGTAATTCTACCTTTATTTAAATCATATATGGAAACTTCTACAGTTACTTTGTCTCCCGGTAATAATCTTATAAAGTTTTTTCTCATTCTACCTGATATATGAGCTAGAATTTCATGGCCATTTTCTAATTCAACACGAAATCTTGCATTTGGGAGAGATTCTAGTATTTTACCTTCCATTGTGATAACATCTTTTTTCTTAGCCATAATTTCCCCCCTTTTCTTTAGGGTTTTAGATTTGGAGTACCTGTTAAAATTTGAGGGCCTTCTTCTTTAATAACTATTGTATATTCAAAATGAGCAGCTTTACTTCTATCTTTGGTAACTGTTGTCCATCCATCTTCAAGAATTTCAACTCTGTAATCTCCAGCAGCAACCATAGGTTCAATCGCTAAAGTCATATTCTTTCTCAATTTTGGACCTTTACCAGATTTACCAAAGTTAGGTACTTGTGGATCTTCATGAAGTTTTCTGCCGACACCATGACCTACAAAGTCTCTAATTACGGAAAAACCCCTATCTTCAACATATGTTTGAATAGCATTACTGATATCTCCAACTCTATTTCCAACAATGGCATTCTTTATTCCAACCATTAGTGCTTCATATGTTGTATCAATTAGTTTTTTTTCTTCATCTTTTATTTCACCGACATAGTATGTTCTAGCACTATCGGCTATATAACCATCAAGAGTTATTCCACAGTCTACAGAAACTATATCTCCATCTTTGAATATTTTTTCTTTTGTTGGAAATCCATGTATTATTTCTTCATTTATAGACATATTTATCGCATATGGATAATCATAATATCCCTTAAACGTTGGAGTTCCTCCAATTTCTTTAATGTATTTCAAAACAAATTTTTCAACTTGTTCTGCATTGTTACCTTGTTTTATAAGTTCTGGTAAATGTACATCAAGGAGACGGGCTAAGTATTCGCCGGCCCGTCTCATTTTATCAATTTCTTTGTCTGTCTTAATTATTATCATCAGATAATGCTCCTCTGAGTATATTAAACAGTTCTTTTGTTACATTTTTAATATCTTTTGAGCCGTTTATTGTAAAAATATTTTTATTTTTTCTATAATATTCAATTACAGGTTCTGTATTCTTTTTATAGACTCTATATCTGTCTCTTACTGTTTCTTCTTTATCGTCATCTCTTTGTATTAATCTGACACCATCATTATCACACTTCATATCATCTTTAGGTTTTAATGTCAAAAGATTATAAACTTTTCCACATTCAGGACAAACTCTTCTATTAGTAATTCTTTTAACTATATCTTCTTCTGATACATCAATAACTATTATAGCATCGATTTTTTTATTAGCTTTTTCTAATACATGATCAAAAAATTTAGCTTGATCTAAAGTTCTTGGATAACCATCTAAAATAAATGATTCCAATTCTAAAACCTTTTTTTCGACTAGTTTATTAATTATTTCATCAGAAACGAGTTCTCCTCTTTCAAGTATATCTTTGACTTTTAAACCAAGTTCAGTTTCATTTTTCACTGCTTCTCTCAAAATGTCCCCTGTTGAAACATGAGGGATACCAAACTCATCAGACGTTTTTTGTGCTTGGGTGCCTTTACCAGCGCCTGGAGCTCCAAAAAAGATTAACTTCATTGGGTCATCTCCTTCCACGAAGTTTTCCTTTTTTCATAAATCCTTCGTATTGTCTGGCGATCATATGTTGTTCCATTTGTTGTAGTATATCAAGAGCAACACCTACAGCGATAAGAGTACTAGTACCTCCAATCCAAATGTTGACTCCTGCTCCACTTCTTATTAAATAAGGTAGTAAAGCAATTATAACTAAGAATAAAGCCCCAATAAAAGTAACTCTATTCATGACATTTCTGATATATCTTTGAGTAGGTTTACCTGGTCTAATACCAGGAATAAATCCACCATAGCTTCTTACATTATTAGCAACATCATTTGGATCCAAAACAACTGAACTATAAAAATATGTAAAGAAGAATACTAATAGTCCATAAAGAGCCAAATATAATGGTGCTCCAATTCCAAATAATCTATCATCAACTGTATTTTGAGTCATTTCAGAAATTAAATTTGGTAGTGTCATAATAGCTGAAGCAAAAATAACAGGAATAACTCCCCCACCATTAACCTTTACTGGAATGTATGTTGAAGAACCACCATACATTTTATTTCCTACTACTCTTTTAGCATATTGAATGTTTATTCTTCTTTCTGATGTTTGAACTGCAACGGTAGCTACAACTATTATTATAGCAACAGAAAATAGAAGTATCCATTCAATTGGAGTCATACCAACAAATGCTTGAGCAGCATAACTAGGATATCTTGAAACTATACCAGCAAAGATCAAAACAGATATACCGTTACCTATACCTTTTTCTGTTATCATTTCACCCAACCATAACAAGAACATTGTACCTGCCATGATTGAAGCTGTTGATAATATAACAAACATGAAGTTTGGTAAGGCTTCCGCACTATAGTTTGATGCTGCTATAGAAAGCATAAGTCCTTGAACTCCACCAATAGCTAATGTTAGTTTTCTTGTTAATGCACCAAATTTCTTTTTACCTGCTTCTCCTTCTTTCATCATTTCTTTTAAACTAGGTAAAACAGAAGATAGCAATTGTAAAATAATAGATGCATTAATATAAGGTGTAACACTCATAACAAATATTGAGAAATTCTGCAATGCTCCACCAGCAAAAACATCAAAAAAACCAATAAATCCCCCTGCAACGCCACTTTGTGCTCCGCCTAATGCACCTTGCCAAGCTTCAACATTAATACCTGGAATAGGAATATAAATTCCAACTCTAAATGCTATTAAGGCTAAAAGTGTGAAAATGACGCGATCCCGGAGTTCCGGGATCTTGAATATATTCCTGAAAGCATTAGCCATTATTATATCACCTCTGCCTTACCGCCATTCGCTTCTATCTTTTGTTTTGCTGATTCAGAAAAAGCGTTGGCTGTGACAGTTAATTTTTTGGTAAGCTCTCCTTTACCTAAAACTTTTAGTCCGTCATTTACTTTTTTAATGATCCCTTTTTCTAATAACAATTCAACTGTTATTTCATCGCCATCATTAAATCTATTTTCTAAAGTATCAATATTTACATATGAGTGAATTTTTTTAAATGGTGCATTTGTAAATCCAAATTTTGGACTTCTTCTATATAAAGGTGTTTGTCCACCTTCAAAATCTGCTCTTTGACTTGCACCTGCTCTAGCTTTTGCTCCTTTGTGTCCTTTACCAGCAGTTTTACCTAAGCCAGAACCTGGTCCTCTTCCTAGTCTTTTTTTCTTAAATCTTGAACCTGGTGTGGGTCTGAGATCTTCGATATTCATTGACATTACTCTTACCCCCTCATTCTTCAATTTCTTCAATTTCAACGAGATGTTTTACTTTGTTAATCATTCCATTTATTGAATCATTTAATTCTTTTTCTACTTCTTTACCTGGCTTGTTTAAACCTAATGAATCTAAAGTAGCTAATTGTCTTTTTGTTTTTCCTGCTCTTCCTCTAACTAATTTAATTTTCATTTTCATTGATTCAAACCTCCCCGTGTGCGCCATTGATTACTTGTTTTACGGAGATATCTCTTAATTCAGCTATTTTTTCTAATGATTTTAAATCTTTTAAACCATTTAATGTAGCTTGTGCTAAATTCAAAATAGTAGTTGAACCAAGAGCTTTAGTCAAAATATTATGAACTCCAGCTAATTCTACAACCGCACGAACTGGTGCAGATGCTATAATACCTGTACCTGGTGCAGCAGGTATTAATAAAATTTTAGAAGCATCTTGAACTCCAGTTGTTTGGAATGGAATAGTTGAATTTTTTACTGGAACTTCTACTAAATTAGCTTTTGCATTATCAATTGATTTTCTAATTGCTTGAGGAACTTCTCTAGCGTTACCAATTCCTACTCCTACTTTACCTTTTTTATTTCCAACTACTGATACAGATCTGAAAGATATAGTTTTACCACCAGTAGTAACTTTTGTTACCCTTCTGATTTCTATAATTCTTTCTTCAAATTCTTGAGCAACATCAGTAGCTTTGAAATTTTTATTTTTAGCCATATGTTTTCTGCACCTCCCTAAAACTCTAGCCCTGATTCACGGGCTGAATCCGCAAGGGCTTTGATTCTTCCGTGATATTTATATCCAGCTCTATCAAATGCAATTTTTGAAATTCCATTCTCTGTGGCTCTTTTTCCTACTAATTCTCCAACTTTTTTAGCTGCATCAATTGTCCATGTTTTTTCTATACTGTCTCTTAAATCTTTGTCTAAAGTTGAAGCAGAAGTTAAAGTTATTCCTTCAACATCATTTATGATTTGAACATATATGTGTTTTTCTGATTTTGTAACGACCATTCTTGGTCTTTCAGCTGTGCCTCTTAGATTTTTTCTAATTTTGGTTCTTCTTTTATTTCTAAGAGCTTTTTTATTGGCTTTTTTAATCATCTTTTATTCAGCCCTCCTTTAACTATTAAACCTTTTTACCTTCTTTCTTAATTATTACTTCATCTATATATTTAACACCTTTACCTGAATAAGCATTTGGTTCTCTCATTTTTCTGATTTTAGCTGCTAATTGACCAACAGCATATTTATCTATACCTTTTACATTAACTTTGTTTGGCTGAGGAACCTCAACTGTAACTCCTTCTGGAGGTGTTAATTCAATTGGATGAGAATAACCAAGGTTTAATATTAATTTACTTCCTTGCATTTGTGCTCTATATCCAATTCCAACTATTTCTAATTCTTTTGAGAAACCTTCTGTAACACCATTTATCATATTTCTAATAATAGAGGTGTAAGTTCCTCTTAATGCAGTTTGTTTCTTTAAATTAGATTTTCTTTTACTTTCAGATGGCTTTGAAACCACCATTAATTCTTTTTCATTTATATCAAGATCAAATTGATCATCTAAATCAAAACTTAACTCACCTTTTTTCCCTTTTACACTAATGATATTTCCATCTATTTTGATTTCAACACCTTCAGGGATAATAGTAGGTTTATCTGCAATTCTAGACATTATCAAAACACCTCCTTACCAAACATAACAGATTACCTCTCCACCAACTTTATTATCTCTGGCTTGTTTGTCAGTAATTACTCCTTTTGAAGAAGAAATTATAGCAATACCTAAACCGCCTTTTACTGATGGGATTTCATCTGATTTAACATAAACTCTTCTACCAGCTTTTGATACTTTCAAAATTCCGTCTATAACTTTTTCTTTTTTTCTTCTTTCACCTTTGTATTTCAAATTTACTTTGAGAACTCCCTGTTTACCATCTTCAATGAATTTGTAATCACTTATATATCCTTCTCTTTTTAATATATCAAGTATTGATTTTTTCAAATTAGATGCAGGAATTTCAACGCTTTCTTTAAAAACTGAGTTTGAATTTCTGATTCTTGTTAGCATATCTGCTATGGGATCAGACCACATTGACGTTTCCCTCCTTACCAGCTAGCCTTTTTGACACCAGGAAGTTTACCTTCCAAAGCCATTTTTCTGAAACATATTCTACATAGACCAAATTCTCTAATAACACCTCTTGGTCTTCCACAAACTCTACATCTTGAGTACTTTCTTGTTTTATATTTAGGCTGTTTTTTCCATTTTTCTACTAAAGCCTTTCTAGCCATTTAAACAATCCCTCCAATCACTGTCTTTTGAATGGGAATCCAAAACCCGCTAATAATTCTTTTGCTTCTTCATCTGTATTAGCAGATGTAACTATTGTGATATCCATTCCCTGAATTCTATTTACATCATCATGTCTTATTTCAGGAAAAACCACTTGTTCACTTAAACCAAATGTATAGTTTCCTCTTCCATCAAATGAATCAGAAGGCATACCTCTAAAGTCTCTCAATTTAGGAAATACAATATTTATTAATTTGTATAAAAAATTGTATTTGTTAATTCCTCTTAGAGTAACTTTTGCTCCAATTGGCATTCCTTCTCTTAACTTGAAGTTAGCAACTGATTTTTTAGCTTTTGTTATAACAGCTTTTTGTCCTACTATAGTTGATAACTCTTGTGCATGTTTTTCAGGAACACCTTTGTTTCTTGCACCTTCTGATATACCCATATTAACAACTATTTTTACAATCTCAGGAGCTTGCATTCTGTTTGTATATTCAAATTTCTTCATCAAATCAGGAACAATTATTTCTTTGTACCTGTCTTTGAGTGGGATATATTCAGCCATTTTAATTCCTCCTCAATTACACTTTATCGATTATTTCTTCACATTTCTTGCAATATCTTGCTTTTTTACCATCATCCATTGTTTCATATCCAACTCTAGTTTTTTTACCACAACTTGGACATATAACTTGGACTTTAGAAACGTGAATTGGGGAAGGCTGTTCTATAATTCCACCTTCTCTCATTTGTTGAGTTGGCTTTTGATGTTTTTTAATAACATTAATATTGTCAACAATAACCGATTCTGTTTTTGGTATTACTCTTAATACTTTTCCTTTTTTACCTTTATCTTTACCTGTTATCACTTGTACAGTATCATCTTTTTTTATTCTCATTGAATTCACCACCTCGTCACCAAACTTCTTTTGCAAGTGATGCTATTTTAGTGTAACCTGCATCTCTTATTTCTCTTGCAACAGGTCCGAAAACTCTTGTACCGATTGGTAAATTGTTTTTATCAATCAATACAGCAGCATTATCGTCAAATCTGATATATGATCCATCTTTTCTTCTAACTTCTTTACTAGTTCTAACAATTACAGCTTTTACAACTTGACCTTTTTTTATATCTGCATGTGGAATTGCTTCTTGTACAGCTGCAACTATTATTTCTCCTAATGATCCTGTAGCCTTATGGAAACCTCCAAGAACTCTGATTACTTTTACAACTTTAGCTCCTGAATTATCAGCTACTCTTAATTTGGATTCTACTTGAACCATCAGCTTTCACCTCCGAGAATTTCTTCCACAGACTCGGGTGTTTCCTCTTCTTCTCCAAATATAGATCTTTTAACTACTTTAATTAATACGAATTTTTTTAGTTTTGAATAAGGTCTAGATTCTTGGATTTGTACTATGTCTCCTATGCTTGCTTCATTGTTTTCATCATGTGCATGATATTTTTTAGTTCTTCTAATTGTTTTTTTATAAACTGGATGTTTTACCAAATCTTTAACTTCAACAGTTATTGATTTATCCATTTTATCGCTGACTACTTTTCCAACTATTATTTTCTTTGGCATTGCACATTACCTCCTTATGCCCAATTCCCTTTCTCTTAAAATCGTCTTTACTCTTGCTATATCTCTTTTTACGTCTTTTATAGAAGATGTGTTTGTCAATTGTCCCATTTCTGCTTGAAATCTCAATTCGAATAATTTTTTCTTTGTGTCCTCGAATTTTTGGGTTAATTCAACATCTGTTAGGTTTCTCAACTCAACTACCTTCATGACTTTTCACCCCCTATTTTATATCTGGGCACGATCTTTGTTCTTATCGGGAGTTTTGTTGCAGCATAATGAAGTGCTCTTTTTGCAATCGCTGAGTCTACACCCCCAACTTCAAAAAGTACTTTACCGGGTTTAACTACAGCTACCCAGCCTTCTACATCTCCCTTACCCTTACCTTGTCTAGTACCTATTCCTTTTGAAGTTATTGATTTATCAGGGAATATTTTTATCCATATTTTACCATTTCTTTTTAAAGTTCTAACCATAGCTAATCTACAAGCTTCTATTTGTTGAGCTGTAATCCATTGGCCTTCTAATGCTTTTAAACCAAAATCACCAAAATGAACTAAGCTTCCACCTTTTGTCATACCAGTGTTATTACCTCTGTGAACTCTTCTATATTTAACCCTTTTTGGCATTAACATTGCTTATTTACCTCCTTTGGTTCATAAGTGTGTGTCACCTTTATAGATCCACACTTTTATTCCAATGGTTCCATATTTTGTTTGAGCATCTTTTGAAGTGTAATCTATATTGGATCTTAATGTTTGTAGAGGAAGTCTTCCTTCCATGTACCATTCAGTTCTAGCAATATCTGCTCCACCTAATCTTCCAGAAACCATTATTTTAATTCCTTTTACACCTCTTCTCATAGCATTTGAAATAGCTCTCTTCATTGCAACTTTATGAGAAACTCTTCTTAACAATTGTCCAGCTACATCTTCTGAAACTAATTGAGATGATGCGTAAGGAACTTTAACTTCTTCAACGTAAACTTTTATAGCTCTATTGTTGATCATTTTCTTCAATTCTTCTCTTAATGCTTTAATTTCAGAACCCTTTTTACCTATTACCATTCCTACTCTTGAAGCATGTATATCTATTTTTACTAAAGAATCACCAGGTCTTTGAATAATTACTTCAGCGATTCCTGCTCTTTCATATTTTTTATATATATGATCTCTAATTTGTCTGTCTTCACTTAGGTATTCGTCATAGTTCTTATCACTGAACCATACCGACTTCCATTCTTTGGAAACACCTACTCTGAATCCATATGGATGTACTTTTGAACCCACAAATTTCACCTCGCTTATTATTCTTCAGCGTTTTTGTCCTTTACTTTAATTTGTATATGAGACATTCTTTTTTGCCAAATATCAGCTCTACCTCTTCCTCTAGCCCATAATCTTTTCATTCTAGGGCCTTCATTGATCATTATTTCTGAAACTATAAGATTTTCAGCTTTTAACCCAAAATTATTTTCTGCATTTGCTATAGCACTCATCAATACTTTATAGATTACTCTAGCCGCTTTTTTAGGGCTAAACATTAAAATTTGAAGAGCTTCTGATACGTCTTTGCCCCTAATAGCGTTGGCAGTAGATCTACCCTTGCTTGGTGACATTCTGATGTATTTAGCTACAGCTTTCGCTTCTACTTTTGGTTTTGCTGCTTCTTCTTCTTTTCTTAATTTATGATAAACGGATCTTTTTAATTTTTTTCCGTCTTTTACTCTTGAAACATTAGAAGCCATTTGAATTACCTCCTCACTTCATCTTTCCCTTAGCTGCTTTTTTATCTACGTGACCTCCAAATCTTCTAGTTGGAGCAAATTCACCTAATCTATGTCCTATCATCTGTTCTGATATGTATACAGGAATATGTTTCATCCCGTTATGAACAGCTATTGTATGTCCAACCATTTCAGGGATTATCATTGATGCTCTTGACCATGTTTTTATTACTTTTTTTTCACCTTTTTCGTTCATTGAACTTATTTTCTTTATGAGACTTTTATGTATATATGGTCCCTTTTTCAATGATCTACTCACTCATAACACCCCCTTATCTGCCTTTTCTTCTTCTTCTTACTATGAATTTATCACTTTGTTTTTTACCTCTTCTAGTTTTAAATCCTTTTGCTGGAGTACCCCATGGTGATACTGGAAGATGTCCTTTAGAAGCACCTTCACCTCCACCCATTGGATGATCAACTGGGTTTTGTACCATACCTCTAACTTTGGATTTCCAACCTTGCCATCTTTTTCTACCTGCTTTACCATCTACTTCATTTATATGATCTCCATTTCCAACCATACCTAAAGTAGACATACAAGTTGTTCTTACTCTTCTTAATTCTCCTGATGGCATTCTTAATAATGCATATCTTCCTTCTTTAGCCATTAACTGAGCATATGTTCCAGCTGATTTAGCTATTTTTCCGCCTCTTCCAGGTTCAAATTCTATGTTGTGAACTATAGAACCTAAAGGTACATTTTCTAGAGGCATTGCATTACCAGGTTTAATTTCTGCATTAGGACCATTCATTATTACTGCCCCTACCTTTAAACCTTTTGGAGCTAAAATATATCTTTTATCTCCATCATTGTAATATAATAATGCAATTCTAGCGCTTCTGTTTGGATCATATTCAATTGAAATTACTTTTGCAGGTACATCAAATTTATTTCTTTTGAAGTCAATGATTCTATATCTTCTTTTATGACCTCCACCTCTATGTCTCATAGTTACTCTACCGTAATTATTTCTTCCGGAAGTTCTTTTTAGAGGAGCTAATAGAGATTTCTCTGGTCCATTTTTACTTAAGTCAGATTGATCTGCCATCACCATAAATCTTCTTGATGGGGTTGATGGTTTAAACTTCTTAAGAGCCATTATTTATCACCTCTCATTACATGTTGCCTTGTAATTCTTTGATTACATAGCCATCCGCAAGTTTTATTATTGCTTTTTTCCAACTACTTCTAAAACCTTCACTTCTTCCTAATCTCTTAGGTTTAGGTTTATAGTTCATAGTTTTCACATCAATAACTTTTACATTGAATAACAATTCCGCTGCTTCTCTAATTTCTATTTTGTTTGCATCTTTTGCTACTTTAAAAGTGTATTTATTTTCTTGCATCATCATATAACTTTTTTCTGTGAGGATAGGTTTTATAATTACATCATATGCTCTTGTTTTTTCCATTATATGAGCACCTCCTCAATTTTCTTTACCATATTCTTGGTAAGAATTACTTTATCATTGTTTATTAAATCGAAAATATTTAATCCATCAACATTTACTTTCCCTTGATTTGGGTTATCTGCAACAATAACTTTTGTTTTAGAAATATTCTTTGCTGATAATTTTACATTTTCATATTTATCTTCTTTATAAGGTAATACTATTAATACTTTTTTACCTGAAACTTCTAATGAAGATAATACATCTTTCATGTTTTTTGTTTTCGGAGCATCAAAAGAAATATCATCTAAAAAGATAATGTTTCCTTCACTCAATTTTAAACTCAAAGCTGATTTTAATGCTAATCTTTTCATTTTTTTATTCATCTTTTTACTAAAATTTCTAGGTTTTGGACCAAATGTTACCCCACCTTTTCTGAACAGAGGAGATCTTATTGATCCAGCTCTAGCTCTACCAGTGTGTTTTTGAGCCCATGGTTTTCTTCCTCCACCTCTAACTTCATTTCTTGTCTTTGTTGAGGCATTTCCTGCTCTATTGTTTGTTAATTGCATGTCTAAATATCTATACATTAGATCTTTATGAGGTTCTAATGAAAAGATATTATCATTCAATTCTAAAGTTTCAACATTCTGACCTTGAATGTTCAGTACATCAACTTTAGCCATACATCTTACCTCCTTATCACGTTTTCGGGCGTTTATTATTTTTTAACTTTAATAGCGTTTCTAACAAACACTAATCCGCCCTTCGCTCCTGGAACTCCACCTTTAATCGCTATTATGTCATTTTCTGTGTCTAAGTATACTACTTCTGAATTTTGTACTGTTGTCTTTTGATTTCCTAATTGCCCTGCCATTTTCTTACCTTTAAATACTTTTGCAGGATATGATGCATTACCTGTTGAACCTAATGCTCTATGGAATTTTGAACCATGTGTTTTTTCTCCACCGCTAAAATTCCATCTTTTAATATGTCCAGCTGTTCCCTTTCCTTTTGAAGTACCAATAACATCTATTTTGTCACCTTCTTCAAAAAGATCTACCTTAATTTCTTGTCCAATTTCATAATCATCAATGTTTTCAACTTTGATCTCAAGTAAATGTCTCATAGGTTTTAATTCTGCTTTCTTAAAATGTCCTGTAAGAGGTTTTTTTGCTTTTCTTTCAGGAATTTCATCATAACCAATTTGAATAGAATTGTATCCGTCGTTGTCAACATTTTTCTTTTGGACAACAAAACAAGGTCCAGCTTTGATAACTGTGACCGGGATAGCCTTTCCATCTTTGTAAACTCTTGTCATTCCAACTTTCTTTCCTAAAATACCTTTCATTAATTACACCTCCAGAGCCCGATCTATTAAATTTTTTATGCTTTTATGTCTACCGCAACACCTGCTGGTAATTTAACTTTTAAAAGTTTAGTTACTGTTTCAGACGAAGCATCGTATATGTAAATAACTCTTTTATGTACTCTTTTTTCAAATTGTTCCATTGAGTAGGAATATTTATGTGGTGATCTAATAACTGAATACACACTTTTTTCTACTGGCAATGGTATTGGTCCAGATAGTTTTACATCCGAGTCTTTTACTGCATCGATTATTTTTTTAGAAGAATCATCTAATAATCTATGATCATAGGCTTTTAATCTTATTTTTATAAATTTTTTCCCCATATGGTATTCTACGCCTCCTTTTTTTGCAATAATAAGGGGAGCTATCCGCTCCCCGGAATCCTTAAATATTTTAACTTTAAATTATTTCAATTCTGTTTTATTACTCTATTATTTCTGTAACAACACCAGCGCCAACAGTTCTTCCGCCTTCCCTGATAGCAAATCTCATATTATTTTCGAGAGCTACTGGGTAAATTAATTCAATTGTCATTGTAATG
Source organism: uncultured Thermotogaceae bacterium (assembly GCA_964603015.1). GTDB lineage: Bacteria > Thermotogota > Thermotogae > Petrotogales > Petrotogaceae > Geotoga. The sequence continues at coordinate 64,929 of CAZRTN010000001.1, read as the reverse complement.
TTGTCACCAGGCATAACCATTTCTGCTCCACCGTCGAATTCAGCTAGAGTTCCTGTAACATCAGCTGTTCTAATGTAGAATTGTGGTCTATAACCTTTTGTGAAAGGAGTATGTCTTCCGCCTTCTTCTTTCTTTAATACATAAACTTCAGCTTTAAATCTACTATGAGGAGTAATTGATCCTGGTTTAGCTAGAACTTGTCCTCTTTTAACGTCGTCTTTTCCTTTACCTCTTAACAAAATACCAACGTTATCTCCAGCTGTACCTTCGTCTAATTCTTTTCTAAACATTTCTACACCAGTACATACTGTTTTAGAAATTTCTTTACCTACTCCAACTAGTTCTATTTCATCACCTGTATGAACTGTACCTCTTTCGATTCTTCCAGTAACAACTGTTCCTCTTCCTGTTATTGTAAAGATATCTTCTATAGGCATTAAGAATGGTTGGTCTGCTGCTCTTTCTGGTTCTGGGAAATAAGCATCAACTTCATCCATCAATTTATAAATGTGTGATTTCCATTCGTCAACATCGTCTGCTTCTTCTAATGCTTTTAAAGCTGATCCTTGTACAACTGGAACATCGTCACCTGGGAATTCATAGCTTGATAATAATTCTCTAACTTCCATTTCAACTAATTCAATTAATTCTTCATCTTCAACCATATCAGTTTTATTAATGAATACTGCTATTGCAGGTACGTTAACTTGTCTTGCTAAAAGAACATGTTCTCTAGTTTGTGGCATTACACCATCAGTAGCTGCAACAACCAAGATAGCTCCGTCCATTTGAGCTGCACCAGTAATCATATTTTTAATATAGTCAGCATGTCCTGGACAGTCAATATGAGCATAATGTCTGTTTTCTGTTTGGTATTCAACATGAGTAACATTAATTGTAATACCTCTTGATCTTTCCTCTGGGGCTTTATCGATCATATCAAATGGAGTAAAATCAGCTCCACCTTTTAATGCTAAACTTTTAGTTATAGCTGCAGTTAATGTAGTTTTACCGTGGTCAATATGTCCAATTGTACCAATGTTCATATGGACCTTATCTCTTACAAATTTTTCTTTTGCCATTCTAGGATTCCCTCCTTGTATTTAATGAAAATTTTTACATCATCTCAAATTATACATTATTTTTATATAGACTTCAACCTAATTATTCTTGATTTATTATTTTTTCAGCAACATTTGCTGGTACTTCTTCATATTTTGCAAACTGGATAGAATTAGTAGCTCTACCTTGAGAAAGGGATCTCATAGCAGTTGCATATCCAAACAATTCTGATAAAGGAACAAAAGCGTGTACTATTCTTGTGTTAGAACCACCAACATTGTCAAAACCGTCTATTCTACCTCTTCTTGAGTTTAAGTCGGCTATAATGTCTCCCATGTAATCCTCAGGAGTAGTTACGTCAACTTTCATTACTGGTTCCAATAAAACAGGTTTTGCTTTTTTAGCTGCATCTTTATAAGCCATTGATCCAGCTATTTTAAATGCCATTTCAGAAGAGTCAACATCATGGTATGAACCATCATACAATGTAGCTTTCACATTTACCATTGGATAACCCGCTAAAATTCCATTTTGCATTGATTCTTTTATACCATTTTGAACAGCTGGTATATATTCCTTAGGAATAACTCCACCAACTATTTTATCAACAAATTCAAAGTTTTTATCTTCATCTGTAACTAATGGTTCTAATTTAAGTTTAACATGTCCATATTGACCTTTACCACCAGATTGTCTAACATATTTAGTTTCAACATCTGCTTCTTGTTTTATAGTTTCTCTGTAAGCAACTTGTGGTTGACCAACTTTTACATCTACTTTGTGTTCTCTTTTAATTCTATCAACTATAATTTCAAGATGTAATTCTCCCATTCCTGAAAGAATTGTTTCTCCAGTATCATGATCTACGTAAGCAGTAAGACTTGGGTCTTCATCAGTAAGTCCTGCTAAAGCTTTAGATAATTTTTGTTCGTCATTTTTTGTTTCAGGTTCTATTGAAACACTTATAACTGGTTCAGGGAATTCTAATTTTTCAAGAATTAAATCTGAATTTTCTGAAGCAAGCGTATCACCAGTAGCAGTGTCTTTTAAACCAACAACACCAACAATATCTCCAGCTCTTACATAGTCTACTTCTTCTCTCTTATCTGAATGCATAAACATTAATCTTGAAATTCTTTCTTTTTTACCTTTTGTTGTATTTATTACATAACTTCCTTTTTCTAAAGAACCAGAATAAACTCTCATAAAAGTTAGTTTCCCAACAAAAGGATCCACCATAATTTTAAAAGCTAATGCTAAGAAGTCTTCATTTTTAGTTGGTTCAACTTCTTTTATAAATTCTCCTGTTTGTTCATCAAATGCATGAACTGGTGGCATTTCTAAAGGAGAAGGTAAATAATCAACTATAGCATTTAAAACAGGTTGTACTGCTTTGTTTTTAAATGCTGTTCCACAATAAACAGGTATTAGATTATTATCTAATGTACCTTTTCTAATTGCAGCTTTAAGTTGTTCTTCTTTTATTTCTTCTCCACCTATATATAATTCCATTAATTCTTCATCAAATTCAGCTGCTGCTGCTATTAAATCTTCTCTTTTTTCTTCAGATATTTCTTTTAGGTCTTCAGGAATTGCTGTTTCTTCAAAGTCCATTCCATCTTCAGAATTCCATACATAAGCTTTCATAGTAACTAAATCAACAACACCCTTAAAATCATTTTCTGAACCTATAGGTACTTGCATGGCAATAGGGTTAGTTCCTAATTTATCAACCATTGTTTGAACTGCATTAAAGAAGTTTGCACCCATTTTATCCATCTTGTTCATAAATGCTATTCTTGGTACATTATATTTATCTGCCTGTCTCCAAACTGTTTCTGATTGTGGTTCAACTCCAACTTGAGCATCGAATACAGCAACGGCACCATCAAGTATTCTTAAAGCTCTTTCAACTTCAACAGTAAAGTCCACGTGACCGGGTGTATCAATTATGTTTATTCTATAATCTTTCCAAAAAGCTGTAGTAGCAGCAGAGGTTATAGTTATACCTCTTTCTTTTTCTTGTTCCATCCAGTCCATTTCAGCAGTTCCGTCATCAACAGAACCAATTTTATGTTTTGATCCTGTATAGAATAAAATTCTTTCAGTTGTAGTTGTCTTTCCTGCATCTATATGTGCTATAATCCCGATATTTCTAATTTTATCGAGGGTTAATTTTCTCTCTTTCAAGTCTACTCCCTCCTATATTACCATCTGTAGTGTGCGAATGCCTTGTTAGCATCAGCCATTTTATGAACGTCATCTTTTCTTTTTACAGCAGCACCAACGCTGTTGTATGCATCAATTAATTCTTGTGATAATCTATCAATCATTGGTCTTCCTTGTTTAGCTCTAGCAGACATAACAATCCATCTTAAAGCTAAAGACAATGCTCTTCTTTCAGCAACCTCAAAAGGTACTTGGTATGTAGCACCACCAATTCTTCTTGATCTAACTTCTACTAATGGTTTTACATTTTCTATAGCTTTATGGAAGGATTCAACTGCATCTTCTCCAGTTTTTTCTTTTAATACTTCTAAGGCACCATAAACTATTTTTTGTGCTTTTGATTTTTGTCCATCTAACATAACTCTATTTACTAATTTTGTGATCAATTCATCATTATAAATTGGATCAGCGATTATTTTTCTTTTTTCTGCTCTTCTTCTTCTCATTCAGTTCAACCCTCCTTATTCTTTAGGTCTCTTTGTACCATATTTACTTCTTGACTGTCTTCTTCCGTCAACTCCAGCTGTATCTAATGTTCCTCTAATTACCTTATATCTAACACCTGGAAGGTCTCTAGTTCTTCCACCCCTTAACAATACGTTAGAATGTTCTTGGAGATTGTGTCCTTCACCAGGAATATAAGATGTTGCTTCTATACCGTTTGAAAGTCTAACCCTTGCTATTTTTCTCAAAGCTGAGTTTGGTTTTTTAGGTGTCATTGTTGAAACCCTTACACAAACTCCTCTTTTTTGAGGATTTGATTTCAAAGCTGGTGACTTTGTTTTCTTTTTTGTTTGCTTTCTACCATGACGAATCAATTGATTAATTGTAGGCATTAATTATTTGCCCTCCTTCCGTTTTATTTTTAAAATACCACGTTATATTCTACATTATTAAATTTTAAATTTCAATTAATTTGGGTTAACATTATATTTTAATTGTTTTATGAGTTTTAATATTTATAACTTGTTCTGAGTATTTCTACTAAATTCTCTGGAATATTTTTAACAAAATCATGTTCTTTTTTTACAAAAACATATGAATTACTCATAAATGGATTTGTTGAACCTGTTATTTGTTTTAATATATATAATTCATCTTTTGCCCTTGTAATAGCCACGTAAAAAAGTCTCTCTTCTTCATCAAGTTTTTTTTCTTTTATTGCCATTCCATTTGGAAAATCTCCTGGATTGGCAGAAATTAATATTACAACTTTCCATTCAAGTCCTTTTGCTCCATGTACTGTTGTCAAAGTAATTTGATCTTCTTTTTGGTCTCTTTCCGCTGATTTTACTGTAATGTTTTCACTTAAAGTCATTTCTTGTAAAAAATTCATCAATGAATCATATTGAGAGGATATATCTTGAAATCTTTCAACATCCATATTTCTTGAAGCTGAATTTCTAAAAGTTAAATTTGAGTATTCTTTATAGAATTCTTCGAAAACATAATTAATTATTTCATCAGGTTTATCATTATTTTTTTCAAACAGCTTGAAATAAAAGTTATATGGTTCTTTGAATTTTTTTAGTTTTGTATTTTCCAGTGCGTCAAGTATATTTATACCTTCTTTTAGCTGAGAAGTCAAAGATTTATATATATTTGAAGCTGTTTTTACACCTATTCCACTAAAAAGTTTTAAAGATCTATTCCAAGATACATTATCATAAGGATTATATGATATTTTTAAAAAAGATAAAATATCTTTTATATGCTTTGTTTCTATAAATCTTTTTCCAGATAACAATCTATATGGAATTTGTCTTGTATCTAATTTTTGTTGAAGTGTCATAGATAATGCGTGAGATCTATATAGAATGGCAATTTCGTTTAAATCAATTTCTTCATCAATTTTATTTTCTATAATTTTCAAAACAGCTTCAGATTGCTCTAAATCATCAAAAGTTTCAATTATATTTGGCTTTATATATTCTTTTCTTACTGATTTTAAATTTTTTTCAACTGAATTACTTGGTAGCATTTTATTTATAAAAGAAACTAAATCCGGAGTACTTCTATAATTAGTTTGAATTTTAAAAAGTTTTGTATTTTCATTTTTTATGAATTCTTCTACATTCTCGTATCTAGCACCTCTAAATGAGTATATACTTTGTGAATCATCACCCACTACTATAAGATTCTTTGAATTAGAACTGATTGCTTGAACGATTTCAAGTTGTATTTTATTAGTATCTTGAAATTCATCTACCAATACATATTTATATTTAGAAGATATATCATTCAACGCTCTTTTATTAAAAGATAATAAATGAGCAGTATTAACAAGAAGATCATCATAATCCATAGCATTTATATTTTTTTTCATTTCTTGATAATTTCCCCATATATGTTCTATATCGTTTTCAAAATCAATCAAATATGGTGCTATTTCAAGAATACTTTCTCTTATTGATTTTAATGTATTAGAAGCATACGATATAACTTTTTGAATTACCGATTCTTTCGGGAATTTTTTACCTAATTCACCCATACCTTCCTTGTACTCATTTCTGATTATTTTTAGAAGGTCTTTTGCATCTTCAGCATCTAATATAGAAAAATTATTTTCATAACCTATTGTCTTTGAATATCTTCTTAAAATTGCATTACATACATGGTGAAAAGTTCCTGCAGTAATTCCACTTATATCTTTGTCAGTAGCATTTCTAATTCTTTCTGTCATTTGTTTGGCTGCAGCTCTTGTAAATGTAACAAGCATTATTTCATTTGCTTTTACACCTTGAGTTAATAAATAAGCTATTTTATAGGTAATAACTCTAGTCTTTCCTGAACCTGGTCCTGCAATTATTAAAGAATTACCTTTAGAATTAATAACTGCATCTAGTTGTTCTTCATCTAGATTTTCTTTTAAAAAATTCGGAATTTCTTTTTTTATTTCAAATATTTTTTTATTTTCTTCCATTTAGAAGATCCCCTTTATTTCAAAGAATTTTCTTACCTAACATATTGCTTAGTTCTTTCAATTGTGTACTTCTGCTTGGATGTCTTAACTTTCTCAAAGCTTTTACTTCTATTTGTCTAATTCTTTCCCTTGTCACATTAAAAAATTTCCCTACCTCTTCAAGAGTTTTTACTTTCCCATCAAGTAATCCATATCTCATTTTTAAAACTGTAGCTTCTTTTGGTTGTAATGTATCTAATATTTTTTCTATTTCTTCTCTTAAAATCATTTTTACAGCAGCTTCTTCAGGTTGATCTGCATTATTGTCAGCTAAAAAATCACCAATAGAAGTATCATCATCATCAGAACCTCCAATTGGAGAATCAGCTGATATTGTTTCTCTAGCTGCCATAAGTATTTCATCTATTTTTTCCACTGGTTTGTCCATCAATTTTGATAATTCTTCATTTGAAGGATATTCACCGTGTTCTTGTAAATATTCTCTAATTACTTTATTCAATCTATTTATAGTTTCAACCATATGAACAGGTATTCTAATAGTTCTAGCTTGATCAGCAATAGCTCTTGTGATAGCTTGTCTAATCCACCAAGTTGCATATGTTGAGAATTTAAAACCTTTTTTCCAATCAAACTTATTAACTGCTTTAATCAGGCCTATATTTCCTTCTTGTATTAAATCTAAAAAACTTAATCCTCTATTAGTATATCTTTTTGCAATACTTATAACAAGTCTTAAATTTGCTTTTATTAATAAATCTCTTGATTTTCTATCGCCTTTGTTAGCTCTTTGAGCTATTAATCTTTCTCTTCTTGGAGTTAGAAGACCTATTCTCCCTATTTCTTTTAGATAAATTTTTATAGGATCATTTAAAGATATATTATCATACATTTGAAATGCATTACCTAAGACTTTAACTATTTCTTCATTATTTTCATTGGATAATTCTTCTTTTGCTTCCTCTATATTATCTTCTTCGATTATTTCTATACCATCTTCTTCTAATATTGTATATAATTTTTCAATGAAATCGCTATCTATTAAATCTGACATTTCTTGAGGTATGTATTTATCTATCATTTCATATGTTAATTTTTTGTCATTTTGTTTTGCTTTTTTTCTAATATCTTGGAGCATTTTTGATAGTTTTTTTGTATATTTTTCTTTATCCCTTTTTATTTTTACCTTATCATCATCTACTATTTCAATATTTCCTAATTTTTTAATTGCATCATCAACTTTTTGTTGTTTTACCTTGCTTTTAGCCATGTAAACTATTACCTCCGTTATTCTTTATTTTTGAGTATAATTTAATTATCTCTCTCGTCAACTCAGCTCTTTTTTTAAAATCTTCTTCGCCTTTTAACTGTGTTTTTAATTTTTCTATCTCTCTATTGGTTTTTATTTTGTTGAATGTTTTTTCCAACTCAAACATTATTCTTTCAGGGTTGAAAGAATAATCTACTTTCCAAATTTCAGAGACAATTTCAGCCAGTTCGTCTGAAGAAGCCTCTAATATTTCAGGAAGTTTTTTCCCTTCTTTTAACATAACTATAAATTCTCTTAAAGGATTATCCGGTAATTCTTCATCTGCAATTTCCATGATTTTATCTCTATATTCTGGATATTTTAACCACAAATATATAAAAGACTTACCTAAATCATATCTTATTTGTTTTTCAACATTTTGAGGATTATATGTATTTTCTTTTATGATTACCTTGCTATCTTTTAATCTTTTTGAATGTTCTTGTAATATTTTCTCTATTAATTCTTTATCTTTCAGGAAATCTTTTGATAATTTATTTACAAAAGAATCCATAATTTCATATCTTTTATATATTTGAAATTTTTTATACCATTTCGCCATCTCTTTTAAATACTGCTCCATGGCAAACTCGTTGTCTAAATCATAATGTTTTTTCTTGATATCTATTATAAACTCATGAAATTTATACGATTTTTTCAATATTTCTGCTAGGTTTTTTTTACCTGTTTTTTTTATCAAATCATCAGGATCTTTTGCTTCATATTTTGCAACTGCTATTTGAAAATTTTTTGGAAATAAAGTTTCAATGGCTGATATGGTAGCTTTCTCACCTGCAGAATCCATGTCAAACATTGTTATTACTTTATTGGTTTTTTTCATTAATTCAAAAGCATGATCTTTTGTTAAAGTAGATCCCAATACAGCTACAGTATTTTTATAACCAGAATTATGCATTGCAATTGCATCAAAAAAACCTTCAGTGATTATTACCATATCGTTTTCTTGAATGTATTTCTTTGATTTATCAAATAAATACATTATTTTAGATTTTTTAAAAAATCTATTCTCTTTGGTGTTGACATATTTAGGCTTTGTATCTTCATCTACAGCCCTTCCAGCAAAACCTACAACTTGACCATTACTGTCTTTTATTGGAATTATTAATCTATTATAAAAAAATTCTCTTTTATTATTGAAAAGTCCAATATCTTCTGCCATTTTTTCTTCAAACATACTTTCATCTAAGGCTTTCTCTACTTCTTTACCAGATGAATAACCTAATTCGAATTCTCTGATTGTATTTTCTGAAATTTCTCTTTTTTGTAGAAATTTCCATACTTTATGATCTCTTTTTAAATTCAAAAGATTTTCATTTGTTATTTTTGAATATACTTCATTTAATTCTATTTCTTTAGGTTTACTTTTTATGTCTAGATCGAGTTTAACTCCTGCTATAGAAGCTGCCTTTTTTAATGCTTCTATAAAACTCATGTTTTCATATTCTTTTATAAAGTTTATGACATCTCCATGAGCATTACAACCAAAACAATGGTATGTTTGAGTTTCTGGGAAAATGTAAAATGAGGGTGTATCTTCAGCGTGAAAAGGACATAATGCAGTGTAGTTTTTACCTGCCTTTTTTACATTTATATATGAAGATAAAACATCTTCAATACTTGTATTATCTTTTATTTTTTGTGTTATTTCTTTAAAATTTGTGTATTTATCTGACATATTTTTTCACCATCTTTAGAAAAAAAAACGGCCCATATGAGCCGTTTTTGTATAAAAATAAAAAATTATCTTTTTGAAAATTGTGCGTGCTTTCTTGCTTTTCTGAGACCATATTTCTTTCTTTCAACTTTTCTTGGGTCTCTAGTTAGCATACCTTCTTTTTTAAGTTCAGATCTTAATTCGGGATCATATTCTAATAAAGCTCTTGCAATACCTAACCTTACTGCTCCAGCTTGACCATTATATCCACCACCATGAACTCTTATAACAAAATCAAATTTATCCTCTGATTGTGCTGTTAAAATAGGTTCATGTGCATGTTGAGCCCAAACTTTATTTCCGTTGAAGTAATCAACTAAATTATCAAAATCTTTCCCATTGACTTTAACTTTACCTGTACCAGGTCTTAAGTGAACTCTAGCAACAGATGTTTTTCTTCTACCAGTTCCGTAGTAATCAACAAATTCAGCCATTTAAACTACCCTCCTATAATTCTAGATTTTCAGGTTTTTGTGCTTCGTGTGGATGTTTTTCACCAGCATAAACCTTTAATTTTTTAATCATTTTCTTACCTAAAATTGTTTTAGGTAACATTCCTTTTACAGCGTGTTCGATAACTCTCTCAGGATGTTTTTCTAAAACATCTTTGATATGAGATATTCTCCCTCCGCCTGGGTAGCCTGTATGTCTGAAATATGTTTTTTGTTCCATTTTTCTTCCTGTAAGAGCAACTTTTTCTGCATTTATAACAACTACAAAATCCCCCATATCTATGTGAGGAGTATATGTAGGTTTGTGTTTACCTTGTAATACTTTTGCAATTTGACCAGCTAATCTACCCAATGTTTTTCCTTCAGCGTCAATGATAAACCATTTTTTATTCTTGGAATCTTCTTGATTAGCCATATATGATTTTTGAATCATTTTTGAATTCATTTCTTATCCTCCTTTCATGGATTTAATTGTTTTTCTAATTTTTTATTGAAAAAATAAGCTATTACCGAGTCTACCATAAATTTTATCAAATTAAATAATATTATTAAAATGAAAAATTGAGTGATAGTTAATCCCAAAGAATTTATAAAATCTGGTGTTTTTGAATTCGTGTATATTGGGATAGCCATATAATAATTTGCTAAATACATAGCTAAACCTACAAAAGAAGAAGCAATAAAATAAGATATAAAAATATTTATTTTATTTTTAATCAATTGAAAAACTCCTATAAAAACAAAACCTGATATAAAGTTCATTAAAATCCCTATCGGTCCTCCATCTCCACTTTTAAATAAGAATAAAAAGCTTTTAACTATTAAAGTTAATAAAGATGGAATAAAACCATAAACCATATTTGAAAATATGATTATAGAATCACTTGCATCAAACTTTAAAAAAGGTAATACTGGAAAAATAGGAAATTCAATAAAAGTGATTAAAAATGCTATTACACCAAAAATTCCCGAGATAGCAATTCTTTTAGCTTTCATTATTCTTCGTTTATGTTTGCGTATTTTCTATTGTTTTTAGTAGTAAATCTAACTATACCATCTTTTTTAGCAAACAATGTAAAATCTCTACCTAATCCTACATTTTGGCCTGGATGGATTTTAGTTCCTCTTTGTCTCATTATTATTGTTCCAGCAGTAACTACTTTACCTTCTCCTGCTTTTATACCTAAATATTTAGGATTACTATCGTGTTTATTTTGATCTGATCCACTTTTTTTAGCAAAGAGTTGAAGATCTAATTTCATTTGTTTTTCACCTCCACCTTAACATTTCCAGGATAATCTTTTTCAATACTGATAATTGCCTCTTTCAAATGCTCTATAAGTTTTATAGCCAATTCATTTTCAGAATATTTTATCTTCAAATATCCATTTTTTTTACTGTATTGACCTATTTTTTCTCTTTTTAAAAATTCAGCAGTAAATTGAGAAATAGAGCTTACTGCAGAACATACTATATCTTGGCCATATTTACCATGCATAGCGTGTCCTTTTAAAATAACTTCGTTTTGATAGAAAGAAACTTTAACCATACTACAAGTCTATTTTCTTTATTTTTACTTCTGTATATTGCTGTCTGTGGCCTTTGATTCTTCTGTATTGTTTTCTTCCTTTAAACTTAATTATTTTAAGTTTTCTATCTTTCCCATGTTCAACAATTTCAGCAATTACTTTTGCCCCTTCAACGTAAGGCTTTCCAACTTTTGCCTCTGAATCATTTTTAACAAGAATTACTTTATCAAATTCATAGTCTGTTCCTGGTTCTATTCCGTTGATTTTTTCTGTTAATAATGATTGGCCTTCTTCTACTTTGTATTGTCTTCCACCAAAATCAATGATAGCGTACATAATGTCACCTCCTGTTTTGAAATAAAAAGCCCGGATTATAGGTACCCTGATTATAAAAATCAAAGCTTTAAGACCCTAATCCATTTCAGTATTTTATCATTCTTACTGATTATTTTGATTAATTGGATGTTACTTTTTTATTTTTTTATTTTATATTCCTCATCTTCAAGTATTATTTTGTTATTTTCCAATAATTTGTCTAAATCCGATTTTATTCCCATTTCTTTTACAAATGCAAGTGGCAACCCTTCTATTTCGTTTGAAAACCTGGATATTTTTTCTAGATTATATTGTAAAATTTTTTCATATGATTCTGATCTGTAAGCTGTTATTTCATGAAGAAATGTTTTTAAAAAATCCAAAAATGATTGCTTATACTTTTGATCAGTTAATTCTTCATCATTTACAATTTCATAATCACATTCTGTCAATATAAAATAATCTAAAACACCTATTCCTTCTTGGAATTTATCAATCCCAACAAAATCTCCAGGAGTGTATATATGAACTAAAAAAGGCTTTTTTTTAGAATAAGTAACAGAGGCTACAATACCATTTTTTAAATAATATAACCCATTGTTTTTTGCTGCAAAATTCTTCAAATGTGGATAATTCATTTTTTCAACACCTCTTCAAAAAGCAGCTGGTTGTTAACAAATCTCATTGCATAGTCTATCCAAATATTATTATTATTAAACCTTAAAAATTCCCAATTCTTTTTTATAAGATCATTTATTTTTTTATAATCATTTATTTTCATACCTGCTACATATAGCAAATATAAAACTAGCGCTCTATCATTAATGGTTATTGCGAGATCAATTAACTCATCTAAGAAATCATCCCATTCTTCCTCATAAGTATACAATCCTTTTTTACAATAATTAATGAATTTTGATATGTTCAATTCTATTATTGAGTCTTTTAATTCTTTTTTGTAGTCATCAAAATTCTCTGGTAATGATATTTCAGATTCCTTTTCATTCATAAAATAATCAAATGTATTTAACAGTTCGTTAAGATCTTCATCATTTGAAAAATCTAAATCTAACGATTCTCCTTTTATAAAGCTTTCTTTATTGTTTATCAATTCGTTTATTGAAAATTTTTTGTTTAATGTATTTTTAAATATTATGTTATTTGAATATCTTGATATATATTTCAAGAAATCTGGTAATATATCTTCTTCTATTTCATCAATGTCACTAAATTCTATAAGTTTACAATTTTTTTTGACTTTATATCTCTCAGCAACTTTTGTCTGGGTTATAAAATGAATTAGAGCTAAAAAATTTTCTTTTCCAAGAACCTTTCTATTATGTTCTATTTCACCTTCTACTATATAATAAAATTTTTTTGGTATTTCTTCTTTTTCAATTAAAATTTCATTTTTTTTGAGCTCAATCATTAATATCCCTTCTCTTTTAAAAAATTTTTAATTATTTGAGATTCATATGGATAAACATAACTCAGTTCATTAACTAATGCTTTCAATTTATTAACTATTTCAGGATTTAAAACCAGATTATCAAGATACCTCTCTAAATCATAATTATTTTGTATAAAAGAATATGGTGAATCTAAAAAGTCTACTAAATTTAGACTAATCCAATCTTTTAATTTTTTTGATATATCTGGATAAATATAATCAAGATCAGAAATAACTTCTTCAATTTTTTCTTTTAAGATTTCTGGGTCTTCTTGAAATTTTTTTCTTTCCAAATATTCTTCATAATCATACCCTTTACTCAAAAAAATGATAGGTTCACTAAAAAAATCTGCTTTTTGTTCTATGTTAGAAGTATTTATATATGTTGGAACCTCAACGTTATAACCAGTGTATATAAAATTTTCTGCTATTAATCTAGCAAAAGGTACTGATGATGTTGAAGAAAGTAAATCTTCACCATCTATTCTAACAGAAATACTTTTATTTCCAGTATAACCAGTAAACCAGGCTGATAATTCAGGCGATCCCGTTTTACCATGTAAATCTAATCCTTCTATATTTGCCCTTTGCGCAGATCCCTCGGTAACAACTTTTCTTAATAGTTGATTCATTGCAGAATATGTTTCTATTGAAATATTGTCTATTCTATTTTCAACATCAGGATAATTTTTGTATATTAAATTCCCTTTTCTATCATATATTTCCTCAATAGAATAAAGTTCAGGAATAATCCCATAATTTGGGAAAATATTAATAGCTCTTACCATGTTAAAAGGATTTGTTTCCAAAGTCCCTAAAGCTATTGTCAGATCATTTGGATAATTAGCTTTTATTTGAATTTCATTTTGCAAAAAATCTTTTATTCTATCAACTGATTTGGTTGGTGAATTTTCTATATGTGACGCCAAATAAATTGATGGTATATTTATGGAATGAATTAAGGATTGACTTAATTCAACTTCACCTCGAAATCTTTTGTCATAATTTTCTGGTTCCCAACCACTGAAATTCATCTTTTTATCTGGTAAAATTGTATTTAAATTAAAACCTTTATTCAAAGCTAAAGTATAATAAAATGGTTTTATACTGGACCCTACTTGTTTTTCTGATTGAAAAACTGAATATTCTCCACCCCAAAAACTTTTTATTTTTCCGTTTTTGTTGTTTATAACAATTGATGTTTGACTAGAATTTGGAGTTATTGAATTAAAAAGATCCCTATTGAAAGTGGTTTTTATTGTATAGCCCCCACCTTTTAAATTCAATTCCTCTTCTTTTTGTTTTACTGAATAAATCATATCTAAATATTTTTCATTATAATTAAGTGGATATATGTCTATATCTTCTATGTTTTTTTCAAAAACAGAAGATTTTTCATAAACAGGATTTTTTTTATTTAATGAACTCAGTACAATTCTAGCTTCATCTTTTGCTAATTCTGGATATTTATATGGATTAGAATATTCAGGAGAGTTTATTATACCTACTAATAGAGCCTTTTCATAAATGGTCAGTTCTGTCAAATCTTTTTCAAAATATCTTCTTGATGCTGCACCAAATCCAGAAATATCATTTCCTAAATATACGCTATTAACGTATGCTTCTAATATTTCATCTTTTGTATAACTTCTTTCTATAAAAAATGCCAACATAACGTCTAATATTTTTCTTTTTAAAGTTCTTTCGTAAGTTAAGTACAAAGTTTTAGCCAATTGTTGAGTTAATGTTGAACCACCTTGAGATATATCAAAATTTTGTATGTTAACAACCATTGCTCTCATGATGGTTTTAGGATTCACTCCATTATGTTTATAAAAATCTCTATCTTCACTCCATAATAACAAATAAAGCAAATCATTTGGTATATTTTCTAATGTTTCATATTGGTATTTTGTAGGTAAAATCATATCTCCATCGTCGAATAAATATGTATTATAATTTGAATTTACTAGAAAAATTGATGAAGTATTTTCATAGAAACTTTTTGAATAAAAAAATATCACCATCAAAACTGATAAAGTCAATACAAAACCTGTTAAAAAACTTTTCATTTAATATCCTCCTGAGTCATTATTCAAAAAAATTATATCATATATGTTTTTAAAAAATATCAAATGTTAGATAAAGATAATATATTATTTAATTGTATAATACATATTTAAGTTAATATATATTATAATAAAATATCACGGAGGTTCTAATGAGATATCTTTTAAACTTTAAAAAATATGGTAATTTAATTTATAATGGTCATCTTGATTCTACTTTAATAATTGAAGAATCTTTAAGAAGGAACAAAGTTCCATTTAAATTTTCTGAAGGCTTTAATCCAAAACCGCTTTTTTCTTTTTCAAACCCTATGCCATTTGGTTATATAAATAGAAATTTTTTACTGACTGTAGACTTAATAGAAGATCATGATTTTTCTGACTTAAATAAGTTTACACCAAAAGGATTAAAACTGAATTATTCAAAAAAAGTTGAAGATAATTTTAAATTATCAAAATCAATAAAAGGCTTTGATTTTAAAGTATATCTTTCTGAAAATTTATTTGAGGTTTTTAAAGATACTAAAACTATTAAAAAAGGCAAATCAGATTATGATAAAGAAATACTTTTTGAAAATTTAAAAATAAAGAGAAACTATAAAAATATTTATATGTTAAAATATTACCAGAATTATGATATGATTTTTAATATTTATAAAATTTTTAGAGAAGAAGCACCTGAAAAATTTATTTTTTATCCAATATGTGATGAAATTCATTGGAGGTAATTTGATGAAAAAAATTTTAGTTGTAGATGATTCAAACATTTTAAGAAGGATTATTACTTTTAATTTAAAATCAGCTGGTTACAAAGTGTTAGAAGCAGTAAACGGTAAAGAAGGTTTAGACACTATTGAAAGTGAAAATCCTGATATGATTTTTTTAGACATAATGATGCCAATAATGGACGGATTTACTGTTTTAAAAGAACTTAAAAACAAAGACTACACAAAACCTGTTGTGGTTTTAACTGCTAAAGGTGGAGAATCTGATGAAGAAACAGCTTTAAACTTAGGGGCAAAAAAAGTATTAACAAAACCTTTCAGCCCTAAATTGTTAGTTGATACCGTAAAAGAACTATTGGAAGATAACGATGGATAAAGACAATTTTTATAAAAAAATATATAACAAGCTTAATAAAACACTCAATATATATAAAGATGAAACTTATAATGAAGAAATAATAAAAAAAAGAACTAATTATTTAATAGATACTTATTTAAAGGATTTAGATGATTATAAAAGTCAGATGGAAGATAATACTTTGATGTTAGAAGCTCAGTACGAAGAAATATCTAGGATATATGAAGAACTGACTACTATTTTAGATATTTCAAAATTGGTTTTTGGAAACAAAGACCCAAGATTATCAATAGAATACATAATAGAGCGATTAAAAAGTTCTGTTATATTTAAAAACATAGTAGTAGGTGAATTTGTAGATTTTAATAACTCTCTTGATTTTAAACCTTTGTTTCTTGATTTAATAGATCTTAACTATCAAGATATTATTCCTTTGATAGAATTGTTTAGATTAAAAGATAATCCAAAAACTATATTAAAAGAAAAAGATGAAATAAATGGAAATGACACTTCATTTTTATTGTTACCAATTAAATCTCAAATAAAAACTTGGGGTTTTATACTTCTGTATGGAAAAACTGATAATTCTTTTTATTTAGCTTCAGATAAAAAAATAATGGAATCAGTTACAGAACAGATTGCTTTTGGGTTTGATACTATAAATTATTTGGACGAAAAGATTGAACAACAAAAGATAAATGAACAGATGAAGTTAGCTAGAGAAATACAATCTTCTCTATTGCCTAAAAAGATCCCAGAAATAAAAAATATATCAACAGCAGCCTTTTATAGATCAGCTTACGATGTTGGCGGAGACTATTATGATATAATAAAAATAAATGAAAATGAAGTTTTAGGATTAGTTGCCGATGTTTCTGGAAAAGGTATACCAGCTGCTTTAATTATGAGTTCTTTAAGGGCCATTGTTAGAAGTAAAGTTGAAGAAAACAAAGGCCTTATGAATATGGTGACTTATTTAAATAAATATCTTAATAAAAATATACCGGATGATAGATTCGTTACCGCTATTTTTGTTTTGATAAACTCTAAGAACAAAACCGTACAAGTTATAAATGCTGGTCACAATACAACACCTTATATTAAAGATGGGGAAATGTATTATGTTGAATCAACAGGATTACCTCTTGGAATATCAGAAGATTTGGGTTATGATATAGAACCAATCACATATAAAGATAATTTTTTAATGGCTAATTTTACAGATGGTATTACTGAAGCAAGAAATGAAAATAAAGAAGAATACGGACAAAAAAGACTTGAAGATGTAATGAAAGAGATAAATAAACAAAACACTAATGTAATAGTTAACAGTATAATAGAGTCAGTGGACCAATTTGCGAAAGATACATCACAACATGACGATATAACTTTACTCATAATAAAAGGTTTTTAGGAGGGATATAAATGTCAGGGCATAATAAGTGGGCCAACATTAAACACAGAAAAGGTGCTCAAGACGCCAAAAGATCGAAGATCTTTACAAAAATTATCAGAGAACTAACTATAGCAGCAAGAGATGCAGGTGGAGACCCAGATTCGAACCCAAGATTAAGGGCTGCTATGGATAAAGCTAAAAAAGAAAACATGCCAAAAGATAAAATTGAAACTGCAATAAAAAAAGGTACCGGAGAATTAGAAGGTGAAGAATTACATGAAATTCTTTATGAAGGATACGGACCTGCTGGAATTGCATTGATTATTTCTGTTGTTACTGACAACAAAAATAGATCAGCTCAAGAAGTTAGACATCTTCTTTCAAAAAATGGTGGTTCATTAGCTGAAAATGGAGCTGTTTCATGGAACTTTGAAAGAAAAGCCTTAATTAAAGTTCCAAAAGAAGAAGTTGAAGATTTTGAAGAATTCATGATGGAAGCAATTGAAGCTGGAGCAGAAGATATTGATGAAAACAGTGATCCTGTTGAAATCACTACAGATCCAGATTTAATGGCTCAAGTAAGAGATACTTTAAAAGAAGCTGGATATTCAGCTGATGAAGAATTAACTTACATTCCAAAGAATACTGTTTCTATTTCAGGAAATGATGCAGAAAAATTAATCAAATTATTAAATGCATTAGATGAAAACGATGATATTCAAGATGTTTATGGAAACTACGACATTGATGATGCCGAATTTGAAAGAATTTCTGAATCACTTTAAAAAATAATAGTTTATCTGATAAAATTAAAATGGGGTTTATGCCCCATTTTAATTTTTTATATGGGAGTGATTATAATTAAAAAATATTTTTTAGTTTTTTTCTTAATCATAATTTTCTTTGGTAGTGTTTTTTCAAATCAATATTTAATTCAAGATTATACTGAAAATATAAAAAATAAATTTGTTTTTGATTTTTCTATAGAAGACATTTATGAAACTTCCATTAAATATAATTTTTTATTAGATGATTCCACAATAACAACTTCAAATATAGATGAAATTATAAACTATTTTGAATTCGATCAACCTGGTTTTAATATTTCTTATCAAAAACCCAAATATATAAAAGACGAAATGTTTACTCTAAAAAATTCAAATGGCTTTACAATAACAATAGACGAATATATATATTTAACTCTTAGAAATTTATACACTGGAATATATTTTCAAAATGAAAATCTCATTTCTTCATTTACTTTTAAAATAGATAATTTTATTGAATCCTATTTTTCACTTGGAATTAAACTTAATGATTCATGGATTAGTATGCAGATAGGTAATGAAAAAAGAATTTTTATGAATTATAAAAATTTATATTTAAATTTATTACCTTTATTTGATAAAATATATATAAGATCTGATGAATATGTTTTAAAGTACGATGATGAAAAAGAAGATTTATATGTAGATTCAATATTTTTTGAAAAAAATAAGGATTCATTTTATTTTAGAATACCAATAAAAGAAAATATTTTTCTTGTTTATTCTTCTTTTGGGCCCGGTATTACTTTTAGAATAAAAATATAACTTGGAGGTGCAAAGGTGTCTGATAGAATAATTTATTCATCACCTTATGATGATAAAGACTATGAAGATTTTTTAAAGAACTTAATAAAAAGGTTTGAAATGGATTTAACAGGTTATAAACAACATAGAGTAAGAAGAAGAATAGATATGCTTATGAGGAAACATTCTTTTAAAACTTACCCTGATTATTTCAACAAATTAAAAGATGATGATTTATTGTGGGATGAATTTCTAGATAAATTAACTATTAATGTTACTGAATTTTTTAGGAATCCTGAAAAATGGGAATACTTACAAAAAAGTATTTTACCAGATCTTTTTTCAAGATCAAATAGAATAAAATTATGGTCTGCAGGTTGTTCCACTGGAGAAGAACCTTACACTTTATCAATGGTTTTAGAAGAAATGGGCAAATCTAATAAAGCTGATATAATAGCTGCAGATTTAGATAAATTTGTTTTGAAAAAAGCTCAAAACGGAGTCTATGAAGAAAGGTCTATGATTAATCTTTCTCCAAACTTTAGAACAAGATATTTTGAAAAAACTGAAGATAATAGATTTAAGGTAAAACCTGTTGTGAAATCAAATGTAAGATTCAAACAACTTAATTTATTGACTGATAAATTTGATAAAGATCATGATTTAATAATATGTAGAAATGTAGTTATTTATTTTGATAATCCTGCCAAAGAAAAACTTTATAAAAAATTTTCTGAAGCCCTAAAACCTGGAGGGATTTTGTTTGTAGGATCTACTGAGAGAATTTTCAACTATAGAGAAATAGGTTTGAAAACTGTTGCACCTTTCTTCTATCAAAAAGAAGGTTAATGATGAGTTTTTTGATTCCTATAATTATTTTATTTGATCAAATTACTAAAATAATTGGTGAAAAATACCTTGTAAATTCCTCAATCGATATATGGTTTTTTAAGTTAACCTATACTGAAAATACGGGTATGGCTTTTGGCATGTTCCAAAATAATTCTTTTCTACTTGGAATTATTTCTTCTATTATAGTTAGTGTGTTATTTTTTATAAGAGAACATTATACAAAAAAAATAAAATCTATATTGCTAGAATTTGGAATGATTTTTATTATTTCTGGAGCATTAGGGAATATTTTTGATAGATTGAGGGTTGGATATGTTGTAGATATTTTTTATGTCCCTTATTTTTCAATATTCAATGTTGCAGACTCTTTTGTTACTATAGGAGGAATATTATTAGCTATATATTTTTTAAGGAGTAATAAAAATGAAAGAAGAATTTATCGTTACTAACGATGCAGATATTAATAAAAGATTGGATAAATTTTGTTCTGAGATAACTCCTAATAAATTTTCAAGAGCACATATACAAGAATCCATAAAAAATGGTAAAATATTAGTTAATGACAATATCAAAAAACAAAATTATAAATTAAGAAATAAAGATGTTGTATCAATCGAACATGATAAAATAGAAAAAATTGAAAATAAAATTATTCCAGAAAAAATTAAGTTAGATATTATTTATGAAGATGATTATATTTTAGCCATAAATAAAGATTACGATATGATTGTTCATCCTGCAGGGAAAACTACAAAAGGAACCATTGTTAATAGCTTGATGTATAATTATAATTTCACTGATGAATTTGAAGATGAGACTAGGCCTGGAATTGTTCATAGACTCGATAAAGATACTTCAGGTATTTTATTGATTGCAAAATCTCCTGAAATAAAAAAAATATTATCTCAACAATTCAAAGATAGAGTGATAGATAAATATTATTTAGCAATAACAAAAGGTAAAATTAGAAATAAAAAAGGTTTAATAAACAAGCCATTAGGTCGAAACCCAAATCAAAGACATAAAATGACAGTATTGGGTGGGGGCAAAGAATCCATTACAAAGTATAAAGTTCTCAAAACCTTTAAAAATGATTATAATTTAATTTGGTTAAAAATATTGACAGGAAGGACACATCAAATTAGAGTTCATTTAAAATACCTAAAAAGTCCTATTATAGGAGATAATGTTTATAATTCAAAAACTGTTGGAGAAAAAGGTGCTAATAGACAAATGCTTCATGCAGCTAAAATTAGTTTTTTTCATCCGATAACGAATAAGAGAATGACTTTAATCGCTCCATTAAAAAAGGACTTTAAATCAGTTATTAAGAATTTAAACAAATGAGGTTTTTATATGAAAATTTTAGGACCTGTTATTACTTCCAGAACAATTGGTGAATCATTTTTACAAATAAATGATGTCATAACCTATGCTAAAAAGAATAATTTTGATAAAATTATATTAAATGAACCTCATCCAAAATCTTGGATGAGGTTCATTTTGCTGTGCAAAAAGAATAATATAACCCCTATTATTCTTTATAAAAATGATAATACATCATTTTTGATAAATAATACTAACGACATGATTAAAGCTATAAAAGCATATAACAATGATACTAAATTGAATCTTAAAAAATTAAATATGAGTATTTTAAATTTTATTTATCCTCATCCCATCTTTAAAAATATTATAAAAAAAGAAGGTTATGCACTTTCAGATTCAAAAGAAGTGCATAAAAAATTGATATATTTTGAAAATATAAAACCTGAATATGATTTAGAAATGTTTATGTTTTCTTTTCCTAAGTTAGGCGGTTTAAATACTATTAAGAAATTTATAGAAAAAAAAGAAATCAACCTTGATGAAAAAATAAGAATAGACAGAGAACTAAAAGTTATAGAGAAAATGAATGTTTCTAATTATATATTAAACGTTAAAAAAATTGTTGATATTTCTAAGAAACACAATATTATAACAGGACCTGGTAGAGGTTCTGCTGTAGGTTCTTTAATAACTAACAAATTAGATATAACTAAAATAAATCCTTTAGATTTCAATCTATATTTTGAAAGGTTCTTAAATGTAAACAGAAAACAACTTCCAGATATTGATCTTGATATAGAATCTGATAGAAGAAATGAACTAATAAATCTTTTACAAAAATATTATGGGGAAAATAGAGTTGCTTTTATAAGAACATTATCAAAGATGAAATATAAATCATCTATAAAGAAAGCAGAAGAGTTATTGGGTTTTAAACCAAAAATAAAGATAAAATCTCCTATTAGAGATAAAGAAAATTTTATTTTATTTAAAAATGCCTCAAAAGAAGATAACACTTTTTATAAACTGGCTTACTTTTTAGAAGGTGTTGATCAAGCTGAAAGCACTCACGCTGCTGGAGTCATAATTTCAGATAAAGATTTGAATAATATATTACCTTTAGAAAATAAAAGTATACCAATAATTGAGTGGCCCATGGAAGATTTAACTGAATTAGGTATAGAAAAATTTGATATTTTGTCTTTGGATACCTTAAGTTTTCTAAAAAAATTAGATTTTAAAGAAAATTATGAAAAACATATTGATGAAATAATTTTAAAAAAATTTTCTAAAGGTCTCACAAAAGGAATCTTCCAGCTTGACTCTTACTCTGGGAAAAAAATTGTTCAAAAAATAAAACCAAAATCATTTGATGAACTTTCAATTTCTATAGCCCTAAACAGACCAG
Organism: uncultured Thermotogaceae bacterium; assembly: GCA_964603015.1. Taxonomy (GTDB): domain Bacteria; phylum Thermotogota; class Thermotogae; order Petrotogales; family Petrotogaceae; genus Geotoga. The sequence goes on along the minus strand of CAZRTN010000001.1, from coordinate 42,220 downwards.
GGCCTTTAGATAGCGGAATGGTTGATGATTACATAACTTCTCATTCTGAAGGTTATCTTAAAAAATTATTGCCAGAAACTAAAGGTATAATAGTTTATCAAGAACAAATAATGTTTTTAGCAAAAGAGTTAGGTGAGCTTAATTTTGAAGAATCAGACATATTGAGAAGAGCACTATCTAAAAAGAGAATACAGGATATTGAAAAGTTAAAATCAAAATTTATACAAAATGCTACAGCAAAAATTGGAAAAGTCAAAGCTCAAAATCTATTTGAAAAAATAGAAAATTTCTCGCAATATTCTTTTAATAAATCACATTCAGTAGCATATTCTTATATATTGAAATGGTTACTAGAGGAAAAATTTAAAAATCCAGAAAAGTTCTTTTTCAATTATATCCTACACAAAGGTTTAGATCTTGATGTAATTAATGAATGTAAATTATTAAATATATCAATAAATCATCCTGATATATATATACCTAGAGGACATTATCAGAAAAACTCCATAGTACTTCCTATGACTTTTATAAACGGTATATCTAATAAACATATTAAACTAATTGAAAATAATTCTATAAAATCTATTGATGATTTTTTTTATTTTTCTTATAATAATAATTTTAGTCGAAATTTGATTGAGCAAACAATTAAATCTGGATCTTTGGATAAATTAGATAGTAACAGAAGAAGCCTTTTAAGAAAAATGACTGAATACAAAAAAGGACAAATTCCTCAGATTGAAGATTTAAAAAGCAGTGTTTTTGGAGAAAGATCAGAAGACCATAAAGAAGTAAAAATATCTGATGAAATGATAATAGAATATGAATTTGAATCAATAAAATATCCTTTAAGTATTATGAATAATGAAAAATTATCTAATTCATTAATAAATAAATATTTTAATTACTATGATAATATTTATTTTACTGGGTATGCTTATAGTAATTACCTTTTTGACAATTCTGCCATTATAAAAAATAAATTCTATTATAAAAAACCAAAAAAAATAATAAAAGAGATATAAAGGGGCGGACCCCATTTATATCTCTTGTTTAACATATTTATTAGATGCTATAATCAAAAATGTAACTCCCATTATTAAAAAAACTATATTGGTTGAAATAAATTCAAAATTGCTAATAGTTTCTACATTTGCTGCATGTCTTATAAGCTTTACTACATAAGTCACTGGCATCAAATACGAAACCCACCTAATTCCTTCTGGGATGAGCGTTAAAGGAAAATAAATACCAGAAAAAAAGGTCATTATTGCAAACAATAAAGAAGCTGCTGTTGATGCTGTTTCCATTTTTTTAAATATTATCAATAGTATAACCCCAAAACCCATCATTCCTAGAGATGTAGTTAGTATGATCATTGAAAATTCAAGCCATTCAAATCTATAGTTAAGATCATACATAAGTTTAGCTGCAAATATCAAAATTATAATTGAAAAAATATTTAATATTAATTTACTTATACTTGCATTCAAAACAAATGCAGAAGGACTTATAGGCGCGGACATTATTTTTTTAATAACACCGTTTTTCTTGTATCTTCCAAAGATGCCAATTACCGAAAACATCCCTCCAGATAAAATTGAAATAGATAATATACCTGTTAATAGATATTCCATTTCTCCTGAGTCAGTCTCCCCTAAACTAACTGACATGTATTCTATGTTTAAGTATTCTTCTCTTCTACCTATCTGTTTATACTTCAATCCATTATCAATTGTTGTCTTTATAAAGTTTTGTTCTTGGGGATTCATTCCACCTTCCCTTAAAAAAATTTGATATCCTTCATTTTCTACAATAATTGCATCTAAATCTTGATTTTTAAGTTTACTTTTCAAATCTTCAATATCAGCGCTTTCAATAAAATTTGTATTATTAAAATAACCATCTAATTCTTTTGATTTTAAATTATAGATCCCTATCTCTAATGTATTATCTACTTCTACAGATGTATTACCAAAAAAAACCATACCAAAGATAAACAAAAATAATAAAGGAAAGGCTATTGTAAAAAATACATCTACTTTATTGCTAAAAGTTTCTTTTATAAATGTTTTTAACAAATTAAAATTTTTATTCATCTTTTAATAGCCTCCTATAACTAACACTAAAAAGAATTAACCCCATTATCATCCATATTGTAGGAACCAAAAATTGATTCAAACTTAAGTCGTTATTATTTAAAACATTTCTCAATCCATCAACCATATAGGTTCCTGGGTTTAAATATACGAACCATCTAATAATCCACGGAACATCTTTAACTGGAAAATACAAACCACTTAAAAATATAGTTGAAAAATATAAAATATTTGCAAAAACAGATACTGAAGCTATTTTTTTAAAAAATGAAGCTATTAAAAGCCCGAAAGAAATCCCGCAAATCAAATAATAAATTATCAATAAGATAAAATCTATTTTAAAAATATTTTCTATATTACTGTAATATCCGACAGAATAAATTATTATTAACGCTAATAAAAGCAATATTAAATTAGAAATAAGCAAAGCTATAAAATATTGATATCCTCTAACAGGTGTTGATTTCATTCTCTTAATGATCTTTGTTTCTATATCTGCTACATAAGATATTGGAAGATTAAATATCGAAGCTGTAAATATTGCCATGATTAATATCCCAGGAAAAATAAATTGTTTATAGTCAAAATTTGAATTTTCAGAATTGATAGTTTGATGATTCGCGTTTAGTTTAATTTGCTCTCCTTTAGAGTTAATCATTAAATTGATTTGTTGAAATATTGATTCCATTATGTCCCTTGATAATATAGATTGTGATTTTGGAGAATGATAAAATTTAATGTTATCTATATTTCCTAACCCTGTCATCATTTTTAAATTCAAATTATTTATATTTTCAGGAAATTTTATTATAAGATCATATTTTTCTTCTTTAATCAATTGATTTATATCAGTATTTTTTTCCAAGTATTCTATGTCTGAATCTTTCATATTTTCTTTAAATCCTTCAAATACATTATTAAATATTTTTTCTGAAAAGCCTGTTAATTCTTCTTCGTAAACTACTCCTACTCTTACCTGTATTTCATTTTCTCCATTATACAAACCACCAAAAATGGTTATAAAAAATATTAGCATTGCAGCAGGAAATAATAAAGTAAAAAAAACAGCTTCAGGCTCTCTAAATAATGCTTTTGTATAAGTTTTAGTTAAATTAATTATTCTCTTCATAATCTATCATTCCCTTAAACTTCTACCTGTTAAATGTAAAAAAACATCTTCCAGGTTAGGTTTTCTTATAAAAATATTATTAATCAAAAAATCTTTTTCTTTAGAAATTTCCATAAGTTTTATCAAATCTTTTTCTACATTATCTGTTTCAATTTCATATTTTTGATCAAAAGCATTTAAATTTGGAAATTCATTTTTAATATGGTCTTCTGAATCAGTTTCAAATTCTATGACTGATGACATATTTATTGAATCTATTAATGATTTCATTGTACCTTCTGCTATAACTTTACCCATATCAAAAATATAAATTTTATCTGCCAATTTTTCTGCCTCTTCCATATAATGAGTTGTTAATATTATTGTTTTACCGTCCTTTTTTAACTTTTCTATTTCCTCCCATAGATTTCTTCTGGCTTGTGGATCTAAGCCTGTAGTAGGTTCGTCTAAGAAAACAATGTCAGGATCATTTACAACAGATACAGCAAGAGCTACTCTTTGTAATTGACCTCCAGATAAGTTTTTTATTTTAGAGTTCTTTTTTTCTTTTAATTTAAATCTTTCTAAAAGAGTTGCTACAGGAATTGATTTTTCATATAACCCTCCAAAAGCTTTTATTATTTCTTTCACATTTAAATTCTCAAAAAAAGAATTACTCTGTAACTGTACCCCAATTTTTTCTTTTATTTCATAAGATATTTTATTTACCTTTTCACCAAAATAATATATCTCACCTGAAGTAGCTTCTCTTAAGCCTTCCAAAGTTTCTACAGTAGTGGTTTTACCTGCTCCATTAGGACCTAAAATGGCAATTATTTTGCCTTTTTCAACTGTTAAACTAACTCCATCAACAGCTTTTACACCTTTATAATATTTTTTGAGGTTTTTTATTTCAATTACGTTTTCCATAAGCAACACCCCTTCTAAATTTAGAAATTCTTAATTAATTTTATTATATAACTTTTTTATAATTAATTCTATTTATAAAAAACATTGTGTATTATTCAAGAATAAACTGCCACTATAAGCAATTAAAAACTCCAAAGCATCTTTTTATTACAAAATTTGCCTTGGAGTTATTATAACATTTTTTTATTTATTAAATAATTTTTTTAACTCTTCTCTATAATTACCTTTGACAACACCTTTCTCAGTGATTATAGCGCTTACTAGACTGTTAGGGGTTACATCAAAAGCAGGGTTAAAAACATTTATAGAATCATCTACTAATTGTGATTTATGACAATATCTTACTTCATTTCTATTTCTTTCTTCTATAGGTATTTCTTCGCCCGTCGGTGTTTCTAAATCTATTGTAGATAAAGGTGCAGCTACATAAAAAGGAATTCCATGTTCTTTTGCTAACAAAGCGACAGAATAAGTCCCAATTTTATTAGCTACATCACCATTTTCAGCTATCCTATCTGCGCCAACTATTACAGCATCAATTTTTCCTTTTTTCATAACCCATCCAGCCATATTATCCGAAATTAAAGTAGTTTCAATGTTATCTTGAACTAATTCCCAAACAGTTAATCTAGCTCCTTGTAAATAAGGTCTGGTTTCATCAGCAAAAACTGAAATATCTTTTCCTGATTCGATAGCAGCTCTAATAACCCCTAGTGCTGTACCATAATCTACTGTAGCGAGTGCTCCAGCATTACAGTGGGTTAGAACTGTATCTCCATTTTTCAATAGTTGAGCTCCATTCTTACCCATTTGTTTATTGATTTCAATATCATCATAAGCGATTTCTAATGCTTCATTTTTTAAAATTTCTGTCAAATGATTTAAATCATTTTTTTCTATATTGTTTTCAATTTTTTCTTCCATTCTTTTTAAAGCCCAAAATAAATTAACAGCTGTTGGTCTAGTTGATGCAAGTAATTTTTTTGCTTCTATCATTTTTTCTTTATAATTTATTTTACTTAGATTTTCAAATTCAGATGATGCTATAGCCATACCAAATCCAGCAGTTGCGCCTATTGCTGGTGCACCTCTCACAACCATATCTCTAATTGAATCAGCAACTTCTACATGATTTTTACAAATTACATAAGTTTCTTCTAATGGTAAATATCTTTGGTCAATTAAAATCAGCTCTTTTCCATTCCACTCCATAGTTTTTGTTTTTATAGATTCATTCATAAAGTAAATAACCTCCCTGTTTTTTGATGCTAAGAATATTATATCATAATAAAAAAAGACAGCTAATTAAAATTAGCTGTCCTTTTTTGTTTATATTAACCTACATCTTTTTGTTGTTCTACTTCTTGTATATCTTTTTCTGGTACATTTTCATATCCTAAATCAGAATAAACTTTCAATCCAGTACCAGCAGGTATTGGTTGTCCAACGATTACATTTTCTTTTAGACCTTTTAGATAATCGTCTTTTCCTTCTATAGCAGCTTCTGTTAATATTTGAACTGTTTGTTGGAATGAAGCTGCTGACAACCATCCTTCTCTTTCAAGTGATGCTTTAGTTATTCTCAATAGTTTTCTTTCGTATTTCACTGTATTTTTAGGGTTCACTAAATAAACTATTTTAGTTCCTACTATTTCTATTTCTTCGTCTTCATTTATTATTTCTTCATAATCTTCGTAAACTTCTACTTCTTTAATTTTTGCATCAATTATTTGTTCTAACATATCTTTAGTTATATCTTCTCCAACTGAATATATTATATCGTCTTCATCTTCGTTTTCCGTTGGAATAATTACTCTTCTAGATAATTTCTTACCAACTATAGCTTTTCTATTTTCACTAATAAATGAATTTTCTTCTAATACTGATTCATTTGTTCTTCTTGCTTTATGATAAGGTACCAAGTCTCCTGGCATTAAATTTGTATCTCCACCATCTGTTATTTCTACTTTATTCAACATTTGTCTAATAATAATTTCAAAATGTTTATCGTGGATGTCAACACCTTGTTCTGCATAAATCTTTTTAATTTCTTTCAACAAGTATGTTGATACAGCTTCTACTCCAAGTTCTCCTAGTACTCTTCTTGGTTTTATATTTCCAGAAGTTAATCTTTCTCCTGGTAAAACTCTATCTCCTATAGCTACTACAGGTTTTGTTCTGTAATCAGCTTCATAAGTTTCGAGCTCTCCATTTATTCCTTCAACAATGAATCTTAATTTTTTACTTCTCTTATCTGTATCTTCCCTTGAAATGTCTTTTACTATACCTTTAATGTTTGCAAACATTCCTTCTGGACCTTTTAATTTCTTTCTTGCTTCAAATAATTCTTCTGCTCTTGGAAGACCTTGTGTTATATCTGATGCAGTTGCTATTCCACCTGTATGGAATGTTCTCATTGTAAGCTGTGTTCCAGGTTCACCTATTGATTGTGCAGCTATAACTCCAACTGACTCACCTATACTTACTATTTCATGATTACTCAAATCCATTCCATAACATTTTGCACAGATACCAGTATCTGATTCACAAGTTAATGGTGATCTTATATAAACAAGAGGTCTTACTTCAACATTTTTTACTTTGTATTTTTCTAGTATTTTTGCTGTTTTAATATCTATTTTTTCTTGGTATTTGAGTATAACTATTTCGTTATCATTTTCGTCTTTTACTTTTATTTCTTCTCCAACATGAACAAAATCTACTGCTTTATATTCTTTTACCTTTAATGATTTTATTCCGTGCATCATCAATTCACTTGCAGTTTCTTTGGTTAATTGTTCACCTTTTTCGATAATTACTTCTCCATCAACTTCTTTTTCTTCACGTGATTCGTAATATAGATTCTCAATTAATTTTTTGAGATTTAATTCTTTTTCTTCAGATATTTTTATATTCTTTTTGTAATTTGCAATATAGATAGAATCATCTTCATCTAACAACGTATCTCTTACATATGATTTACCATTTTCTGGATTTTTTATTATTTCATCTGTTTCAGGATCTAATGCATTAGCTGAGAGTACTCTACCAAACAAGAAATCAGATAGTTTTTCTATTTTGGAATCATCAGCCCACAGTTCTTCAGCGATTATTCCTCTGTGTGTTCCACAATCTGTTTCATTTATTGTCATAGATTGCGCTACATCTACAAGTCTTCTAGTTAAATATCCAGCTGTAGCTGTTCTAAGAGCTGTATCAGCAGATCCTTTTCTTGAACCATGTGTGGATGTGAAGAACTCAAGTTCAGATAAACCATTTTTAAAGTTAGATTTTATAGGTACTTCGATGATTTTACCAGATGGATCGGCCATAAGACCTCTCATACCAGCAAGTTGTTTTAACTGGTCAATGTTACCTCTAGCACCAGAGTCAACCATCATCCATATTGGATTAAAAGTATGTTTTCTGTATTCTTCTGCTGTAACTTCTGTAACTTTAGAAGTTGTTTGTTCCCATACTTTTACTACTTCCTTATATCTTTCATTATCTGTCAAATATCCTTCTTCGAATAGTTCTTCTATTTTGAACACTTCTTCTTGTGAACTATCTATGATTTTTTGTCTTTTAGGAGACACAAGAACGTCTCTTATGGATATTGTTAATCCAGATATTGTAGAATAATGAAATCCATATGATTTTATGGCATCTAATAATTCCGCTGTTCTATCTATTCCATATTTTTTGAATGTTTTAAATAATAATGATTTTAATCCTTTTTTGTCCATCTTTGTTGTGTAATCTTTTAATTCTTCTGGTACAAATGAATTGAATATTATTTTACCTGTTGTTGTTTTTATTGTCTTTCCTTCATCTGACTTGAACCCTATTACCTCGTGTAGTGTAACTCTAGGTTTTCTCCATTCAAGTTTTCCGTTTTTAGAGAATACACCCGAATCTACTACTTTTGAATATTCATGATCATACATAGCTTCTCTTGGTGATGAGTATAATCTTTTTACATATCCTTTTTTACCTATATTTTCAAGTTTCTTTGGTAATTTGGCTTTGTCAAATACTTTATCTTCATGCATAGTTAGATAGAATGATCCAGCAATCATATCTTTACCTGGCATAGAGATAGGTTTCCCGTTTGCAGGTGATATGATGTTGTATCTAGAAAGCATCAAGAATTTAGCTTCTGCTTGAGATACTGTAGATAAAGGTACATGTACAGCCATTTGGTCTCCATCAAAGTCAGCGTTAAATGGTGGACATACCAATGGATGTAATCTTATTGCATTTCCTTCTATTAATCTTGGTATAAATGCCTGTATGGATATTCTATGAAGTGTAGGTGCCCTATTTAGCATTACAGGATGTCCTTTTATTACTTCTTCAAGAATTTCCCATGCTTGTGGCATTTCTTTTTCGATTATTGTTTTTTTCAATTTTCTGGCGTTTTTACTGGCTACGTTTGAATCTTTCAAAAGTTCTGCAAGTACAAATGGTTTGAATAATTCGAGAGCCATTTTCTTAGGTATTCCACATTCATGTATTTTTAAATTCGGACCAACTGCTATAACAGCTCTTCCTGAATAGTCAACACGTTTTCCAAGAAGATTTCTTCTGAATCTTCCCTTTTTACCTTTTAATGCATCTGTTAAAGATCTAAGTGGTCTTTTTGATCTGTCTGTCATTGCTTTTCCAACTCTACCGTTATAGATCAAACTATCCACAGCTTGTTGTAGTATTCTTTTTTCATTTCTTACAATTATTTCTGGAGCTTCCATATCCATAAGCTTTTTAAGTCTGTTGTTTCTGTTTATAACTTTTCTGTATAGATCATTTAAATCAGTAGCAGCAAATCTTCCACCGTCTATTTGAATTAAAGGTCTTAGATCAGGTGGAACTACTGGTAACAATCCAATTATCATATGTTCGGGATTATTCCCTGAACGTATAAAATCTTTTATTAATTTGAGTCTTTTTAAAAGTTTTAATGCTTTTTGACTTCTTTTGTCTAGTTTCTCTATTTCTGCTTCGAGTTTTGCTTTTAATACTTCAAGATCTATTTTTCTCAACAAGTCTTGTATTGCTTCTGCTCCATAATATGCTTTAAATGTTTCATATCTATTTATCTGATAAATTGATTCTACATTGTTTTCATCTTTTGCATAAATATCTTTTATTCCAAAATCTAGAAACTCTTCTAAAAGGTCTTGAGTGATTTCTGTTCCTTTTTCAACTATTTTATCTTTTATTCTTATATCATCTATTATTGTTTTTCCCACTATTTCTTCTCTTTGTAGTTTTATTTTTGTGTTTAAGATTCTCATTATTTCATCGTATGCTCTTGCTTCATCTTCTAATAGAATATCTCCTACTTTTTTACCCATTCTTTTTGAGAATCTTCTGTCAATATCTGTTATAACTACTATAGGAGTATCTCTTTCTATGTCTCTCTCTATTTCAATATCTCCTGGATAGTATTCAGAGAATATAGTAAATTCATCATGTGTTAAATAATCTTCTTCAAATAGTGATCTATCTGCAAGTGGTGTTCCCTCTTCTATTTCTTGTCCATCTTCTACCATTAAAGATGCACCTTCAAATATAGGGTATTTCATTTCTGTTCCATCTTCATCTTTGATAGTCACCCAAGTAAGTTCTCTGTCTGTGTGAGTCATTTCTGTTTTGATTTCTACTGTACCTGCAATTTTTGAAGTTGGCATACCTTTAACTCTTGCAATCTTTATTGCAGGAGCTACTGCTATATCTATGTATTGAGAGTATATTTCATATTCTCTTTGGTATAAGATTTCTCCTGGATAATAATCCAGATCTTTTTCTTGATTTTCATTTGCTAGTGTTAAATATGCTCTTTCTATAATTCTTTTTGAACCATAGTAAATTATATTTTCTAAATCTTTAACTGTATTACCTAATATTATTGATAATACTGAAGGTGATGATTTTAAATACCATATATGTGAAACCGGAGTTGCCAATTCAATATGACCCATTTTTCTTCTTCTTGAATCTTTTGATTCAACTTTTACTCCACATCTTTCACAAACTGTACCTTCGTATTTTTTACCTTTATATTTTCCACAAGAACATTCATAATCTTTCATTGGACCAAATATCTTTTCACAAAATAATCCATCTTTTTCTGGTTTGCTTGTTCTGTGATTTAAAGTTTCTGGTTTTTTTACTTCACCATTTGACCAACTCTTTATTGTCTTATGAGAAGCTAATCCAACTCTTACTTTTGAAATCTTTCTCTGAAATGAAGAAACTTTAGCCATTCTCTTCCCTCCTTGAGGGTATTTATTTATATATTATATTTTAATTATTTATATAAATAGTTGCCATAGGATAATCCATGGCAACTTATTGAATTTTTTAAAGCTTATCGACGTCTAGCTCATTACCATCTTCGTCAAATAATTTTACATCTAACATTAATCCCTGAAGTTCTTTTACAAGAACTTTAAAACTCTCTGGTATTCCTGGTTCAGGAAGATTTTCTCCCTTTAGTATTGCTTTATAAACTTCATTTCTACCTCTAATGTCATCAGATTTATATGTTAACATCTCCGTTAATGTATGAGCTGCCCCATATGCTTCTAAAGCCCAAACTTCCATTTCACCAAATCTTTGACCTCCAAAATGAGCTTTACCACCTAGAGGTTGTTGATGAATTAATGAGTAAGGTCCAGTAGCTCTGGCATGTAATTTATCTTTAGCTATATGAGAAAGCCTCAACATATACATATAACCAATATCAACAGGTGAATCAAGAGGTTCTCCATTTCTACCGTCTCTTAATATTACTTTACCTGTTATTTTATCATCTGTTTCACCAAGGTCAATACCCATTTCTTTTCTTTTTCTATGTAATTCATTCATTATTTCTTCTTCTGAAGCTCCATCAAATATTGGAGTAGCATAAACATCACCAGTCAATTTAGATAACCAACCAAGATGTAATTCTAATACCTGCCCAATATTCATACGTGATGGAACCCCTAATGGAGAAAGCATCATTTGTACAGGTGTACCATCTGGTAAGAATGGCATATCTTCTTTATGTAAAATATTAGATACAACACCCTTATTACCATGTCTTCCAGCAAGTTTATCTCCAGCAAGAAGAGATTTTTTAGCTGCAATAGAAACTTTCACATATTTATTTACACCAATATCTAAATTAGGTATATCTCTTCTGTCAAAAACTTGTACATCTAAAACTCTACCCTCAATTCCATGGGGTAATGTTAAAGAAGAATCTTTTACATCTCTACCCCTATCACCAAAAACTGATTTTATTAACTTTTCTTCTGGTGATGTTTCTGATTCTCCTCTTGGGGTAACTTTACCAACTAGAATATCTCCCGAAGAAACATAAGAACCTTCTCTTACTATTCCATCTTCATCTAAATTTCTTAATAATTCTTTTTTTACGTTTGGTATATCTGATGTTATTTCTTCTGGGCCTAATTGTGTATCCATAGATTTAGTTTCATAAACTTCAATATGAATAGAAGTGAATTTATCTTGTTCCAATAATTCTTCAGATACAACAATAGCATCTTCAAAATTGTATCCTTCCCAAGGAACAAAAGCAACTAATATATTTTGACCTAACGCCAATTCACCCATATCAGTTGAAGGTCCATCAGCTAAAACTGATCCTTCTTCTACTTTTTCTCCAGGTTTAACAATTGGTCTTTGATTAATACAACTGTCTTGATTTGATCTTGTATATTTCACAACTCTATATTCATCGGTGACTTTTTCACCATTTTTATCTAATATAAATTCATCTTTTTCATCTGTTCTTGCAATTATTATATGTCTTCCATCAACTCTTTCAACTATACCTTTATGTTTTGACAGTATTAAATAACCAGAATCTCTTGCAGCAAGCCATTCAACACCTGTACCAACATATGGAGCATCTGGATATAAAACAGGTACAGCTTGTCTCTGCATGTTAGAGCCCATAAGAGCTCTATTCGCATCATCATGTTCTAAAAAAGGAACAAGTGAAGCTGATACAGATGCAATCTGTTTTGGAGTAACAGCTATATACTCTACTTCATCTCTGTGATAAAAGGATACTTTCCCTTGATATCTACATTCCACAAATTCTGAATCTAAATTTTTATTTTTATCTTTATCTACCGAAGCAGGTGCAATTTTATAACTTTCTTCTTCATCAGCTGACAAATAAATAATTTTGTCATCTATTACTTTACCTTTCTTTACTTTAAAATATGGAGATTTCAAAAAACCATATTCATCTGTTTTTGAAAGTATAGCTAAAGAAGTTATAAGTCCTATATTAGCTCCTTCTGGTGTCTCTATTGGACACATTCTACCATAATGAGAATGATGAACATCACGCACTTCAAACTTCGCATGCTCTCTTTTTAGTCCACCCGGTCCAATAGCTGATAATCTTCTTTTATGAGTCAATTCTGATAAAGGATTTATTTGATCCATAAACTGACTCAATTGTGAAGTTGCAAAAAATTGATGAAAAGCAGTCATTATAGCTCTTGAGTTTATAAGAGATTGAGGATTTATTTTATTTAATGTTTGAGACATTGCAACTTTTTCTGGAATATGTTGGATCATTTTTGAAAATGCTTTTTCAAACTCTAACTGCATTAATTCTCCAACTGATCTAACTCTTTTATTTCCAAGATGGTCTCTAGTATCAAGAGCATCAGGATTGTCTTCCAAAGTTAGAAGATGTCTTGCAGATAAAACAATATCCATGGCTTCTATAGCCATCGATTCAACAGGATATTTTAAATTATTTAGTTCATCTTCTGACAAGTCTCTTTTTTCTACTTCTTTTACATATTTATGGTATTCTTCTTTTAAACTCGTCACAACTTTTTGTCTTCCAATATCTGAAAAACCAAATTTTTCTGGATTGAAATACATTTCATCCAGTTCTTCTTTTGCTTTTTGACCTCTTGGTATTTCAGAAGGTCTTAATTTTATGAACATTTCTTTATATGCCTCTAAAGAAGTTAAATCTCCTTCTTTTTCATATCTTTTTTTCATTTTATCTAAAGTCATTTGTGCTACTTTATTAGAAACGGATATTTCTTCTATTCCATAGTTTTCTAATAATTCTTTTGCTTCAGATAATTTCATTCCCCTCACAGTGGTTCTAGCTGGTTCCATTTCTTCAAGTTCTTTGAAATGATGGTCTGAAAGCACAGTACAATCTCCATAATTTTCAACATCAACTTCGTCATTCAAAGAAATTTTCGTAGGGAATAAATCTAATATATCTAAGTCATTTTCATAACCAAGAGCTTTTAAGAACAAAAAGAAATTGAATTTTCTTTTTCTGTCTATTCTTATTTGTAAAACTTCTTTACCAGGATTTGGATTGAATATTATTTCTAACCAAGCCCCTTTAACTGGTAAAAAATGAGCTATAAACATTTCTTTGTTTGAATCTTTTTCTTCTTCCTTAACAAAATAGATCCCTGGAGATCTTACTAATTGATTTACTACGACTCTTTCAGCTCCGTTTATTATAAACACAGCTCTATCAGTCATATAAGGTACATTACATAGAAAAACATCTTCTTTTTCCAATGTTTCTCCTGTAGAAGTATCCGTTAATTGAACAGTTAGGAATGTTCTACCTGAATAAGATAGATTTTTAGCCTTACATTCTTCTTCACCCATAATTGGATCTTCATATTTTACATCAGTAAAATCTAAAAGAATTTCTTTTGTCTTTTTTGAAGAGGTTTTTACTGGAATTGTTAATGGCATAAATTTTTTGATAGTTTCTTTTAATCTTGAATCTAAAAATTCATCAAAAGAAGATTTTTGAATCTTAATCAAATTACCATACATTCTAAAATCTTCGTGTACCTTTCCAAAAAAATCTCTTTCTCTTTTTCCCACTTTTAATGTGCGGGTGTTCAATGGAATCACCTCGGCTTTAAGAAATATATATGTGAAATGTTACGATTTTTGTCTATTTTATTGCAAAACAAACCCGCATCAGACTAAAAAGTCCAATGCGGATACAATTTTATCATGATTATCTAAATTTTTTATTAACGAAACCAATGTTTTAAGTTAATTATTTTAATTCTACTTCTGCTCCAGCATCTTCTAATTTCTTTTTAAGTTCTTCTGCTTCGTCTTTTGGAGCTGCTTCTTTTATTACTGCATCGTCTGTTCCTGCTTTTTCAACTAAGTCTTTTGCTTCTTTTAAGCCTAACCCTGTAATTTCTCTTACTACTTTAATAACACCAATTTTTTTAGCACCGAAGCTTTTTAACATAACTGAGAAATCAGTTTTTTCTTCTTCTGCTTCTGCTGCTGCGCCTGCTCCTGGCATAGCTGCCATTACTGGTGCTGATGCTGATACACCAAATTCTTCTTCTAATGCTTCTACCAATTCTGCTAAATCAGCTACTGTCATTTCTTTAATCGCTTGAATTAATTCATCTTTTGTCATTTAAAGACACCTCCGAAATTTTATGATTTTTGATCTTTTATTGAATTTAAAACATTTACAAAGTTTCTCATTGAACCTGACAATACATTAACTAACCCTGAAATAGGTGCGTTTATGCCACGAACAAACATTGTAATAAGTTCTTCTCTTGAAGGTAATTTTGATAATTCTTTAGCTTTTTCTGTATCAAACATTTTACCTTCTAATACTCCACCTTTTATTGCAGGTAATTCGTTATGGTCTTTCGCAAAATCTGTTAATACTTTTAATCCTGCAATTGGATCTCCTTCTTTTATGTAGAAAATAGCAGTAGATCCTTCTAAAAGATTTTCGTAATCATCTACATTTAAATCAGCTTGTTTGACTGCTGTTTTTAATAATGAATTTCTCATTACTTTATATACAGCTTTGTCTCCATATTCCTTAAATAATTGTTGTCTTAACTCATTAGATTCTTCAACTTCCATACCTTTGAAATCAGTAAAAACAATTATTGGAGAATTATTAAAAGCTTCAACAAACTCTTTTACCAATTCTTTTTTTTGAGCTCTAGTTAGCAAGAAAGTACACCTCCTTAAATAAAAAAACACGGCACTAGGCCGCGGTTAAAAACAATAATAAAGAATTATTATTGTTATTTTATCCACGCACCTAAGCAGGCATTTTTTAATCACTCTCGTGAACCTACCGTCTCTGGTACGATATTTATTTTTCTAAATTATTATACAACAGGGAATTCGTTTATGTCAAGTTTTATTCCAGGTCCCATTGTAGGAGATAAAACTATCTTCTTAAAGAATTTTCCTTTTGTTGCTTGAGGTTTCAACTTTGATAATTGATCCATTCCTGATTTGATGTTTTCTACTAACTGAGAATTTTCAAAAGATATTTTTCCAGCAGGAAAATGTACATTTCCACTTTTATCGTTTCTAACTTCAACTTTACCAGCTTTGAAATCTTTTACAGCCTTTTCAATATCTTCAGTAACTGTTCCTGCTTTAGGTGAAGGCATTAATCCTTTTGGACCTAAAACTCTTCCCAATTTCCCTACTTTTTTCATCATGTTAGGTGTTGCAATCGCAATATCAAAATCTGTCCAATTTTGATTGTTGATTTTATCAATAATTTCATCGTCACCTGCATAGTCAGCACCAGCTTCTTTTGCTTTATCTGCTAAATCGTCTTCAGCAAAAACTAATACTGTTATATCTTTTCCTGTTCCATGTGGCAAAGATACTGTGCTTCTTACATTTTGATCACTTTTCTTATAATCGATACCTAGTTGTGCATGAACTTCAACTGTACCGTCAAATTTTGAATAAGATACTTTTTTTAATAATTCTACTGCCTCATCAATTGAATAATTTTTTGTAGAATCTACTTGCTTTCTTACCTCTAAATATTTTTTTCCTCTATTTGCCATTTTATTTACCCCCTCTCTTTTATCCTTCTACTACTTCGATACCCATGTTTCTACATGTTCCTTGGATAATTTTCATCGCAGCTTCAATAGTCATTGCATTCAAGTCTGGCATTTTTGTTTCTGCAATTTCTTTTACCTGGCTTTTTTTAATTTTACCAACAATTTCTTTACCAGGATTATTTGCAGCAGATTTAACACCAGCAGCTTGTTTAATTAAAAAAGAAGCTGGAGGGGTTTTAACATTAAATGAAAAAGATCTGTCTTCATAAACTGTAATTTCAACAGGCAATAATTGTCCTGCCTTATCAGCAGTTTCAGCATTAAATCTTTTACAAAACTCCATCAAATTAACTCCGTGTTGTCCTAAAGCAGGTCCAATAGGAGGAGCAGGTGTTGCTTTTGCAGCTTGTAACTGTAACTTTAACATTCTTGATACTTTTTTCGCCATATAAATTACCTCCTTGTGGTTATAGCGGGAAATCCCTCCCACAGTATTCGCAAAACAAATTCTAAATCATTATTATTAATAGGTTAAGAATATAAAGTTAATATTTTCGCTCAAAATTAATCAACTATTTTTTCAATTTCAGTTAAGCCAAGTTCTACTTCGGTTTCTCTACCAAACATAGATACTGAAACTTTTACTTCTTGCTTTTCTAAATCAATTGATTTGATCTTACCTGTGAAAAATTCAAACGGTCCACTTATTATCTTAACATGTTCACCAACTTCATAGTCTGTTCTTATTTCTTTTCTTGGTTTTGTGTCGTATTCTTCTTCACCAATTAATCTTAAAATAACTCTTATCTCTTTTCTTCTTAATTTCAGAGGTCTTCCTCCAACATTTAAAAAAGAAGATACATAAGGTATATTTATTATCATCTTTTCTGCTTCTTTCACATGCATCATTTCGATAAAAATATATCCTGGAAATAATTTTTTTCTAGATGTTTTTATTACCCTTATTTCTTTTCTTAATGGCATATCTTTTATGTCAACTCTACCAGAAGATTTAGCTTTAAATTCTTTACCTGCAGCAATAATCTCTCCTTCAGTAACTTCAACACCAGTTTTATACACTTTTGAATCATATAGTTTAACAGGAATTATGTAAACATCTTCTTCTGGATTTTTTGTTTCTACTATAACTCTTTTGACTTTTTCAACTGTACCTATTTCACCTTCTACATCACATTCATAAGATCCATCATTTGTAAAAGGCATCCCTGTTTTGACTGCTTTTCCAACTCTTAAACCTGATAATACTTTTGCACTTTCAGGTATAAGAAAAGTTTTTGAATATTTTTTACCCTTAGTTTCAACTATAATTCTTCTGTAGTTTTTCATTTCCTTTATAACTCCAGAATGTTTTATAGTAGTTTCAGGATTTTTAGCGATTACATCACCTTTTTTTACATCTTTTCCTTTTTTAACAAAAACACTTGCATCTTGACTTACAAATATTTTTTCTACTTTTCTATTAGAATAATCTAGTTCCTCTATTTCTGGAACTATTATTCTACCTATATAACGATCAATATCCAAAACTTTGGATTTTTCTATTATTAATTCTTTTACTTTGTTTTCCATCCCTGAAAAAGCTTGTAATACGTACCACTCTTTTCTCATTTTATATCACCGACTTTTTTATTATTGACTTGGTGTTGAAGAACCAGCTAATCCCCCTAAAAATATAGGATATACAAGTTTAGAAAAAGCGTTTAACAAACCAAAGTCAACGGCAAAAAGGTATACCGCTACAAATGCTACTATTATCAATACCACTCCTGTTGATTTCATCAAATTCTTTCTTGATGGCCAGCTAACTTTTTTTGCCTCTTGCCATACAGAACTCAAAAAGATCCAGAATTTCGACATATTAAGTACCTCCCATAAAATAGGTTTCTCTAAAGAAATAAAGCCCTCCTGTAGAAGAAGGGCTTTGTATATTTCTTATTATAATTTTGCTTCTTTATGCAAAGTGTGTTTTCCACATTTTGGACAATATTTTTTAAGCTCAATTTTTTCTCTAATTGTTTTATTCTTCTTTTTGTAGTAGTTTTTAGTGCCACATTCTTCACATTTTAAAGAAAAGTTTATTACTTGACTTTTTGTAGCCATATTGTTTCACCTCTCACTGGTATAAAATTATGGTGGTGAGAGAAGGATTCGAACCTTCGAAAGCAATCTGCTAGCGGATTTACAGTCCGCCCCCTTTGGCCACTCGGGCATCTCACCACTTTTTTTGGAGCCGACGAGAGGACTTGAACCCCCAACCTGCTGATTACAAGTCAGCCGCTCTGCCAGTTGAGCTACATCGGCATCTCATGTTTTACTTGGTGTCTACGACAACCGTGAATGATTATATCAAACGACAAGACAGTTGTCAATTGCATTTAGGTTAACAAATAATTAAATTAAAAACAATTAAAAAATTAGCTTAAATTTCGTCCTTTTAAATTAGCCCCACTTCTTATTATAACATTAATAATTTTTTAATTATAATAAGATAAAATTTATCATATATATTTATATTTGTATTTAAGTAAATATTTTTTTGTTTTAATGCGTTTTCATGATAAAATATAAATGAGGTAAATTAATTTAATTCCCTCGTTTTGGAGGTGTGTATGAATATGTTTGATAATTTTACAGAAAGAGCTGCAAAGGTCTTTATAGAAGCTCAAAATGATGCTAAAGATATGGGTCACCCGTATGTAGGAACTGAGCACATTCTTTTAGGACTATTAAAAGTAAAAGGAAAATATCTTGACATAATATTTAGTGATTTTAACATTTCTTACAACAGAATGAAAGCCGAAATAACAAATGTTGTGGGAACTAATTCGTCTCAAGGGATTATTGGATCTCCACAACCAACCCCAAGAGCAAAAAGAATTATAGAATTGGCATATGATGAATCAGAATTAATGGGTTCATCTAGAATTGATGCAGAACATTTACTATTGGCAATATGTAGAGAAGCAGAAGGGATAGCTTCTCATATAATGAAGAGATTGGGTATTAATCTTCAAAACATGAGAAAACAACTAGCTGATATTATGATGAAAGGTGATATAAAACCAGCTGAAGAAGTAAAACAATCTAATGAAGTTAATGAAGAAAAGAAAAGGCAAAAACAAACAGCTTTAAAACAGTTAGAAGATTTTGGAACTGATTTGACTGAAAAAGCAAGAAAAAATAAACTTGATCCCGTTATTGGACGTGAAATTGAAATAACGAGGTTGATGGAAATATTGGCTAGAAGAAAGAAAAATAATCCAGTACTTATCGGTGAAGCTGGTGTTGGAAAATCAGCTATTGTTGAGGGACTTGCTATGAAAGTGATTAGTGGAGATGTCCCAGAAGTTTTGAAAACAAAAACAATTTTTGCTTTAGATATAACCTCTTTAGTTGCAGGTACTAAGTATAGAGGTGAATTTGAAAAAAGAATGAAAAAATTAATGCAAGTTTTAGAAAAAACTGAAGATATCATTATTTTTGTAGATGAATTACATATGATTGTAGAAGCTGGAGCTGCAGAAGGTTCCTCAATGGATGCAGCAAATGTTTTAAAACCTGCCCTTGCTAATGGCACAATAACCGTTATAGGATCAACTACATCTAGCGAATACAGAAAATTTATTGAAAAAGATCCAGCGTTAGAAAGAAGATTCCAGAAAATATATGTTAGTGAGCCTTCATTTGAAAGTGCTATAAATATATTAAAAGGTATTAAAATAAAATATGAAGAACATCATAACGTTAAATATACAAATGACGCTCTTGAAAATGCAGTAAATCTTTCATTAAGATATATAACAGATAGATTTTTGCCCGATAAAGCAATAGATATTATAGATGAGGCTGGTGCTAGGTCAAAACTAAAGGCATTAACACTACCAGTAGAACTTAAAAAGAAAAACCAAGAAATAGAAGCTTTAGAAGAAGAAAAGAATTTAATGATTTCTAAAAATAAATTTGAAACTGTTGAAGAAATTAATGAAAAAATAGAATCTTTGAGAGAAAACTATAAAAACGATTATAAAAAGTGGAGAAAAAAAGCAGAAACAAATAAAATAACTATTACTGAACAAGATATTTCCGATGTAGTATCCAATTGGACAGGTGTACCTTTAAAACGTCTTGAAAGTTCAGAAATGGAAAGACTACTTAACCTTGAAGCAGTTTTGCATGAAAGGGTAGTAGGACAAGATGAAGCAATTGTATCAGTATCAAAAGCAATAAGACGTTCTAGAAGTGGCTTAAAGGATCCAAAAAGGCCTAATGGAGTATTCATGTTCTTAGGTCCAACAGGTGTTGGTAAAACTGAGTTGGCAAAAACATTAGCTGAATATTTATTTGGAGATGATAGCTCACTTGTCAGAATAGATATGAGTGAATATATGGAAAAATTTAATGTATCAAGACTGGTAGGAGCTCCTCCAGGTTATGTTGGTTATGATGAAGGTGGACAACTTACAGAAGTTGTTAGAAGAAGACCTTATTCAGTTATTTTATTAGATGAAATTGAAAAAGCACATCCTGATGTATACAACATTTTGTTACAGATTATGGATGAAGGAAGGTTAACTGACTCTCAAGGAAGAACTGTAGACTTTAGAAATTCTATTATTATAATGACCTCTAATTTGGGTTCTGAACATATTAATAAGTCTAAAAGATCCCTTGGTTTTGTAGAAGGAGAAGATGCTGAATCAGAGTATAAAAGCATTAAAAGCGAAGTTGATTCCGCTATCAAAAAGGCATTTAAACCTGAATTTTTAAATAGACTTGATGATGTTGTGGTTTTCCATCCACTAACAAAAGAAAACATCAAAAATATTATTCAAATTCAGTTAGATGAATTGAGAGAAAGGCTTACAGACAAAAATATTGAAATAAAGATAAAAGAGAAGGCTATTGATTTCTTGCTTGAAAAAGGGTATGACAAAATATTTGGAGCAAGGCCTCTAAAAAGAACTATTCAAAGATATATTGAAGATCCTTTATCTGAAGAGATCTTAAAAGGAAGATTTGATGAAAACGATAAAATCATAGTCGATAGTAAAAAAGATTCTTTATCTTTCAGAAAATCTCCTGGAAGAAAGAAAAAGGTGGCAAAGACTTGAGTAAGAAAAAAACAAAGCAAAAATATTATGTATGTAATGAATGCGGATATGAATCTGATAAATGGTTTGCAAAATGTCCAATATGTAATGAAATGGGATCCGCGGTGGAATTCACCGCGGATATTGCTTATATGGATTCCGACGATGAAACTAATAAAAAAAATACCGACATTACTTATTTAGACTCAAAAATAGAAGAGCCTGAAAGATTAATCTTAAAGTCTACACAGATAAATAAAGCTTTAAATTATGGTTTAGTAAAAGGAGCAGTATATCTTTTAAGTGGTGAGCCTGGAATAGGAAAGAGTACTCTAGTCTCTCAATTATCTGATTCAGAAAATACCATTATATATATTTCAGCAGAAGAATCAAAGAGTCAAGTTATGCAAAGATTTAAAAGGCTGAATATTCAAAATAAAAACATAGGTTTAATTTTCTCTAATTCCTTAGAAAAAATATTTAAATCAATTTCTAAATTAAAAGATAAACCTCATATTTTAATTTTTGACTCAATACAGACTATTAAAAGTGATGATGTTGATTCTAATCCCGGAAGTGTTTTACAAGTTAAAGAATGTACAAGAAGAATTGTAGAATATTCAAAAAAAACTGAAACTTCATCTCTCTTAATAGGTCATGTAACAAAAGAAGGAAATGTAGCTGGTCCAAAATTATTAGAGCATGTTGTAGACTGCGTTATTTCTTTTGAAATGGAAAAAACTTCTGGCTTGAGAATGTTTAGAATAAATAAAAATAGATATGGTCCAACTGACGAGATCGTTTTAATGGAAATGACAGAAAAAGGTTTATTACCCATTGATGATTTAACTAATTATTTTTTATCCGATTATTCAAATGAACCAGGTAACACTTTATCAATAATTAAAGAAGGTAATAAATTGATTCCAATTGAAATTCAGTCTTTGGTTTCAAAACCTGTTTATGGCTCGCCCAGAAGAGTGAGTAGTGGAATTAGTTTAGATAAAGTATTTATGATTACAGCTGTTCTATCAAAAAAACTGAAATTGCCAGTTGAATCAAAAGATATTTTCCTAAATACTTCTGGAGGTTTTAGAATAACTGATAGCTCAATAGATTCAGCAATTGCATTCACTATTATATCTTCTTTATTTGAGCAAACTTTAGATAAATCTACTATTTTTATTGGAGAAATCGGTCTTGATGGGAAAATAAGAAATACTTCACACATTGAAAAAAGAATAGAAATGGCAAAAAAAATAGGTATAGAAAATATATGTGTTTCAAAAAGAGCAAAAATCAATGATAAAAGTATAATTAAGTTAGATAACATTTCTGATATTGTTAAAATGTTTAAAGGGGGAGCATACAATGGATGAAGAATTTACTAAAATTATGAATTTTTTAGCTCCAGGAAAACCCTTAAGAAAAGGAATCGATAGAATTTTAGAGGCTGATTTAGGGGCATTAATATTTTTAGCTTCAAACCCTGAACAGTATTTTGAAGATGGGTTGATTCAATTGGGGTTTACTTTAATTTCAGATTTTTTACCTGAGAAAATTTATGAATTAGCAAAAATGGATGGAGCAATAGTTATCAATAATGATGCTACAAAAATTTTATATGCAAATGCACAACTAAATCCAGATAAAAATATCCCAAGCTCACAAACTGGAATGAGACATAGGACTGCTGAAAAAATTGCGAATCAAACTGGTGATGTAACAATTGCTGTCTCAAAAAGAAGAAACGCAGTTTCCGTATTTCATAAAAAGAAAAGACATGAATTATTGCCTGAAGGTATAATTTTTGAAAGATTGAATCAAGAAATAACAATAGCTCAAAGGTATAAACAAACATTTTTCAAACAAATTGAATATTTAAATAATGAAGAAGCAAGAAAAACTGTTTCTTTATCCGATGTTGCTGAAATTCTTTCAAAAGGTTTAGTGACAATTAAAATCACACAAGGTGTAGATAAATATCTTAGTGAATTGGGTGAAATTTCTGGTAGTGTAAAACTAGAATATGAAGAAATATTAAGATCTATACCAAAATTTGTTGGTGCAATAATAATGGATTATCATATTGAAGATTTAGATTATCAAAAATCTGAAGATTCTATAGAATTATTTGATGATGTAAAATTAGATGATTTGGTAAATCTATATACAATTTCAAGAAAATTAGGTTATGAAGTTTCATCTGATGATGAATTGGAAGAAAGGAACATAGTTCCTAGAGGTTATAGAATTCTTTATTCAACTAAACTTCCAACAATTGCTGTGAAAAATGTTGTTGAAAACTTTGAAAACTTACCAAATCTGATGGAAGCTTCTTATGAAGATTTAACCAACGTAACTGGTATTGGTAAAAGAAGAGCTGAAATAATCTTGGGAGCTTTAAATAGAAAGAAGAAAGAAGCTGACTTCGAAGAATTAAGAGAAATTGAGGTGGATAAAAAACAATGAAAATTATAGTCAATAATAAAAAAGCCAGACACGATTTTTTTATAGAAGATACATATCAAGCTGGTATGGAACTTACTGGTTCAGAAGTAAAATCTATTAGAGAAGGAAGAATCAACTTAAAAGATTCTTATTGCAAAATCAAAAAAAATGAAATATTTTTACATAACGTAAATATATCGCCTTATAAGCAATCAGCCATGTTCAACCATGAACCTGAAAGACCTAGAAAACTTTTATTACATAAATACGAAATAATTAAAATTGATCAAAAGATAAAACAAGATAAATCAACAATAATTCCTTTAAAAGTCTATATTAATGATAGAGGATTAATAAAAGTAGATATAGCTATCGCTAAAGGAAAGAAAAAATTTGATAAAAGAGAAACTATCGCAAAAAGAGATTTTGATAGAAAGTTAAGAAAAGTTGAAAAATACGAAAGATTATAAGGGGTTATAATATGAATGCTATCGATATAAAAGATTTATCTAAAAAATTCGGTAATTTTTATGCCGTTAAAAATATAGACCTTGAAATAAAAGAAGGGGAAATATTTGGATTGTTAGGTCCTAATGGAGCTGGTAAGTCAACAATTATGAGAATGATTTCAACTTTATTAAAACCTACAAAAGGATCTATAAAAATAAACGATCATAATATAAATCGAAATTTATATAAAGTAAAAAAAATGATTTCATTAGTTTCTGATTATAATGTTTTAGAAGATGACTTAACTCCTTTTGAAAATTTAAAAATGTTTGCAGAAATATCAAATGTCAAAAATTATAAAAATAAACTAGAAGAATTGATGGAAGATTTTGGTTTAAACATCTATAGAAATAAATTGACAAAAAATCTATCATCAGGAAATAAACAAAAATTAAACATAGCAAGGGCATTGATTAAATCTCCAAGTATTCTTCTTCTCGACGAACCTACAAATGCTATTGATGTGGAAACTAGCAGATTCATAAGAGAATATATCATTGAAAATAACAGGAAATATAAAACAACAATTATTATTTCATCACATTATATATGGGAAGTAGAACAAATATGCAGCACTGTAGGTGTAATTGTAGATGGAGAAATAGTGTTTAAAGATGAAACTGACAAAATATACAAACAATTTGAAAATTTTATGTCTATTTACGAAATATATTTTAATAAAAATAAGTTTGAAGATATAGTAAAATTTTTAGAAAAAAAAGATGATAGATTACTTTCTTTCAAAATAATATCAAACAGTAAAATAATAGTTGAAACAAAAAAAGAAAATTATGATTTCCCAAATTATGTAGAAATAAGAAAATTAACTCCAAATTTAGAAGATGTTTATTCATATATAGTAAAAAAAGATAGAATTGTATGAGATTAGATAGATTTTTATCGAATGCTAAACTTGGTACCAGAAGCGAAGTTAAAAAATATATAAACAAAGGGAAAGTAAAAGTAAATGATAAAATCATTAAAAAATCCTCTTATAAAGTAAAAAAAGAGGATGAAGTTTTTTTAAAAGAAGAAAAAGTAACTCCATATCATGATGTATATATTATGTTGAATAAACCAGAAAATTATGTTAGCGCAACTGTAGATAAATTACATCCCACTGTCATTGATTTGATAGATCATCCATATAAAAACGACCTTTCTATAGCTGGAAGATTAGATATCGACACAACAGGTTTTATTCTTCTTTCAAATGATGGTCATTTTATTCATGAAATAATTTCTCCAGAAAATAAAATTTTTAAAAAATATATAGTAAAATACTCTGGAGAACTCACAAAAGAAAAATTAAATCAACTGAAAGATGGAATTGATTTAGGTGATTTTATAACTTTACCTGCTAAAGTAGAAATAATAGATGAGAATACTATTCAGATTGATATAAGAGAAGGAAAATTTCATCAAATAAAAAGAATGATATCACATGTAGGGTTAGTCCTTGATAAGCTTGAAAGGGTTAAAATTGGCGCATTATTTTTAGATGTGGAGATGGGGAAATGGAGACTATTAGATAAAAAAGATATCAAAAAGATATTTGAATCATAAGAGGTGGATAAAATGTTACTTAGATTAGAAAATGTATCTCATAATTTTGCAGATCAGGATCTATTTTATAATGTTAATCTTTCTATATATCCAGGAAATAGAATTGCCCTTATAGGTAAAAATGGCTCAGGAAAAACAACTTTGTTGAATATTATATCAGAAAAGATAGAGCCTATGGAAGGAAAATTACATAAAAATAATAGCTTAAACATAAATTTTTTAACTCAATTTAGAATGGAAAAACCTGAATTAACACTTTATGACTTTGTCAGAGAAGAAATTAAAGAAGAAATTGATGAATATATGCTTGAAAAAAAAGTTAGAAGCACCCTAGTCGGAGTAGGCTTCAGAGATGATGAATGGGAAAGAGAAGTTAAAACTTTAAGTGGTGGAGAATTAACAAGATTATCATTAGGTAAAACACTTGTAGGTAATCATAATCTTTTACTTCTTGATGAACCAACAAATCATCTTGATTTATATTCTATAAATTGGTTAAAAAGCTTTCTAAAAAATTATAAAGGCGCTATTTTATTAGTTTCTCATGATAGAGGATTTTTGAAAAGCATTTGTAATAGATTCTGGGAAATAAATAGCTATAAAGTTTGGGATTTTAAAGGAACTTACAATAAATATATAGATAATAGAGAAAATCTAATTCAATCAACTGAAGCTCAAAAAACTAATCTCGAAAAAGAAATAAAAAGAATTTCAGAAATGGCTGAAAGATATAGAAAATATGGAACTGAAAAAATGGTTAAACAAGCCATCATTAGAGAAAGAACATTATCCAAATTAAAAGATGAATACGAGTCTTTACAAAATATTGAGAAAGAAAATACAATTAATCTAAAAATACCTGAACCCAGAAAAACCGGATATGAGGTAATAAATGTTGAAGAAATATCTTTTTCTTATGACTCAGAACAAACATTATTGAAAGATATAAATTTTTCTCTAAAAGAAGGAGAAAAATTATCTATATTAGGGAAAAATGGATCAGGGAAAAGTACTCTTTTAAAAATATTAACTAATAAATTAAAAAATTATAATGGTTTTTTTGAATGGGGTTATAATATAGATATAGGTTATATAGATCAAGTAATTTCTTCATTTAATCAACAAAATGATATAATGACCGAGATGTGGTCTTTAATTCCTGACTGGAAAGATTTTGAAGTGAGAAAATATATCGGAAGATTTGGTTTTGTTCAAAATGATGTATTCAAAACTATAGGTACTATATCAGGAGGAGAATTAACAAGATTGGCGATGGCTAAGGTTCTTTTATATAAACCTAATGTTCTGATCCTTGATGAACCTACTAATCATCTAGATATACTAACCGTTCAAGTTCTTGAAGACACTTTAAAAGAATTTAAGGGTTCTATTATCATGGTTTCGCATGATGAGGAATTGATAAGAAATATATCAGATAAGTATTTGCTTATTGAAAATGGTAAATCTTCAATTACAGATAATTTAGATAACATTTTAAACAATATTAAAAATGATTCATTTAAAATCAAGAAAAAAAATAACCAGAATAATGATTATGAAAAAGAAAAAAAATTAAGAAATAGAATCAAATCTTTAAAATCAGAATTAGAAAAAATTAGAAAAAATAGTGAATCGTTATTTTTGGAATTGGATTCTATAGAAAATGAAATGGTAGAAAAAGGAGATAATTATAGTGAAGTGAAAGAACTCATGAAAGAAAAAAAAGACATAGAAAAAAAATTAGAAAATTTTGAAATTAAGGAAGAAAAAATTATTATAGAATTAACTGATTTAGAAAATTCGGAGGGGTAACGATGTATAGTATACATTCAGATCAAACTATAAATTTTATGTCTCCAACTGAACCAAATCCTGGAGATAATGTTGTTATTAGAATTAGAGTTCCTAAAATTTTGGGGCAAGTAAAAGGTAATGTTTTCTTTGCACCTGAAAAAAATTCAAAGAGGTATTCTCATGCAGAAATGAAAAAAGAAAAAACATCCAAATTTTTTGACTACTTTTGTTATAAATTCACTATGCCAAACAGAATTCTTAGATATCATTTTGAGATAAACACTGTAAATGAAAATAAAAAAATCAAATATGATGCTATGGGAATATGTTTTGATAGAGCTTTACATGATTTTGTTTTAATTCCAGAGTTTAAAATTCCTGAATGGTCTTTTGGAAGAATTTATTATCAAATTTTTGTAGATAGATTTTATAATGGTGATTATTCAAATGATCCAGTAAATAAAGAATATATTTATGATGGAAAACCTATATCTAAAAAAGAATGGAATGAATTACCTGATCACATGAATGGTCATAGAGAGTTTTATGGTGGAGACATAAAAGGAGTTATTGATAAAACTGATTATTTATTAGATTTAGGGGTAGAAGCTTTATATTTAAATCCTATTTTTACCAGTCCATCTCCTCATAAATATGATACTCAAGATTATTTAAGTGTAGATCCACATTTTGGAGTTATTGAAGATGATGTTGAAGGTAATGATAAATATAAAGTAAGAACAACTTCAAAAAATAATATTGAAAAAAGCAATGAATTGTTTAAAAAATTAGTTGATAATTTTCATGAAAAAGATATAAAAATAATCATAGATGGTGTATTTAATCATTGTGGTTCTTTTCATAAATGGATTGATGAGAAAAATTTGTATAATAATGGTATTATGAATAATGAAGATTCTCCATATAAAAAATATTTTTATTGGCATGGAGGATTTTATGAAGGTTGGTGGGGATATTCAACTTTACCTAAACTAAATTATTCTAATATAGATTTATGGAAAGAAATAGCTGAAGTAGGTATAAAGTGGACAAACGAGCCTTACAATGTTGATGGATGGAGACTTGATGTAGCAGATGAGTTAGCCAAAGATTTTGAAACTAATTCTTCCTTTTGGAGATATTTTAGAAAGATGATCGATAAAAATGCAGAGGATAAACTAATTTTTTCAGAAATATATAGATCTCCATTGCCTTGGTTAGAAAAGAAAAGTTGGCATACAATTATGAATTATATTACAACTATGGATCCTATAAGTTATTTTTTAACAGGAACTGAAAAACATAACGATGATTTTAGAGAAGACCTTTATCAAAACTCAGATTATTTCGTATCAGCTGTTAATTGGGCATTATCTCAATTACCAATGAACAGTAAGTTCTCTGCATTAAATCAATTGAGTAATCATGATCACTCTAGATGGTTGACGAGAACTACCCAAAAAATCGAAAGACTTAATAATGAAAATCATGAAGAAGCAGGAAAAGACTATAATGAAAACATTTTTAAGATTGGTTTGTTGTTGATGTTTATGTTACCTGGTTCACCAGGTCTTTATTACGGAGATGAAATAGGATTACCTGGTTGGACTGATCCGGATAATAGAAGAACTTATCCTTGGAATAATTTGAATGATTTTAATAAAAATACTCTAGTTTATACAAAAGATCTAATAAATTTTTATAAGTCTGCAGATGTTTTTAAATACAGTAGCTTTAAATTCATAGATTGGTTTGATGGGTATGTATCTTTTTTATTATGGAATAATGATGAAAGATTTTTAATTATAATAAACTCAAATCATGAAAAAGAAATTATTATATCAGCTAAATCAACTGATGAATTTAATGAGGCAAAAACTGTTTTCAAAACGAGGAAAGAAGAATTGAAAATAAATATTTCAGAAGATAATTTAACAATTAATCTCCCAGAACAAATTGGACTTGTTGTTAAATTATAATCTATGCTATAATATAGTTAGTATAAGATAATTCTCAGGAGGTATAAATTATGAAAAAAGAAATATTAGGAAATACAGGAAAAATAGTTCTTGATGGAAGAATTGACATAACAAATTCTAATGAACTTAAAGAAAAATTATATGAATTAAAGGAATCTGGAGTCAAAAAAATTGTTTTAGATATGGCTAACCTTGAATATATTGACAGCAGTGGTTTGGGAAGAATTTTTTACTTTTTTGCTGATTTCAAAAAAGAAAATGGTGTGATGGAAATACATAATATCAACAATCCTAATGTAAAAAAAGTTGTTGAAATAGTCAAACTAGATAAAATAATTACTATAAAATAATGGTGCTTAGCACCATTATTTTTTTATAAATAGAAATTATTAGCATTAAAAGTAATAAAGTCACCTTCTAGTATTAATTCTAGATTTTTATTTAATTTAAACCATTCTATTCCATAAGATGAATGTGAAATATATATTTGGTCATTATGAACATCTATGTCAACTATCGGAATTTTAAATTCTTTTTCATAATACATATTTTCAATATTCGTATTTAAAATTAAAACTGTGTTCTGTATTGCCATATAAAATAAATCATTTTTAAAAACATAATTATCAGGATAAGAAGCATAAGAAAAGAACTTTATAGGTTTGTAATTATTATCTAAATATTGAACTCCATAGTCTGTTAAAACATAAAGATATTTAGAATTTTTTTCTATAGAATATATTTCATTAGAGTTATAATATATTTTTTTTGTTTCCTTTGAAAGTGGATCAAAGCTGTATATGTTATTTCTGTCAGCTATATAAAATTTATCATTATATTTTAAAAAATCTACATAATCCCCTTCAATTATTGTATTACTTTCTTGAAAAGATAAAATTGATTTTTCTGTTATGACTAATATATTTTCTTCATTATCTATCACTTTAAGAATTGGATATTCAAACTTTTTTGTGATTATTTCTTTTTCTTTTATTAGAGTTACAGAATTTTCGTTATATGAAATAATTCCATCTCGCGTTTTTTTAAAAGTACCATCCATTTCCTTACTCCATTTTAGGTCAAAATTTTCATCAAATAGATGTACTCTACCACTATCTTCAATAAAAATTCCGCCTTCAAAAACATTGAAATTATTCACATAAGATAATATATTATGATCATATATAATTTTATTTTTATCAATATCATAAATCTTAAATCCTTTTTCTTTCTTTGAAATATATACTTTGTCTTCACTGTATTTTATTCTTGAACGAAGTAAGTTATCTTCATATATTAATCTTGATTCATCTTCTTTATATAAATTAAGTCCTTTGTCGTTTGTATAATAAAACTCATCTTTAGAAACAGGTGCTATATCTCCTATTTGAAAATTATATTTTTTTAAGGGGTTAAAATCATTATTCAATATAGAACTAATATTATAAGTAAATAGACCTAAAATATCATCTTTTATAAATAATATATCTTCATGTATATATATCTTCGATGGGGATATCAAAGATGAATAAGAAGATGTTTCTTTAAGTTTCTTTTCTTGTATTTCGAATACTTTCATTCCAAATCTTGGACCTAAAGCAAATATATAGTCATCTTTTTTCACAAGTTCAATTACTATACCATTTATTCTTATATGTTGCAAAAATCTAATATATATTTCTTTATCAAGTTCGAATACTACAATTCCATTGTTCCCATCTGCTAGATATACATAATCTCCATTTTTTACTAAAGAAAGAGAATCTCCATAAGTGTTAAAAGAATTAACTAATTCAATTTCAAAATCTTTATTGACTGAATAAATTTTAAGTCCTTCTTTATCAGCTAAGTAAATATAATTCCCATCTAATTCTGCTTGATTCACATAATTCCCTGTCTCTATATTTTTGATTATCTCTTTTTTTGATAAGTCATATATATATATGCCCTCATAACCACCATTTATTATGCCAAAGTTTAAATTTCTAGATTCAACACTAAATTCAGTATTATTTTCTAAAGAAGTTTTAATATTTTTATTATTTTTATTTTCCGATGGTATATTAAAAATCATAAAAATGAAAAATACCATTAAAATAATAGCAGATATTAAGAAAAATATATTCTTTATTTTTATATACATGTGAATAGACTCCTTCTTAATTATATTAAAAAAGGGACTATATAAGCCCCTTAAGTTTGTACATCAAATTTTGATTGATGAGAATTTTTATTTAAATCTTTTACAGTATCTTTTGCTTTAATCATAGCTTCTCGCCATGTATCTAATAAATCTTTTATCATTGTTTTTACTTCTTCTAATATTTCCAAATCTTTTTTTATATTAGCTTCTACAAGTCTTCTATTCATATAATTATATAGAGA
>CAZRTN010000001.1:9217-10293 GCA_964603015.1 uncultured Thermotogaceae bacterium | reverse complement strand
TTAGGATTTCCGTACATATAATACCACCTCTTAATTAGTCTTTCCGTTTAGTATTCTATCTGCTTCCTTAAATCCTTGTTCAAATATTTTTATAACTTCTGGCAAATCAAAGTCAATAATATCTGATACTTCTAAATAATCTTGATCCTCTTGTGCTTTTACAATTGTTGTTACTACATCTTTTATTTTTTCTAAATCTTCTTCATTATATAATTTATTTTCTGTATACTCTGTAACTTGGGATAAAATATTTAGCAATGCCTCAAACCCTTCTGCAATACTATTGAGCATTTTATGGCCTTCTTCTGTATTCATAAGAACTTCCTTAGATATATTCTCTAAATTAGTTTGAAGTTTATCTATGTATTCAAAGCCTTGTTTAATCAAATCTTTTAGAACTTCTTTTTTTGATGAAAATTCTAGTTCTACAGATTCACCGCCTTCAAAAAAAGCTCCCTTGATTTCGTTATAATAATTTAATGGAATTTCTTTACCGTTTATTTTTATACTAGTTAGAACTCCTTGTGTTTCATCAATGTAGTTTTTTACCATTGTATCAAAATTGTCATATTCTTCCTTTGGTATATCTTTTGTTTCGCTGATTATACCAGAAATAGTTAGATTTATTGTGTTTTCACTCATATTAAGCCTCCTTGGCGAGATTCATTATATAATCGTCTAAATAATTAAAGCCTTTAAAAAAAGGCTTTAATTATTGATTTCTTTTTTTAAATTTCTACCTGTTATTTCAAATAAATTGTTATACCAAGATTTATAATCACTAATTTTTTTATCTTCTGAAACTTCGTATAATTTTTCTATCTCAAAATCTAAATTCAACTTGTCAAATATCTTTTGAATTATTCTGTGATTATCATTGATCGTGGAAATACCATAAGCGTTAATCATATCTAAAAGAATTTTTCTTTCAAATTCATCTTGATTTGTTTGATCCTTCTCAGATAGAAATTGCATGCTTTCTAAAATACTTTTACCTTCTATTACAAAATCTTCTTCATCTTCTATTTTGTCATCTGCTATAAGCATATCCATATGTTCCATGAATTCTTCTTCTA
>CAZRTN010000001.1:2818-9117 GCA_964603015.1 uncultured Thermotogaceae bacterium | reverse complement strand
TATATATTAAAATATTTATCTTTTATATCTTTTATATCTTGAGATTTTACAACATTTATTTTTTCTATTATCTTGTGTGATGATTTAGTCATATTCTCAATTATGGAAGGCAAAATACTAATTCTCAACTTGTTTGTTTCATCTATTAAATCAGAATAAAGGTTTTTTATACTATTTTTATCTGCTAATGTCATCAAATCAAAATAATTATCATGCCCAAAAAAATTCATTATTATATGATGTTCATATAAATCCTCTTTGGTTTTTTTTAAAAACAAAATCACATTTCTCCCACTTTGATCAAAAGTATAAGCAATGTTTTCTTTATTAATCAATTCTGATGTATCTCTTGTTAGATCTGTGGATAAAAAAGAAACCATAGATTCTTTTTTTGATTCAAAAAACTCATTTATCCTCATATAAGTCAAAACTAGAGGTAGATACTCTATCTCTATTTTTAAATCTTCCATATTATCATTTTGAACTCCACTAAATTCATTATCATACCAAGTATAATTACCAGATTTGAATGAAATAGAATATGAATAATTCTCAAATATTTCTATATTATTTTCTCTATCATCATATTCATCAAAGAATAACTGTTCAACTGTATCTGGTTTGGCTTGAAGGTATGAACTATTAAGGCCTTTTAGAAAAGCCAATTAAATGCACCTCTTTTCAAGTTTTACTATAAAGTTTAAAAAATCTTCCAATAATGAAAAACATTATCAATGAAATTATAACACCTAAATATTTAAAATTCCATGTGATAAGTGAAAACAATCCAAAAACAATATTAATCAAATACATAATTAAAAGGACTTTTTTATCATTTTTTAAAATATTTCTTGCTTTATCATATATATGATCTTTATCCCCATTAAAAATATTTTCTTTATTTATAAGTCTTCTTGTAAAAGCCCAAACCAAATCTGTTAAGAAAAATCCTAAAATCACTAAAGATATAAAGAATCCTCCATTTCCAAATTTTTGAACCATGATTAATAAATGATAATATAATAAAAAACCTATTAAATAAGAACCTGCATCTCCTAAAAAAATCTTTGCTGGGGGAAAATTATATATATAAAAACCCACTATCGAAAAAATAATTATTAGTGTGAAATAACTCTCTAAAAATAAGAAAAAAAATCCCAAGCTTAATATCGCTAATCCAGAAGATAAACCATCCATACCATCAATCATATTGAATGAATTGATTATACTAACTCCTACAAAGGCTAGAAATAAAGTTGTAAAGAAGTTGATTTCATCAATTAATAGATAAGCAGTCGAAAAAGTAATTATGAATTCAAAAATAAATCTATATTTAGCAGAAATATTTTTTATGTCATCTATAAGGCCTAAACTTGTTATCAAAATTGAAAATATAATAAGATTAATATTACCTTCTATGAAAAATATGAAAGACAATAATATTGATATACCTCCAAGGTATGGAGTGATTTTATTATGCTTCTTTAATAAATTGTCAGGTTTATCTACAACATTAAATCTTTTTGCAATTTTAATCATTATTGAAGTTAATATTAAAGATAAGAATATAACTACTATATAAATCAATTTAATTCTCTCTCTTCGTCTTTAAGTAAATGAATTTTAGATTCAGGAACATGTTTCTTTATAATAGCCTCTATTAATTCCGTATTGTTGAACTCTATTGATTGATAAAGAAGTTCTAATAATGTTTTTAGAGAATTTTCATCTAATATTCGATTGTTTTTTAAAATTATAATTCTTTTATTTGGAGTTTGGATTTTTTCTTCTTTTTCATGAATTAATTCCTCGTATAATTTTTCTCCTTTTCTAATGCCTGTGAATTCTATTTTAATATCTTGATCTGGTATTAAACCTGATAAGCTAATCAGATCTTTTGCTAGATCTACAATTTTCACTGGTTCTCCCATGTCTAAAACAAACATTTCTCCTTTGTTGGAGTATTTACCACATTGAAGAACTAAAGCAACTGCTTCAGGTATTGTCATAAAATATCTTTTCATTTCAGGATGCGTTACTGTAACAGGACCACCTTTTTTTATCTGTTCTTTAAAAATAGGAACCACACTTCCTCTACTTCCAAGTACATTACCGAATCTTACCATACCAAATTTAGTATTGTAATTGTTTGCAATACTTTGAAGTATTATCTCACCCAATCTTTTTGAAGTTCCCATAATTGATGTTGGATTGATTGCTTTATCAGTTGATATATAAATAAATTTTTGAACATTGTTTTCTCCAGAAGATTTTGCAACATTATATGTACCTAAAGAATTTACTCTAAAAGCTTCTGTAGGATTTTCTTCCATCAATGGTACATGTTTGTGAGCAGCTGCATGAAAAACAACATCAATTTCTAACTGTTTAAAAATATGGTTAATCCTTTTTTCATTTGTCACATCACAAATAATATTAACTGTCCTCACATGTGGATAATTCATTTTTAAATCTTTGTTTATTTTAAATATACTGTTCTCTCCTCTTCCCAATAAATAAATCTTATTAGGGTTTACAGAAGCTACTTGTCTACATATCTCTGAACCTATACTTCCTCCTGCTCCAGTTACAAGTATATTTTTATTTGAAATATATTCCTTTATTTCTTCTAAATTCACTTTTACTTCTTTTCTACCAAGAAGATCTGAGATGTTTATTTCTCTAAGAGCTCCAAGAGATAATTTATTATTTATAATTTCCATTATAGGCGGTAAAGTCTTAACTTTTAATTTATATCCTTTCAACTTTCGAATAATTGCTTTCATCTCATCAGAAGTGGCGGATGGAATTGCTATTATTACTTCATCTATACTCATTTCATCGATGTATTTACTGATATTGTCAATTCTATCAAGAACTTTTACGCTTCTAATGTTTCTCGAAATTTTATTAGGATCATCATCTAAAAACCCTCTAACTTTACCTTTATCTGGATTTCTTTGATACTCTCCCAGTAACTCTGTCCCTGCATCTCCTGCACCTATTATAAGAACATTTTTTGAATCAAGAATTTTATTCTTATTATTTATAGAATTAATAGAAGAAAACCAAATAACTCTACTTAGAATAACTAAAAAAGCACCCATTAAAGTAGCAATCACAGCAACACTAAAGGGAAGTATAACAAATTCAAAGATATATCTTTGAATAAATACAAAAACAAATATATTGGCCATCAATCCAAATATTGAAGAATATAAGACGGGAGATAGCTCTTTTAAAGTTGCAAATCTCCATATAGATTTATAAATATTATTTATTTTAAAAATCACAACATGTATAATTGGAAATAGTATTATAGGGTATAAATATTTACTCATCTCTAAAAAATCTGTCTGAAATCTAACCAATAATGCCAACCCATAGGAGAAAATGAAAATTAAATAGTCTATTAATATAAGATATAAAATTCTTTTATTTTTTTGACTCATATTCTATTTCCTCCAATGTGTCCAAAATCTTTTCATAAACAGTATTTTGTTGAATTTCCTTTATTCCAGTAAAAAAAGGCAATGCAATAGTTAAAGAAGATATCAGTTCAGTATAAGGTAAATCTCCTAATTTATACCCCCAATTTTTTCTATAAAAAGGTTGCAAATGAACTGGAGTAAAATAATTTTTAGACTGAATTCCTTTTTTATTCAATTTATCGATAAATATATTCAAGACTTTTTTTATCTTTGTAATATTTTTTCCCCATTCATCATATCGATCGCTTTTAATTTTTAATGGTAATTCCATATCTCTAATCCAACTAGGGATATTGATTATTTTGTCTATCCATTTTAAGTCTAATCTTATTACATAAACGAACCAACTCATTTTTGTGGTATATTCATTTATTTTTGGTAATACAATTCTATTTTCATTTTGAAAAAGATTATTATAATATTTTGCTTTTTTGTCCCTTTGCTCTAGAATCCACTCAAGCCTTTCCATTTGAGCCAAACCTAATGCAGCAGACATTTCATCTAATCTATAATTATAACCTAACCTCTGATGCTCTAACCATTGTGAATTTAAATTTCTACCTTGATTAGACATTGATTTAGAGAGTTCATAAACATCAGGATTATCAGTTACAATAATCCCACCTTCACCTGTGGTAATTTGTTTATTGGGGTAAAATGCGAAAGTCCCACCAATACCTTTTTTACCTATCTTGTGATTTTTATATTCAGCACCAAGAGCTTCACAAGAATCCTCGATAATTTTTATATCAGAACCTTTTAAAATATCATCTATTTTATCCCAATTCAAAGGCTGACCAAAAATATCTACACCAACAAAAGCTTTAATTTTATCTGTTTTGTTATTTTTTAAAAAATATTCTAATTTTTCAACATCTAAATTATAATCTTTTGGGTTTATATCAATAAATAAAGGCCTACCATCTTCAAAAGCTGCTATATTAGATGAAGATATAAAAGTAAAAGATGATGTAATCAGATCATCTCCTGATTTGAAGCCAGAACTCTTTAAAAGAAGGTGTAAAGCAGATGTTCCACTGTTTACACCAATTGCAAATTTTGCATCTATTAATTTTTTAAAAGAGTTCTCGAATTTTTCTAGATAAGGCCCTAATGCCAAATGCCTAGATTTTAACACTTCATTAACATAGTCAATTTCTTTTTGAGTAATATTTGGAGATGATAAAGGAATCATTTTTGTTTCCCCCTATAAAAAAGACTTAATTTTATTATATTCTTCTGTATTTATATAATTTTCATCTAACAATTTATTCAACATTTCATTTGCTTCATCTTCATTCATATTTGTAACTTCATAAAAAATTATTGAATATTTTTCTTCTTGGTCAAGATCTTTAATCTTTTTAATCAGACCCTCGTATGGAGTTTCTTTTTGTACATTTTCTTTTTTATTTTTTATAATATGTTTTTTATATATTCCCGTTGCTGTTCCGTCTTCTATATAATGCATTGCAGTTTCTCTCAAAAGCATATAAATTAAATACCATTCGTATAAGTTAAAAGTAAGTATTCTCAAAAGCATAGAAAAATTACCTTCTCTTAAATTAATAAATCTATATTTTACAATTTTATTATTTATTTCTGATTCTTGTATTATCCATTGATCTTTTACAATTTTATTTATCATAACTGTATAAGTGAACCACATTGAAACAAAACTTCCTATAACCAAAAAACTTTTCCATGGGGCTAATTGAAATTGTTCTAATTGATTTATATCCAAAGAAATAACTTCAGTTGTTATTGTATTCGTCATATAAAATAATATACTCATAGACAATATATATAAATAAAGCCAAATAAAAGTTTTTTTACCAGAATCTTTTATTGGAAAGTCAACATTATTAGCTTTATAAACTTCTTTCATCTTTTCTACATGTAAATTTCTATTTCTGATCAATATATGATAAATGTATAACAACATAGCTATCCCTATAAATTGTAAGTTTGGGATATAAAAAAGTATCAATGCTATGAACACCAAAAAAGGTTTAATTAAAATCATGTGAAACATCTCCAGATAAATTATTTATTGTTTAACTTCTCCATAATCAAGTCTACAAACCAATTTTTTTCAACTTGTGTTTGCTCTCCTGATTCCATGTCTCTGAAAGTTACTATATTTTTCCCTATTTCTTCTTCACCTAAAATTACTGTGAATTTAGAATTTAATTTATTTGAATGCTTTAATTGTCCACCTACATTTCTTTTAGATACATTGAGAAAAGTTTTTACGCCTCTACTTCTTAGGATATCGGATATTTTAATTGCTTCTTCTGCTGATTTTTTACCCATATATGCAATGTATACATCTATTTTTTCTGGATTATCGATTTCGACTTGTTCTTGCTTCATGGCCAAAATAACCCTTTCAAGTCCTATACCAAAACCAATAGCTGGAGTGTTAGGCCCTCCTATTTCTTTTACAAGGCCATCATATCTTCCCCCGCCTGCTATAACAGATTGAGCTCCAAGTCCATTATGTTCTACCTCGAAAGCTGTAAGGTTGTAATAATCTAATCCTCTTACGATTGAGGGATCTACTTTATATTTAACCCCAAAAGAATCTAAGTAAGTTTTAACTGATTCAAAATGCTCTTTATCTTCATCTGTAAGAGAATCTAGTATTGAAGGAGCTTCTTTTGCATATTTTTTGTCTATTTTACAATCTAATAATCTCATAATATTTGTGTCATATCTTCTTTTACAATCATCACACATATTTTCAACTTTATCAGAGTAGTATTTTTTTAACTCTTCTCTATAGATTTCTCTACTCTCATTAGA
>CAZRTN010000001.1:0-2718 GCA_964603015.1 uncultured Thermotogaceae bacterium | reverse complement strand
AAAGGTGTACATCTCTTTTTGAACAACATCAGTATTTTCACCTATACTTCTATTAAATAATTCAGTTTTTTCAAATATTGGCGTTCTAATTTCATGATAACCAAATTTTATTAATATACCTCTTAATTTTTTTTCTATATAATTCCAATATTTAACGTCATCGCCAAAAATATCCTGTGTTCCTTTTATCTTAGAATATTTCAAGTCTTTGACCTCCTTTATAATAATTATCAAATATATTTTAACACAAAATTGTACATATATAATAATAAAAAGGGAGCCAATGGCTCCCCATGATTTTATCTTCTTTTATTTCCTCTTTTTTTATCCATATGTTTTCTAAATTCTGATATTTTCCTATCACTATCTTTTAAGAATCGGCTCAATTTCTTTTCAAAATTTTCTGAATTTTCTTTACCGGTATCTTCATCTGTATCTTTTAAAGATATTTCGTATTTCCCATCTTTAGTTTTACCTATAACTTTTCCCTTTACTTCTTGTCCTACTTCTAGAAAATCAGAAACATTTTTTACATACTTTTTTGATAATTTTGAAATATGGACAAATCCTTCTTGACCATCTTCAACTTCTAAAAACGCACCAAATTTTTTGATGTCCTTAACTTTGGCATTAATAATAGTACCTTGGGCAATTCTTTCGCTCACAATAATACCCCGCCCTTCATAAATTACTTTTGATTTTTCACGATAACCTTGCCAAGTCGTGATATCGTCTTGCGACGGCCCGGGTCCAGGCTATGGACTTCACCTCCGAAAATTTCTATTAATTTGACAGATGGATTCCAAAAGGGAGCAAGGTCCATCCGCCTACCTCTTTTATATTTTGAAAAGGGAGCTAAGCTCCCTTTTTTCTTATTTTTTTAGATAATCTTTATATTTGTTCTTAAATTTCTGAATTCTACCTTCTGTATCTAAGAATCCTGCACCTTCTCCTTTGTAGAAAGGATGACACTCAGAACAAACATCTAATCTGAAATTGTCCGCTGTTGAATAAATTTTGTGTTCAGCTCCACATGCACATTTAACTGTTATCAAGTTCATTTCAGGATGAATTCCATTTTTCATCTTTTATTCCACCTCTTATATCTATTTTATTTCTGACTTATTATAGCATATTACAAAAACAACTGTCAAGGCAATAAATTAAGTTAATAATTAATTTACCTATAATTAAGTAGCGTATAAAAAGATCTTATTTTTTTGTAAAATCAACAAAGTATATTATAACATAAAATATGCTACAAAATATATACATTATATTAAAATTATTATGGATTTTCTATAAATTAGATATTGTATATTTCTTTTAATAATTCTACCAAATATTCTGCAGTATAAATAACCTCATCTTTATTTACATATTCATTTGCTGAATGTATATTTCCTCCACCTGGACCAAATACTAAAGTTGGAACTTTTGTTCTAACTCCAAAAAGGTTAAAATCCCCTACGCTACTTGATATAAATTGACAATTTTTATTCTTCTTTTTATCCTTGTTTATAATTTCTATTAATGAGGTAATATATTTATTATTCTTATAAATATAAGGTCTGTATTCAACATCTTCGTCAGGCGAATACCTTCTTTCAATTCTAACTTTTGATTTCAACCTTAAAGATTTTATTATTTGTCTTATCTCTTTTTCAACCATAGAAGGTTTTTCACCAATTCCCAATTGTCTATTTATAGATATCTTACAATAGCCAGGAACTGTAAAAGATTCGTCTCCTCCTTCCATATTTAATACTACATAATCACCTCTACCAGTCTTTATATCTGAAAATTTATTAAAGTTAATTAGTTCTGTAATTACTTTTGAAGCATCTTGTATTGCATTAGTTCCTCTCTTAGGGTGAGAGGCGTGTGAATTTTCACCAAAAAACTCAAGTTCAAATAATTCTCTTCCTTCTGCGCCAGAAACAACAACTGGAAATTTTGGATTTTTAACTATTTTTTCATGTACAAAACAATAATTATCAATAGTTAATACAGGAGAGGGTTCAGTTACAATTATTAAATCATAATCAGAAAAATCATACTCTCTTAAAAGCTCATCACTCCCTATAGAAAAGGGTGATTCTTCTCCATAAACTAAAGACAAAAATAATTCTCCCTCCAAATCATCAACTAAATTCTTAATTTTTTCAAAAACAGAAACTCCTATTGCACAACCAGCTTTCATATCAGCTGCACCTAAACCATAGATTTTCCCATCTACTTCTTTAGCAGAATATTTTGGGTAAAACCATTCACTTTTAGCGGTTACTGTATCTAAATGTCCATTTATTAAAACTTTAGGGCCTTTTCCATTCCCAATTTTACTTAAAACATTAAAAAACGGATGATTTTTATCTAAAGCAAAATTTTCTTTATCACCTTTTATAGGATTCAAATTTTTCTTATCTAAAAATTCATATGCATACGAATAAACACTTTCATCGTCCCATGCAGAACTTGGTATTTTTATTAAATCTTTAGTCAATTCTATTAAATTATTTCTTTCATATTCAGATAATATTTCATTCATAAAATCACTCCTTTTCATATTTTTCTTTCACGTTTATTAACTTTGTATTTCTTAAAATTAGTGTTATAATTAATTTAGTTACTTAATATTCATCTTTTTGAGTATTTTTTAACTCTACACTATGTATTTTAACATATATAAAAATCTTTTAAAAATTATTGTTTTTCTAA